>JACRUD010000015.1 GCA_014304875.1 Vulcanimicrobiota bacterium
GCGAGCACTCGGGCATCGTCCCCGACCTGCTCTGCATCGGCAAGGGGATGTCTTCGGGTTTTCCGATTTCGGCCTGCGTGGGGACGGCAAAGGTCATGGACCGCTGGCCGGAGTCCCGGGGCGAAGCCATCCACACCAGCACTTCGCTCGGTAACCCGGCGGGCTGCGCCGCCGCCTTGGCCTCCATCGCGGAGATCGAGCGACTAGGTCTGGTGGAACGCGCAGCGGACCTCGAGGCGCCCCTGAGCTCCATGCTCCAAGAGTTGCGCGACGCCGCCGGCGGTCGGATAGGCCAGGTGCGAGGCCGAGGTCTGATGTGGGGCATAGAGTGCGTCGACATGACGGGCGCACCTTCGCCTTCGATCGCCGCGGCAGTCGTCTCCGGTGCGCTGCGCCGGGGCGTAATCGTCCTCGCCGCCGGACCCAGCTGCAACGTCGTATCGTTGTCGCCTTCTTTGACCATAACGCTGGAACAATTGCGCTTCGGCGCCGACGTCTTGCGCGACGCGATTTCAGAACTGAGCTGAAGACGCGCCGCTTGCATTCACGCTAACCTCTCGCTCGTGCCGCGTTTAAGAAAATCGGCGGCGGCGCAATGGCACTGATGCTTATCCACAGTTTTCTTTTCAAAACGAACAGTCGTCCGCTTGTGCCCAGCCGTAACGCATCGTATACTTCCAGTACACCGACCGCGGTGCCAAGAGATGAAAGCAATAACGGATGCTGCGATTGCAATCGCGGTGAGCCGAATCTCTTGGAAAGGTCTCCTGCCGTTGGGATCGGGCATAACCCCCCGATGATGACCCTGGGGATCGCGTCCCAGTAAAGCCCGAGCGCGAGAGTTGATATCCGGAAACTTTCAACTCGAAAGCCCGGGCAACAACAGAGTCATTGACCTTAACAGTAAACGACTGGGTGCATAACCCGGTCGTTTCTGTTTGCAGCAAGCGCAGGGTGCGACGCCGGCTTCGCCGCACCAACTCGCGGTGCGGCTTGGGGCGCTCGGCTATCGCGAATTCCGCCTGCTGTGGTTCGGGCTGATACTATCCAATACCGGATCCTGGATGCAGATGCTGGCGCAGGGCTGGCTGGTCGTCGAGCTCGCCAATTCACCGACCCTGGGACCCTTCTACCTGGGCCTCGTCGGTTTCGTCCGCGCCATGCCCGTGTTGGCATTGTCCGGACTGGCGGGTGCGCTGGCTGACCGGATGGACCGCCGGCGGCTGCTCGTCATCACTCAGACCGTCATGGCGACCGCGGCGCTGGGCCTGGGCGCGTTGGTCGCGCTCCACGTGGTGCGCATCTGGCACGTGATGATAATCGCCGCCATCTCTTCGGCCGCGGCCGCGTTCGACGCGCCCACCCGACAGTCGCTCGTCCCCTTGCTTGTCGGAAAGGAAGATCTGATGAACGCCATCGGTCTGAATTCGGCGGCGTTCAACGGGCCGGCGGTCATAGGCCCGGCTTTGGGCGGCATCGCGGTGAGCACCGTCGGTTTGCCCGCGTGCTTTTTCATCAATGGCTTTTCGTTCATCGCCGTTTTGGCCGCGCTCGGCTGCATCGCGCCGAAGCCTCCCATCGAGGTAGCGAGTCGAACCGGTATCTGGAAAGAAGTGGGCGACGGCATCCGTTACGTACGTGGCAACCGTGTCGTTCTCGCCATCATCGGCCTGTCCGCGATCTTGGCGGTCATCGCCAGGCCTTACATCCAATTACTGCCCGCCTTCGCAAAAAGCGTGACCGGCGGGGGCCCGAAGGGCTTGGGCATATTGATGGCCGCAGCCGGGGCGGGCGCGCTGATGGGGTCCATCACGACGGCGCTCATGGGGATCAGGCGCGGCCGCGGACTGGTGTTCATCCTAAGCGCCGGCGTCGCCGGCATCGCCTTGACTTTGTTTTCCTTCACGCGCTCGATGCCGGCTTCGGCGGCGATGCTGTTGCTGTTAGGCGGCGCCATCATGATGTTCATGGGGATGTCGAACACGCTGCTGCAAACCTATACGCCGCTGGATATGCGCGGACGGGTCATGTCGATGTACACGATGATCTTTTTGGGTTTCATGCCGCTCGGATCGTGGCTGCTCGGGACGACAGCCAGCATCACCTCTTTGCCCAAGACGTTCGCGGTGGCTGGTGTCGCGATCGTCGCGGCAGCCGTCGTCGCCCTGCGCCGCCGGGACCTGCGCGATCTCGTCTAGCATCCGTCGGCGCTAGCGAGACCGGACATGTTGCGTTACGAAAGCGGTCCGAACACGTCCATCAGGACGGTTGGCTGGAAAAGTTCTCCAGACGGCGCTTGACCGACTGGAGGAATCGCGATGCCATTCCTCCGTCGAACACGCGGTGATCGAAGCACAAGCACAAGTTCATGATGGAACGGATTGCCAAAGCATCGTTGACCACCCAGGGGCGCTTCACAACGGCCTCCATGGTGACGATCGCGGCCTGCGGCGGGTTGATGATCGGCACGGAGGCGACGCTGCCCAAGGCTCCCGTATTGTTCACCGTGATCGTGCCGTCGGCAAGGTCGTCCATGGTAAGCCGCCGCTTGCGCGCTTTCTCCGCGAGCTCGCTGACGGCTTGCGCAAGGCCGGCAAGACTGAAACGGTCGGCGTCGCGCAAGACCGGGACGACAAGCCCTTCTTCCGCGTCGACCGCGACCCCGACGTTGACGTGTTTGCGCACGATGATGTGATCGCCGGCCCACGAGCTATTGACGGCGGGGAACTCGCGCAACGCGCCGCACACGGAGGCGATGACGACCGGCAGATACGTGAGGTTGACGCCCTCCCGGGCTTTGAAGGCGTCTTTCTCAGCGGCTCGCCATCGTACGACATCGGTGATGTCCGCTTCGACCATGGACCACGCGAACGGAATTGTCGAGCGCGAAAAGACCATCCGCTCGGCGATGGTCTTGCGAATGGGAGTGAGCCGGACCACCGTATCATCAGAGCCAGGCGGCGAGACCGGAACGTCTTGTATCGCGGTCGACGGACGAGCGGCGCCGGCCGACGACGCTGTGCTGGCAACGGGTTGTTGCCCGGCCGTCGCTTGCGCCGCAGCGGCATCGCCGCTTTGAGCGAAAGCAGCCACGTCGCGCGCCGTCACCCGGCCCCCCCGTCCGCTCCCTCTGACGCCCTGGAGATCCACACGGTGCTGGCGCGCGAGCTTGCGGACGGCCGGAGAATAGCGGATGCCGTCGCTCGATGTCGGCAGAGCGCCATCGAATCGGCGTGATCCCGCCGTGGCGGAAGCAGCGGGCTGCGGTGCAACTAACGGTCGCCCCGCATCCACGTCGCTCTTGGGCCCTGCAACACCGGGCGCAGCGGAGAGCGCGATTTCGCCGACGGGCGCTCCGACGGCGACGGTTTCACCTTCGGCCGCGAAAATCTCGCTGAGCACCCCCGCAAACGGCGACGGGATCTCGGATGCGACTTTGTCGGTCTCTACTTCAAGGAGCGGCTCGTATTTGGCGACAGGATCGCCCACCTTCTTTAGCCAGCGCCCGACCGTTCCTTCGGTGACCGTTTCGCCGAGCTGCGGCATGGTGATGGTCGGCACGTTACTTCCCTAAAAATCCGCTAGCTCGCGCATGGCGCTTTCGATACGCTCGGTGCTGGGCATGAAGGCGTCTTCGTATTCCTTTGCATACCCCATCGCCGGAACGTCGGGGCCGCACAAGCGGCGGACGGGAGCGTCCAGCTCGAAGAGCGCCTCCTCGGCGATGATCGCAGCCACCTCCGCGCCGACGCCGCCGAATTTTTGATCCTCGTGCACGATGAGGACCTTGCGCGTTTTGGCGGCCGTCTCGACGATCGCGCCGCGATCCATGGGCCGGATGGAACGAAGATCGAGCACTTCGGCCTCTAGCCCTTGGGCGGAGAGCCGCTGGGCCGCCTCGACCGCGTAATGGCGCATGAGTCCGTACGTGATCACCGACAGATCTCGCCCGACGCGCGCGATGTCGGCCTTGCCGATCGGAACTCGATGGTCGCCCGCTGGCACGTCGCCCTTGATAAGCCGGTACGTCTTTTTGTGCTCCAGGAATAAGACCGGATCATCGTCGGCCACGGCGCTCGCGAGCAGGCCTTGCGCGTCGGCAGGCGTCGAAGGGACGCATATCTTCAATCCAGGGACGTGATAGAAGAGAGCCTCCACGCTAACAGAGTGCGACAGCGCTCCTCGCACCCCGCCGCCGTACGGTGTCCGGATGACCAACGGGCACGAGTTTCCACCGGCGCTGCGGTAGCGTATTTTGGCCGCTTCCCCGACGATCTGGTTGTACGCCGGGTAGATGAAATCCGCAAACTGGATCTCCGCAATGGGGCGCATCCCGGCCATGGCCGCTCCGACCGCGATCCCGACGATCGATGCTTCGGCCAGAGGCGTGTCGATCACGCGATCGCTGCCGAATTCTTCCAGAAAGCCCGCAGTGATGCGAAAGACGTTGCCGCGCGGCCCGATGTCTTCACCCATCAGGAAGACACGATCGTCGCGCTCCAGGGCGTCGTGCAACGCGTCTCGTACGGCTTCAAGAACGTTTTTTGCGGGCATAGAATCAGGCCAGCGGGCCTTGCGCGTAGACGTGGGTATAGAGATCGTCTTCGGTGGGCGGGGCCTGCTCTTCCGCCCAGTCCGTCGCTTCATCCACTTCCGCTTGGGCCTTGGCGCGCAGCGACGCCATCGCGTCGTCGTCAAGGACGCCTCTCTCCTTGAGCCACGCTTCGAACTTCGGTATCGGGTCGCGCCCCTTCAAGGCCTCGATCTCGTCGTTTGTCCGATACGTCAGTTGGTTGTCGTCGCTCGTGTGCGACATCGCGCGATAGCACTTCGCTTCGACCAGCGTGGGGCCTTCACCGCGCCGGGCTCGCTCCACGGCCTCGCGCACGGTCACGTAGGTCGCCATGACGTCGGTGCCGTCGCACAAAACGCCGGGAATGCCGTAACCGGCCGCGCGGTCGGCGACGTTGCGGACCGCCATCTGCAGCTGCTGCGGGACCGAGATCGCGTACTCGTTGTTCTCGCACAGAAAAACGCATGGCACTTTATGGATGCCCGCGAAGTTCAGCGCTTCGTGCCACTCCCCTTCGCTCGTCGAACCTTCGCCGAAGGACACCAACGTGACGCGCGGCTCTTTCCGCATCTTGAATGCGAGCGCCATGCCGACGGCGTGGGTCACGTGAGCGGCGATGATGCTGGATATGCTCGCGATGTTCCGATCCGGAACGCTGTAGTGATTCGGGAACTGGCGGCCGCTTGAAAAAATGTCGCCTTTGCGGGCGAACAGACACATCAGCTGCTCTTTTGCCGTCACCCCGAAAGCGACCGCCATGGCCGTGTCGCGATAGTATGGAACCAGCCAATCGGTTCCGCGTTTTAAAGCGTAGGCCGCGCCGACCTGCACGGCTTCGTGACCTTGGCAGGTTGCGGCAAACGGGATTTTGCCCTGCCGGTTGAGCGCAAAAGCTCGGTCGTCGCACAGGCGAGTCATGACCATGGCATAGTACATGTCGCGCAGCGCTTGCTTCGTCAGCCCATCGGGAAGCGGGGTGCGCAGCTTGGGCGCGCTCTTCATCCGCCGCTCGTTCGTCCCGCCCGCCACGGTTATCCTTGCGTTGCGATAGTCGCGGCGATGTCATCCGCGGGTGCTTTGCGCGCGACGTTGGACGCGAATGCCGCCGCCTCGACCGCCTTGCTGACCGCTTCGACGACACGCGGGTCGAACACGCTGGGAACGATGTACTCGGCCGACAGTTCTGCTTGCGAGATCACGCCTGCTATGGCGTGAGCGGCCGCCAGCATCATGCCTTCGTCGATGCAGCGGGCCCGGGCGTCAAGAGCCCCACGAAAAACGCCCGGGAAAGCAAGCAGGTTATTGACTTGGTTGGGATAGTCTGAGCGGCCCGTTGCCATGACGGCGACATACGGTTCTGCGATCTCGGGGGCGATCTCCGGAAGTGGGTTGGCCATCGCTAAGACGATCGGGTCGGGTGCCATCCGGCGTACGTCTTCGACGGCCAAGACGTTGGGAGCCGACAGACCGATAAAGACGTCCGCACCCGCGATGACTTCGGATAGTGACCCCGTTTGGCGCTCTCGGTTGCCGCGCTCGGCGAGCCATTCCCACGCTGGGT
>JACRUD010000012.1:0-2089 GCA_014304875.1 Vulcanimicrobiota bacterium
GGGAAGAGGTGCGCGACAAGCTGCACCAACCGGGAACATCTCTTTCCGGAGGGCAGCAACAGCGGCTGTGCATCGCGCGTGCTCTGGCGGTCGAGCCGGAGGTGCTGCTCATGGATGAGCCGGCGTCGGCGTTGGATCCCATCTCCACCACCAAGATCGAAGACCTGATGCGTGAGCTGAAGTCGACGTACACAATCGTGATCGTCACCCACAACATGCAGCAGGCCGCGCGAGTCTCGGACTACACCGGCTTCTTGCTCGCGGGCGAGGCGTCGCCCGGCGAGCTCATCGAATACAACCGCTCGTCCAAGATCTTTACGACTCCTCAAGATAGACGGACGGAAGACTACATCACCGGAAGATTCGGCTAAGACCGATTCGTCTGTGGGCGGTTTTTGGAACCGGTCTCACAGGAGTAGCGGGCCTCCCCGAACGACAAGGGAGCCGTCGGCACCTGGGCTAAGGCGGGATCGATGTCATCCGGGTCCATCCGGCTTGTCGTAGGCTTGTCGCGCGTGTCCGCTTCCATCGTCATCGCGCTGCCCATTTGCGTGACCGTCACCTTGTTGGCGGCCGCGCTTGGTGCCGGGACGCATGGCCTGCAGGGAGGGTTGCCGACCGGGATGTTCGGGGCGATCCTGTCGTCTCTGGCGCTAGCCGCGGCAGGCGTCGCGTTGGGGGGCGCCTTCGGCGTTGCGCTCGGCTTGTCTAGTCATTCTCTTGCGCCCGGCTTACGCCAAGCTTTGAACGTTTCTTTGTCTTTCATCGCTTGCGTGCCGGCCGCAGTTTTGGGATGGCTTGCGGCGACGGTCTTTTTTGCGGGAGCCGGTGGAGCTGCCATTTCGGAGGTCGTCGCAGCTGTCTGTACCCTAACCGTCCTAGCGATATCCGTCGTCAGCCGGTCCGTTGGCAGGCACGCGCGCTTCCCGCTTTCGTCTTTTAGCCTGAGGGAAAGCGCCGCCGCGGCCGGCGCATCTCAGGCGCAGATAGCGCAAGCCGCTTGGCCCGCCCTGGGGCGCTATGTGCGCCCTGCGCTCGGCCTGGCGTTTGCGCGCCTGTTCCCGGAGGCGACCGCGCTGCAGATCATCTTTGCGGCCGGAGCGTCCGCGCACTCGCACGAGCTGGCCTTGCCGCTGGGCGCAACGCTGTTGGATGCGACGTCGGGCCACGGAGCCGCTCAGCCGGCTCTAGCCGCGCTCGTCTTGCTGGCATTGACCACGCTCGGCGCTTTAGCCGCTCGGCCGCCATCAGGGGAGCGGGTGTTGGGATGATGCGCTGGGCGGCGCGGTGCGGCCTTGCCGCGGCAGTCGGCGCGGCGGCCACCATCGCCGCAACCGTGCTCTATTTGGCAGCAGCCGCGGGCACGCGGCAGGGGCCTTTGACGGCTGCCAAGACTTGGGCGCAGCCCTTGGGGATGACGGCGGCTCTGGTCAGCGCCGCACTGATCGTTTGCGCCTTGCTCGCATACTTCTCGGCCGCCTGCGTCGCGGCAGATGCGTCCGGACCCTTCGCAAAGATGCTTGCCGCTCTTGCGACGTGGGTCAACGGTCTATCTTCGATCGTCGTCGGAACCAGCGCGCTCATCGCGACACGCGCGCTGGGGGTTTCGGACGTCCCGGCGATGATCGCCGCCCTCGTGGCGCTGAATGCTCCCAGCTTGACGGTTTCCTTCGTTCGGGCGCTGTCGAGGGCTCCCGCTCGGCATGCAGAGTCGGCGGCCGCCGCTGGATTGTCGCCGGCGTTTTCGGCAGCGGGCGTCGTCATGCCGGCCGCCTGGCCGGCTTTTCGCTCCCCTCTGTTGTCATGCGCCAGCGGGATGGTCGGGCAGACTGCCGTTGTGGCGGCGCTGGGAGCAACCTACCCTCCTCTGGCGGTCGCGTTGTGGAGAGACGCGACCAACGCCGCGCTGGTTCCAGAAAACGGCGTGCGCGCTCTGGCGATGATCGCGCTGATGATCGCCTTGAGAGCGGCTGCCTGGGCCGTGCGCAGCGACGGCGACGATGGATGCGGACGGGTTCCGGCCGTCGAAGCGCCCAGCTGATGAGCGAACGGGGCCTTGTCGCCGTGACTAAGATAGACGTCAGCACCC
>JACRUD010000012.1:2099-6010 GCA_014304875.1 Vulcanimicrobiota bacterium
CCGTCGTTGCGAAACCTCAACATCGCCGTCCCAGCGCGCAAGACCGTGGCATTCGTAGGGCCGGCCGGAGGCGGTAAGACGACGCTGTTCAAGGCCATCAACCGCCTGCATGATTTGAATCCCAAGACTCGCGTGACCGGAACGATCAAGCTTGACGGTGCGGACATCATGGCGCCGGGAACTGACGTGGCAGCATTGCGCCGCCGAGCCGGCATGCTCTTCGCGCGCCCGGCGATCTGGCCGCTGTCCGTCTTCGATAACGTCGCCCTCGGGCTTCGGGCAAGAGGCATGGCGGACCGCCGCCAGGTCGAATGGCGCTGCGAGCAGGCATTGCGGGATGCGCTTGTCTGGGAACGCGTCCGCGACGTGCTCGCTCGTCCCGCAGCGTCTTTGGCGCTCGACGTCCAGCAGCAGGTATGCCTGGCGCGGTCGCTGGCGCTGGACCCAGACGTGTTGTTGTTCGACGACCCGACGAGCTGCATGGAGACGATCGCGGCAAGGAGAGTCGAAGACGTTCTCGCTCGGGTGCGCAGCCATCGCACGGTGCTGTTGGCCACAGGAGACTTGCATCAAGCGGCAAGACTGTCCGACACAGCGTGCTACGTGTGCGGCGGCGATATCGTGGAAAGCGGCGACACGACCTCCTTTTTCGTCAGACCCGCCGATAGCCGCACCGAAGACTTCCTAGCCGGGCGGGCGTCGTAAAGGAGCCGCGATCGTGAAAACGGATTTAGCCGCATCCTTCTCGGGCGGCGCTGACCATGGCGGCATGCGCTATTACGACTGCGCGCTGGATGCGGTGGGTCGCACGCCGCTCGTGCGGCTGCGGCGGGTGATGGACGGGGCGACCTGCCTGGTGCTGGCAAAGGTCGAGTACTTGAATCCCGGCGGTTCGGTCAAAGATCGGCCGGCGCTCGCCATGATTCGGGATGCCGAGCAGCGGGGCGCGCTGCGGCCCGGCGGCACCATCGTCGAAGCGACTTCGGGCAATACCGGAACGGGTCTCGCGATGGTGTCGGCCATCAGGGGATACCGCTGCATCCTCGTCATGCCCGATAAGGTGAGCGATGAGAAGGTGCGTCTTTTGCGCGCCTACGGAGCCGAGATCGTCATCACGCCCGCCAAAGTGCCTGCAAGCAGTCCTGAGTCGTACTACGCGGTCGCCGCCAAGCTCGCCGAGGAGATCCCCGGAGCTTTTCAACCCAATCAGTTCGCCAACCCGCTCAATCCGAAAGCGCATGAAGAGACGACCGGCCCCGAGATATGGGAGCAGACCGCCGGAAACGTGACTCACTTCGTCAGCGGAGTCGGGACCGGCGGGACGATATCCGGCGTCTCGCATTTCCTCAAGAGCCGCAATCCAGCCGTGTTCGTCGTCGGCGCCGACCCCGAAGGCTCGATCTATTCCGGCGACACCGCGAAGTCGTATAAGGTCGAGGGCATCGGCGAGGATTTTCTGCCGGCCACAGTCGACCTCAAGGCGATCGACCGCATCGAACGGGTCTCGGACAAAGAGTCGTTCCTCATGGCGCGCCGCATCTGCCGCGAGGAAGGGCTCTTAGTGGGAGGCTCTTCCGGCACGGCTGCCGTGGCGGCGCAACGCGTCGCGCGGGCGCTGCCGAGCGATGCCGTGATGGTCGTTCTTTTGCCCGATAACGGGCGGGGATATCTGTCCAAGCTTTTCAACGATGAATGGATGAAGGCCAACGGTTTTTTAGGCGAAGAGGGTCGTGCGGCGACGGTCGGCCACGTGCTTCGCTCCAAAGGACAGCCGGCACAGTTCATCACCCTGTCTCCCTCAGACTCGGTCAAGCGCAGCGTCGAGCTGATGCGCCAGTTTCAGATCTCGCAGATCCCGGTCGTGGATCGCGGCGCGATCGTCGGAAGCATCAACGAAGTCGCGGTGATGCAGTTGTTCTACGATCGGGCCGATATCGTCCACGCCGAGGTCAAAGACATCATGGGCAGTCCGTTTCCGTTGTTGGACGAACGGGAAGAGGTGGAGCAAGCATACCGCGCCCTCTCGCTCGGCCATGCAGCCATCATCGTGGGCCACGAAGAGACGCCCGTCGGCGTGCTCACGAAGATGGATATCATCACTTATCTTTCAGGAGTGTAAGGACCAGCATGGAGTTCGCGACCAAAGCCATTCACGTCGGTCAAGAGCCCGAGCCGGTCACGGGCGCGACCATCGTGCCCATCTATCAGACCTCGACCTACACGCAGCAATCGCCCGGCGCCCATAAGGGCTTCGATTATTCCCGCACGGCCAATCCGAGTCGACTGGCGCTCGAGCGCTGCCTGGCGGCGTTGGAGAACGCCAAGTACGGCCTGTGTTTTTCCAGCGGCATGGCCGCGACATCGGCGATGATGAACATCTGTTCCGCCGGCGACCACGTCGTGGTCACGGACGATCTCTACGGCGGCACCTATCGGCTCTTCGATAAAGTGCTGTCGCGTTACGGCCTTTCCTTCAGCTACGTCGACGCGAGCGATCCCCTCGAGGTGGAAAAGGCGGTCGTCGCGGCGACCCGACTCGTGTGGCTCGAGTCGCCGACGAACCCGATGCTCAAGCTGGCCGACATCGCGACGATCGCCGCGATGAGCCGGCGTCGCGGCATCTTGACGGCCGTCGACAACACCTTCGCCAGCCCGTTCCTGCAGAATCCGCTGGTTTTGGGCGCCGACATGGTCGTCCACTCGACGACCAAATACATCGGCGGCCACTCCGACGTCGTCGGCGGCTTCATGGCGACGGATAAAAAGGAGCTTTACGAGATCGTGAAGTTTCATCAAAACGCTGTCGGCGGCGTGCCCGCGCCCTTCGATTGTTTTCTGACTTTGCGCGGCGCCAAGACGCTCGCGTTGCGGATGACCGCGCACGAGAAAAACGCTCGCGCTGTGGCCGAATATCTCGATGGCCACCCCGATGTGGAGCGGGTCTACTATCCCGGTCTTGCGTCGCATCCGCAACACGATCTGGCGCGCCGCCAGATGCGCGGCTTCGGCGGCATGGTCTCCTTCACGCTGTGCGGTGCGCCTGGCCGGGCGCGGGACTTCGCGTCGAAAACGAAGATATTCTCGCTGGCCGAGAGCCTGGGCGGCGTGGAGTCTCTGATCTGCCATCCAGCCAGCATGACCCACGGCGCTATCCCGGCGGCCATGCGCGACGAGCGCGGCGTGACCGATGGATTGCTGCGCTTGTCCGTCGGGATCGAGGCGCAGTCGGACATCATCGCCGATCTCGAGCAGGCGCTCGCGGCGACCCGCGCGGCCGCCAGGAGCGGCGCGGCGATGTAGCGCCCTGACGGCCGGCGCCGGCCAGACGCGCGGACACGTCGGTGCAGGGGCAAGGTCGACATCCGCGAGGAGTGTAAGCGGTTCGCATTGCCGGGCCGGGCGCTCGGCAAGTTTTCATGGGGCGATGGAGTGGCGTTCGTGGAGTTTGAGGGGGAAGCGCAACGCGCGCTGGATACTGCCGTGAGCTGCAAAGCCGAGTACGCTGATGTGCGAATCGGCCGTGTACGAGATCAGCATGCCGAGGTCCGCAACGGCGTCGTCAACGGCTTGACCGATTCAGAGAGCATCGGGTTCTCCGTGCGAGCCTTTGTCGACGGCGCCTGGGGGTTCGCCTCGAGCGCGAACGTCACGAGTCGCGAGATCGATCGCGTCAGCGCCCTGGCCGTTGACATCGCAAGAGCCAGCGCGGCCGTCAAAGGACACGGCATCGAGTTGTTGCCCGCCGGAAAGTTCGTCGACACCTACCGGACGCCGTTCGCCGTCGATCCGGATTCGGTTTCGACCGACGAACGCATCCGCTATCTGCTCGATGCTGAAGCCGAGATTCGGGCCGCCCGGGGAGTGCCCGTCGGACGGGCGGGGCTGGACGTCTGGCGGACACAGAAATCGTT
>JACRUD010000186.1 GCA_014304875.1 Vulcanimicrobiota bacterium
CCAATACGTCGACTGATTTCCTAGTTAGAGTGCTTCACTAAATGGGGTCAGGTCAAAATAGCGGACGTTATCCACCCGTTTGCGCGGTTTACAAGCCTTCGTTGACCCCTGCCGCTCGAGAAGCGTGAGCGGGATAAAATGCGATAGTATTCAAAAGGCTCTTGCTTGGCAGATTTAATCTCTGCATAGCCCTATCGCGAGGCCGCTTAGCAGGGGACCGCTGCCCACACTCTGCCCCCAAAACTTCTCAATACCATGCGAAACAGGCGTTCTTGGAAGTGCATGGGCAACACTCGCGAATCCGCCAAACGCGCATGTAACAAGGCACCGCGACATCTTCAATGTCACGGCGCCTTTGGCGGCTCGGAATTACGAAACCGTTGCTCTACCACTGAGCTACGTCGGCGCAATGATATGTCATGTGTTATGCGATGGCACTTTGTTGAACCTGCCGCCGCCATAGCCCGTGGTTGGTGGGTGACAAGCAACCTTAAGTTCACCCAGGGCTAGGTCGGTATGGGCGGGCCAACACAGGGGGACCTGTATGCATTCCTTACTGCGGGGCCGCCCCTCGCTCATCGTTTTTTCATCGTCCGGGAGAACGTTACATCAGCGGGAGACGTTTATAGCGTGTACAGCCCGTCTGTAAGAAAGCGAGACAGTACATGCAACGATTTGGGGTTTTGACTCTGGCCGCGGGCGTCGCTGCCTTTGTGGCAGCAACCGGCGCGGCGAACGCTGAGCAACCGGGCGCACCCGCGGTTTCAGCGCGCCACATCCGCACGGATAGGGACAATTCGTCACGACAAGTGCGCAGCGACCGCAACATCCAGTTCACGCGCGGCTATGTCGAGAAAGCCATCGACAAACTGCAACGCGGCCAACGCGACTACGGCGGTCATCGCGCCGCTGCCGTCGCGGCGCTAGTGCAGGCTCGCGAGGATCTCCGTTCGGCCCTCAACTCCGATCGCGGTCGCGAGGGCATGCGCCCTTTGCCCCCGCCTCCGGCCTTCCCCGACATCGATCGCAGCGGCATGATGAACCAGAATGCCAGCAATGAGACGATCGAGTCCAGCCGCGGCTACATCGAAAAAGCAATCGACATGCTACAAGGCGATGCCGGCGACTACGGCGGCTATCGCCTTAAAGCAATCGCGGACCTGCGGCGCGCGCGAGCGGACCTCGTCGCCGCCCTGCAATACGCCCAACAACATCCTGACCGCGATCGTGGCGTGCAGCCTGACGCCAACATGGGGAGCGATCGCAATATCCAAATGACACGCGGCTACCTGGAACGCGCGATCGACATGCTCAACTCCGACCAGCGCGACTACGCCGGCCATCGCGCCGCCGCGGTTCGCGACCTCGGCGAAGCCCGCGTCGCGCTCCAGCAAGCGCTACGGGTCGACATGAAAGCCGTGGGCGCCCCGCCGTCCGTGCCCGACATCGATCGCAGCGGTCTGCGCAAGCAGAGCGCCAGCAACGAAAACCTCGAACTCGTGAACCGCTACGCGCAAAAAGCGCTCAGCATGCTCCAGGGGGATGCGCACGACTACGGCGGCTACCGTGCCAAGGCGATCGGCGACCTTCAGCGAGCGCGCGCCGAGCTAAACGCCGCACTGCAGTACGTCAACCAACGATAAGGAGCCGGCTGGCTCCGACAAAGAGGCCGCAAGCGTTCGCGCTCGCGGCCTCTTCACATTCGCCCCTGGGCGCCTTAGTAGGCGGCGTGCTCGCGATCGAGATCGTGAAACGTGGTCAGCTTCTTGTCAAACCGCAGCTCGACGGTACCGGTCGGGCCGTTGCGCTGCTTCGCGAGGATGACCTCCGCGACGCCTTCGTTGTCGGCGGATGGAGCGTTATAGTACTCGTCACGATAAATGAAAGCCACCACGTCTGCCTCTTGCTCGATGCCGCCCGATTCTCTCAAATCCGACAACAGGGGACGCTTTTCGTTGCGGGTCTCCGGCGAGCGGTTGAGCTGCGCCAAAGCGATGATCGGGACTTTCAGCTCTTTGGCCAGCGCTTTGAGCCCGCGGCAGATGTCGTCGATGACCTCAACCCGGTTGATCTGTCTCGTGCTGCTCGAGCGGAGCAGCTGCAGGTAGTCGACGGCGATCAAGTCCAAGCCCGTGCCGGCTCGCAGACGCCGCGCCCTAGTCCGCAGTTCGCCGACGGTGAGCGCTGCGGAGTCGTCTATGTAGATCGGCACCTCGGCCAGCACGCCCATGGCCTTGGTTATTTCGCCCCATTCTTCGTCTTTGATATTTCCGCTGCGCAATCGCTGCGCGTCGATGCGCGATTCGCCGGCCAACAATCTCTGCACGAGCTGCTCGTTGCTCATCTCCAATGAAAAAACGGCCACTGCCTTGCCCGCCTCCTTAGCGGCATGCATGGCGATGTTCAAACACAACGAGGTCTTGCCCATCGAGGGGCGTGCCGCGATGATGATCAGCTCGCCCGCCTGAAAGCCGGTCGTATATCGGTCCAAGTCGCGAAAGCCGGACGGCACGCCTGTGACTTGGCCCTTTTGGTGGTACAGGCGGTCGATCTGCTCGAATGTCGGCTTGAGCAGATCCTTCACCAAGATGAAGCCGCCGGCTTGCCTGCGCCCTATCTCGAAGATCATCTGCTCGCATCGGTCAAGCGTGTCTTCGACGTCATCGGTCGGCTCGAATCCCATCGTGGTGATGCGGCCGCCCGCCGTGATCAAGGATCGCAGCACCGATTTTTCTGCGACGACCTTTGCGTAATATTCAGCTGAGGCGGCCGTGGGCACGGCGTTGAGCAGCTGACTCAAATGGTCGACGCCGCCGACTTCGTCCAGCAACCTGCGCTGGCGCAGTTCCTCGGCGACCGATATCTTATCGATCGGCTCCCCACGCTCGTAAAGCGTCGTCAGGACGTCGAAGACGGTGCCGTTGTGGGGCGCGTAAAAATCCGCTCGCTCTAGTATCTCGCTGACGACCGGCATCAGGTCGCGATCGACCATGATGGCACCGAGAACTGCTTGCTCGGCATCGAGATTCTGCGGCGGGATCCTGTCCAGGCTCAGCATGGATGGGTTGCTATGGCTTGGCAGCCGCGGGCATGCCTAACGCTTCCAGCGCCTCGCTGATATCGGAGACGGGGACGATGTCGACGACCGACTCGCGGGGAGCATCGGCGGCATTTTCGCGCGGGATGACGATTTTGCGCATCCCCGCCATGCCGGCTGCAAAGGTCTTCTCCGCAATGCCGCCTACCGCCCGAATGCGCCCCTGGATGCTCAGCTCTCCGGTCATCGCGATGTCCTGGGGAACCGGCAACCGTCGTAAGGCGGAATACAAGACCAGGAAGACGGCCAACCCGGCGGAGGGCCCGTCGATGGCGCCGCCGCCGATCACGTTGATGTGAAGGTCGAAGTCGGCCGGATCGATGCCGCACACGGCGCGGATGACGGCAGCGGCGTTGAACACAGAATCGCGCGCCATTTTTCCGGCCGTGTCGTTGAAGCGGACCGCTCCCTTGCCTTTGCGCGATGCGGCGAATGCGGATGCTTCAAACTCGAGGATGCTTCCGGAAAAACCGCTCACGCCAAGCCCGAAGGCCTTGCCGATCTCCGGCTGCGCGGACGCTCTGACCAGCGAGTGCTGTGCGAGCCGGCGACTGCGCACGACCTCCAGCACATCATTTCGGTCGATGACCGTGCGCGAGCCGCGCCCGTCGGCACCGTAGAGCGCTAGGCCGAATGCATCGGCTAATATCTGCACGGCCATGCGCCCTTCGAGCGTGAAATCGGCGATCAACTCCGCCGCGCCTGGTTCAACCGTCGCCTGCAGTCGGCCCGCCGCTTGACCCACGATCGTCGCGATCTGAGCGCGGTCGAGCGGGAGAAAGAACACGTCGGCGCAACGCGAGCGCACCGCCGGATCGATCTCCTCGGGAGAGCGCGTCGTCGCACCGATGAGCACGAAATCCGCCGGCGCCCCGTCGGCGAACAGTTTCTTGATGTACGCCGGAACGTTCGCATCGCTTTCATCATAATAGGAGGATTCAAAGCTGACGCGCTTATCCTCGAGGACTTTCAGCAGTTTGACCTGCAGCATGGGGTCGAGTTCGCCGAGCTCGTCGATGAAAAGGATGCCACCGTGCGCCTTCGTCACGAGCCCGAGCTTTGGTTCCGGAATGCCGCCTTCGGCCAGATCGCGGCGGCTGCCCTGGTAGATGGGATCGTGGACGGAGCCCAGCAGCGGGTTGGTCGCCTCACGTGGGTCCCAGCGCAACGTCGAACCGCCCACTTCAACAAAGGCGGCATCGGCCGAAAAAGGCGTGTAGGCGGATTCCTTGGCGCGCTCCAGCGCTAGGCGGGCGACGGTGGTTTTCCCGACTCCCGGCGGTCCGAACAAGATGACGTGCTGAGGAAACGGCGTCGCGATTTTGGCGATAAGAGCGCGAATCGCCTCATCCTGTCCTACGACCTCATCCAACGATGACGGCCGCAAGACGGCGAGCGCCGAAGAAGGCAATCCTCGCTTTTCCAAAGCGTCGAGCTCTTCTTTTTTCTTGAGGGTGGAGGACGTTTCCGGGCCTGACTCTTCGCGCAACGCCTCCAGCCGAAGATCGTTGACGTAGTGCTGGTGACGCTCGAGCATCTTCGCGTTGATCTTCTTCTCTATGGTCTCTTCGAGGGAGCGGTGCGCGAGCAGATCGGCAAGTTCTTCTTGGATGGCGTTGACGAGGCCGGAGATTTCATCCTGTCGGACAGGCTTCTCGATGGTCGGATCTTCGAACACCAGGCGTTGCAGGGCGAGTAAACGGTGCGGCAGCGAACGGCTTCGCATGAGTTTTAGGGCGTTGAGCTTGCCTGCTTTGAGGACGAGGTCTTCCGCCCCTAAGATCGTGGTCAGCGTTTCGTACAACGCGCTCACTTGGCGCGCGAGCGCTGCGTCAAAGGAGGGCTTCGGCTTGCACGCTTGCTTGCGGCGCGGCGGTTCGGTCACAAATGGGCCCGGCCTTTATGCCGTGACGACGCGAACCGTGATTTTGGCAGAGATGCCCGAGCCCAGCTTGACGACGCAAGGGTGGTCGCCCGCGCTCTTGATCGGTTCGCCCAGATCGATTTTGTGTCGGTCGATATCGATCCCGAGTCCAGCCTTGAGACTGTCCGCGATTTGTGCGTTGGTCACAGCCCCGAAAAGGCGGCCCTGATCGCCGGCTTTTGCTTTAACCGTCACGGGTTGCCGCTCGAGGAGCGCGGCCATGTCCTTCACTTCGCTCAACCGTTTATCGTCTCGCTTTGTGCTGGCCGCCTTGAGGCTCGCAAGATGCGCGAGATTACCGGACGTGGCTTCTAACGCTAATCCGCGAGGAACCAGAAAATTACGCCCGTAACCCTCCGCCACTTCCACGACGGCGCCCGCTTTACCGACGCCGCGCACGTCTTCTTTTAAGATGATCTTCACCGACTAGTCCGTACGGTTATTCAGTGCTGAAGGGCAACAGCGCAATGACTCGCGCGCGCTTCACCGCGGACGTCAGTGCGCGCTGATGGCGGGCACAACTTCCGGATATGCGGCGCGGCAGAATCTTCCCACGCTCCGAAACGTACTTGCGCAGGCGCGGCGCATCCTTATAATCGATGTGCGCTACTTTTTCAACGCAAAACGAACAGACCTTACGTTTGGGTTTGCGGTCCTTGGCGGCTTTCCGCTTCGGCTTTGTTCGAGGGGCGGGCATTGGCGCGTAATCCTCCTAGAACGGAACTTCTTCGTCGGCGTCCTGAAATTCGTAATCGGGCAGGTTTCCCGCGGCGGAAGCCTGTTCGGCGACTCTTGGCTGCGCCCCGCCTTCGCCAGCCGGCCGGGAGTCGAGCATTTGAAAATCGTCGGCGACCACTTCCACTGCCGTGCGACGGTTGTTCTCGCGATCGGTGTACTCACGGATCTTGCAGCGGCCCGCGATGAGAACCAGCCGCCCTTTGCGCAGAAACTCGAC
>JACRUD010000107.1 GCA_014304875.1 Vulcanimicrobiota bacterium
ACGATCATGGTTGCGCTGGCGGTTTGGGCTTTCGCGATCGTTGAAGACTACCCGTTGCTGGCCGGTCTGATACTGGGCGCCTCGATCGCCATCAAGTACGTTTCCGTCGTCGCTTTACCGTTTCTGGTCATCCGCGCCGCTCGCAACGGACGCCTGGCCGGTTTTTTGAGCGCCGCGCTGGCCATCGGGGTGCCTGTCATCTGCTTCAAACCGTTTTGGCTCGGACCGCAGACGCTCTATTCCGTGGTCGGACATGGCGGAACGTTTGCGATGTCGCCGGCTTGGATGGTGAACTTGCCGTTCTTCGCGTCGGGCAGAGCTGCACTGCCTGCGCTCGGCAGCTCTCTCGTACTGCCGTTGCTCGGCCAGCCTTCGTGGCCGCGCCTGGTCCAGCTCAGCTTCGTCGCCGCATTCTGCGCGGTCGCTTTGTTTGCGATTTTGCGGTTCCGGCGGAGCCGTCGGTTAGAAGAATTGTGGCGCGCGACCAGCGCTTTGCTGTGGGCGTCGCCGATCATCCACCCCTGGTATTTGCTCTGGCTCTTGCCGGCAGCCGCCGGACGCGGCCGCTGGGCCGTCTATGCGTGGTGGTTTGGCCTACTGATCGTTTTGCGCTACGCGCTGGACGCAACGCATCTCGCAGGCCAAGCGCCGTGGGGAACGGCGGCGCTGGTCGCCCTGACGATCGCGTACCTGACCTTGCCGGTCGCCGTCGCCCGATCCCGCAGAGGAATGCATCCTTTGGACGAGGTTGTGGAACGGGAGTTGCCTGCCGATACCGTATGGGAGACGCAACAGCGCCCCGCTTGACTTCGGGCGCTGGAGAGTCCATTCGACCGCGACGTCGGTAAGGCGATTCAGATGGCAACAGCAGTAAGCGAGCTTTTAGGCCTACGCATGGACGAGTTGATGCGGGTCACCATCGAACGTGGCGCGTCGGATCTTCACATGTGCGTGGGACTGCCTCCGATGCTGCGCATCGACGGCCGTCTTTCGCCGACGGAATTTCCCAAGCTGACGCCGGACGACATGAAACGCCTGGTCTACAGCATCCTGACCGATGCGCAAAAAGAGAAATTCGAAAAAAACCTCGAGTTGGACTTTTCGCACGGACTCAAAGGATTCGGCCGCTTCCGCATCAACGCGTTCAAGCAGCGCGGGGTGATCGGGTCGGTTTTCCGGGCCATCCCCTCTCAGGTGCCGCCCCTGTCCACGCTGAATCTGCCGCCGGTCATGGCCGATCTGGTCACGCGTCCGCATGGCTTGATCCTGGTCACCGGCCCGACCGGTTCGGGCAAATCCACGGCGCTCGCGTCGATGATCGACGTCATCAACGCGACTCAGGCGCGCCATATCCTGACCATGGAAGATCCCATCGAGTACCTGCACTATCACAAGATGTCGATGATCAACCAGCGCGAGATGGGACAGGACTCGTACAGCTTTGCAAACGCGCTGCGCGCCGCGCTGCGCGAAGATCCCGACGTCGTGATGGTGGGCGAGATGCGCGACATGGACACCATCGCAACGACGCTGACCATCGCCGAGACGGGCCATCTCGTTTTCGCGACCCTGCACACCTCCGACGCCGCGCAGAGCATCGACCGTATCATCGACGTGTTTCCGGCGCATCAGCAGCAGCAGATCCGGGTGCAGGTGTCGTCGGTCATCGAAGCGATCGTCTGCATGCGGCTGCTGCCGCACGCTTCGGGTGTCGGGCGCGTTCCGGCCACCGAGGTGTTGATGGCGACTCCCGCCATCCGCAATCTTATCCGCGAGAATAAAACGCACCAGATCCACAACGCGATCGTCACCAGCCGCGTCATGCACATGCAGACTTTCGACATGGCGCTGCGGGACCTGGTGCGCAAGCACATGATCACCGCAGAGGAGGCGTTGAACGCCTCGATGCACCCCGAGGAGCTGCGCAAGCTCATCGAGGGCGTGTAAGAACCGGTACCGTAAAGGAGACCGTCCATGCAAATGTCGCTAGCCTGGCTTCTGATCCTTTTGATCATCATCATCGTGGGTCAGAACACCAAGCTGTAATATCGGGAGACCTTCACATGCCTAGTTTCGCATATCAGGCGAAAGACGCGGCCGGCAAGACGGTCAACGGCGTTATAGAAGCCGAGAACGAGCGGGTTCTCCGCGCGAAGCTGCGTGACATGAACTATTACGTCACCGGCATAAGCCAAAAGAACACCGGCGGCATGAGCACCGACATCGGGGCCGTGCTCGGACGCTTCAAAGGCGTGGGCGAACAAGCTCTGGTGGTGTTCTCCCGCCAGTTCGCGACGATGATCAACGCCGGACTGGCCATGGTGCGCTGTCTGGACGTGCTCGCGCTTCAGACCGAAGACTCCAAACTGAAACCCATCCTCGTTTCCGTTCGGCGCGACGTCGAGGGCGGCTCGACGCTCGCCGGCTCGCTCGCGAAGTTTCCCAAAGTCTTCTCGCCGTTGTTCATCAACATGGTGCGGGCCGGCGAACTTGGCGGTATCTTGGACGACGTCCTCAACCGCCTCGCGGGATTTTTGGAAAAAGACTTCAACCTGAAGAAGAAGGTCAAAGCCGCGATGACCTACCCGACCGTCATCATGGTGATGGCGGTGGCGATCGTCGTTTTCTTGGTCACCTTCATCCTGCCGACGTTCGTCCAGCTCTTCGTCTCCATGCAAATGAAGCTGCCGCTGCCGACCAAGATATTGATCGGCTTTACAAACGGCGCCCGCAATCCGCTGGTGCTCTTCCCGTCGCTCGGTCTGGCGGGCGTCGCGTTCTTTGCCTTCAAAAGATATACGGCCAAACAAGCCGGTCGGCGCCAGTACGATGCATTCAAGCTGAAGCTGCCGGTCTTCGGTCTGCTCATCCGCAAGGTGGCGATCTCACGGTTTTGCCGAACTTTAGGCACCCTGCTCCAATCGGGCGTTCCCATCATGCAGGCTCTGGAGATAGTGGGCAAGGCATCCGGCAACGAAGTCGTCGCCGAAACGGTCAACAAAGTGCGCGATTCCGTCCGGGAAGGCGAGTCGATCGCCGTTCCGCTGCAGCTTTCGGGGATGTTCCCGCCTCTTGTCACCCAGATGGTTGCCGTCGGCGAAGAGACCGGCAATCTGGACGGCATGCTGTCGAAGATAGCAGATTTCTACGATACCGAAGTGGATTACATGTTGACCTCACTGACGTCGCTGCTCGAGCCCCTCATGATCTTGGGCATGGGCTTCGTCGTGGGCTTCATCGTCATCTCGGTGTTCTTGCCGCTGTACCAGATTATCGGCAACATCAAATAGAAATGGCTCGCTCGGTCAAGCGGGCCGGCCCTGTCGAGTGTGCGGATCAGGATCCGGATCCGGACATCGTGGAGTACGAGCGGAGCCGCTCGATCGAGGGGCGCGATCGAATCGTCTTCAAGTACGCCTACCTTGCCGAATCGATCGCCGGCAAGATGGCGCGCGAGCCCGATCAGCGTGGCGACTTCGTGCAAGTCGGGTACGTCGGCTTGTTAAAAGCGGTGGACCGCTTCGATGGGTCCCTGCGAGTGCCGTTCAGCGCGTACGCCCGCAGCATGATCTCAGGCGAGATCTCGCACCACTTGCGCGACTTCGCTTCAGCCATGCGCGTGCCGCGCTGGTATCAAGGACTCAACCGCAGGTTCAACGGCGCATCGGACCGTCTGTTCGGCAAGCTGCTGCGAACCCCGACGGCCGCCGAGCTGGCCGCTGAGATGAACCTCACCGACGTCGGGATGGCCGAGCTTTTGTCGCTGCGCGAACACTTTCGCATCGCATCGGCCGACGACGGCGCGTCATTGGACGACATCGATCGCTCGCAGCAGCTTCGCAGTCCGCGTTACGTTTCGTTCCGCTTACCCGTCGAAGATCGCATCGCTTTAGACAAAGCGCTGGAGAATCTGGCGAACTTCGAACGTCGCATCGTCTATTTGTTCTTTTACATGGATTTCTCTCAGACCGAGATCGCGCGCCGCCTGGGATCTTCTCAAAAACACATATCGAGGACCATCGCCAGGGCGATTTCCCAGCTCAAGACCGACATTCACAGGTAATCAGCCGACGTGATTATGGGAACCGGGCTCGCGGTCTCAGACGTCCCTGCGCCGGCGAAGCTCGATGTTCTGGCTCGTGCCGACCGCACAGCGCGAAGTCCGGGGGCCTCATTGGGATGGCTAGGTTTGGCGCTGCTCCTCGGCGCGTTCGTCCGTTTCTGGCATATAACCGACCACAGTCTTTTTCTCGACGAGGCGTTCACTCTGCGGATCGCGGCCTTGCCGATCCATCGGATGCTTCACGAGATCGCCTACGGCGATTTTCACCCCCCGACGTTTTATCTGGCGACCCATTATCTGATCCGGCTCTTGCACTGGCAGAGCTGGGATTACCGCTACTTGTCCGCGCCCTTTGGCCTGTTGACGATCCTGGCGACTTGGGCCATGGGGCGGCGCATATCCGGACCCCGGGCGGCGGCCATCGCAGCGCTCGTCGTCGCGTTGGAGCCGGCCCTGGTCGAGTGGGATCGCCTGTATCGGATGTACAGCGTGCTGGTCGCACTGGTCGCGGTCTCTTGGTGGCTGCTGCTCATCGCATGCGACGGTCGGACGAAGAATCGGGCTCTCGCTTGGGCGGCATATGGCTGCGCGGCGCTGGCGCTTCCGTCCGTGCAGTATCTCGGCGCCGTGGCTCTGCTGTGCCAGTTCGGCTACGCTTTGATGGCCGCGCGCAGCCGCTGGCCGGTTTTTATCTGCTGTGCCGGCGCTCTCGGCGCGCTCTCTCCTTGGTTTTGGGCGGTGAAAATCCAGTTTCCAAACGGCGGCTACGTGGCGAAGGCAGGCCCCATCTTTTTCGCTTGGTGGCAAGTGGCGCCCAGCACGCTGGCCGAAGCAGCGCCCGTCCGCTGGGTCCTCTCGCCCGAATTTGCTCCCGTGTTTACGGTCGTCGTCGTCGCTGTTCTTATCGCGGCGATGTGGATCGCAAGACGCACGATCTTGCCGTTTTGGCTCCTCGCGGTCGTCGTTCAGATCGCCGCCTCTCTGCTGACGGGCAAGACGCTTGCGATACCGCGTTATCTCTATCCCGTCGTGCCGGCGTTCGGTCTTGCGGTCGGCATTCTGACGGCTAAATTTATGGATAAAAAGAGCATCGCCGCCGCCTTCGCGTTGCCTGCCGCGGTCCTTGCGTTATGCTTGATCTGCCTGCAGAACACGCTGCTGGATCCCTATTACCAGTTCAGCGACTGGTACGCGATCAACGGCGTCGTGCTGGCACACGAGCGCAAGAGCGACGTGATGATCTTCGATCAAGGTTTCCCCTCGCTGGTCGTGGGCGATTACACCGCCTTCCGCCATCACCGCATGGCAGGTCCCAGCAGCGCGCCGCAAGTCGCCGGCGCATTGGCTTGGTTGGACCGCTATGGTCACCGCCGCGTCTGGTATATCGAAAACCAATGGTTCTACGCGGACCCTAGCAAGCGCATCATGGCACACCTGAACGCGACGCGCCCGACCGTCGGGATATGGTCCGAAAGCAGAGCGTCCGTTGCCGACTTGGTCAACGTCATTCTGTACGGTCCAATGCGGCGACCTTGGGGCCGCCGGCGGGTTGTCAAGCGTTCGTCTACCGTTGGAACAGCGTCGTATAGACCGCTTCGCCTTCATTCGCTTGCTCGGACCGCCACGATCGGCTCTTGGGGTGAGACTGGGCCAGGGCCGTCGCCACGCTATGCTGGGGATCGCTGAGCTCGGCCTCGTACCCGACGTACCACACGTGAGAGAGCCTTGAAGCCTGCGCGCTTACTTGCCTGACCGTGGAAGAATCCGTCACCAAAAACAGCGGATGTCCGCGCAGCGGAACCGTTCCCTGCAGCGCAAAGTACGCGATGCCGTTGTTGAAGATGACGCCGTCCCCTGGCCTGAGATGATCGGAAAAAAAACGCGCGTAGGCCGCCCAATCGACGGGCTGAAAAGCTGGGACGAACAACGTATCGGCCGTCGCGTTGAGCATGAGGCAGACCAACGGAACCGGGATGAGGGCTGCCGCCATGCCGGCGCGCGTGGTCGCCAGAGATTCCAAAAGCGAGGCGATACAGATCGCCAACATGGGCAAGTCCTGCAGCAGGTAGCGCGGCACGATCAATGCTTTCCCGGAGGCGGCGGAATACGCGGCCTGCAGAACGAGGGGCAGAAGCAGCCACAAAATCGAGCGGCGTGCCTTGACGCAGGCCGCTACCCCGCCGAGCAGCAGCAGCCAAAGGGAAACGGCGATTGCGGTACTGCCGATCGCCGGATCGATTCCATTGAAAAGCAGTGTGGCGGGAAGCGTGAAGAGTCTCGCGCCGTATTGCGATGCCGGCGAGAAGGTCGTTCCGGCGAACTTGAGCTGCTCGCTGAATGAGGGCAGCCACGGTATGAAGCACAGCCCGACCGCCCCGAGCGCGAGCCAAAAGCCGGTGCAGCGCCGGTGTCGGGCCGCCACGAACAAAAGCTGTGCGGAGAGCACAAAAAAGCTCAGGTAATGGGTGTAGAGCAGGGCCGCGGCGACGAGCGCGTACGCGACCCAGCGCCATTTCCTATCGGGAACCTCGACGGCCCGCAACAGCAGGGCCCAGCTGAGCGCGCTCAGCGACCACAGCAGCGCGTACATGCGGACGTATTGGTCGAAGAAGACGAGCAGCGGGCTAACCGCGACCAGCGCAGGGGGCAACCAGGCAAACCGCTCGAGAAAACGCCGGGCCAAGAAATAGGTGGCGACGGTGCCCATGACGCCGAACGCCACCGTGATCAAGCGGAACGTATAGGCTCGGTGCGACACTTTGAGCAGGGCATGGACGATGAGGTAGATCAGCGGCGGGTGAGCATCGTGCAGGCGCAGCATGGCAAACAGCTGCCGGAGCGGCAGTGAGCCGACGTAGATGGTGAAGGCCTCATCGGGTATGTTCGGATGGCTGAACAGCTTCACCAGCCGGATTCCCAACGCCAAAGCCGCGATGCCGACGATCAGTCCCGGCCCGGCATGTTTGGACAGCGATCCGCTCACCGTAGGTATCATCGGATGAATGTGACCGCGGTTAAGTTCGCCCCGCCTTGTGCCGGGCGTCACAGGCTGGACTGACTAGAAGGCGGCTCTGTGGGCATTTGTTCTATAGAGAATGGATTCGTTCGTCGCCGGAAGCGCCTCACCGCTGGTAGCGCGGCTCGCACGAACTGTCGATACTCTTTGAAGAGGGCCATAGCCCACGGCAAGACGGTGCGACGTCTGCTTCCTCATTCGAAAGGACTCTTAACTAAGTGAAGAAACTGCAAAAAGGCTTTACGCTCATCGAGCTGATGATCGTCATCGCGATCATCGCGATTTTGGCGGCCATCCTGATCCCGAACTTCCTGCATGCGCGTGCGGAATCCCAGACAGCGGCTTGCGAAGGCAACGAGAAGCAGATCGCGACAGCCTTGGAAGAATACGCGGTCGACAACAACGGCTCGTACGGCGCCGGCGGCTCGGTCACCAGTACCCTGCTCGGAAGCACCTACCTCGGCGTCTCACCGAAAGATCCAGTCAACGCCGCGAACTACAGCGTCACCACGACGAGCGGCGCCTACGGATCCTATCAGATCAGCGACACCGGCGGTCACGACACGACGACCGACGGGTCGATCGGCGGCAAAGGCTCGATTCTCTACAGTCAGAACTCCGGCCTAAGCTCCAAGTAACGACCGCCACGACGAGCGCAGAAGGGCGGCCCTAAAGGACCGCCCTCTCTGTAACTCGACTACGCCGGCAGGAAGACGATTGAACAACATCATGGTGAACAACGTCCCCAGGAAGGATCGCGCCTTCACGCTCATCGAGCTGATGATCGTCATCGCGATCATCGCGATTTTGGCGGCCATCCTGATCCCGAACTTCCTGCATGCGCGTGCGGAATCCCAGACAGCGGCTTGCGAAGGCAACGAGAAGCAGATCGCGACAGCCTTGGAAGAATACGCCGTCGACAACAACGGCACGTACGGGCCGGGCGGGTCGGTCAGCAGCACGCTGCTGGGCACGACGTACTTGGGAGTCACCCCGAAGGACCCCCTCAAGGGCAGCCTCTACAGCGTGAAGACCGCATCCGCGGCCTACGGGTCATATCAGATCAGCGACGCGGGGGGGCACGACACGACGACGGATGCCTCGCTCGGAGGCAAAGGGTCGATCCTTTACAATCAAAATTCGGGGCTCACGTCCAAGTAACGATGTCGCTGGACCAGCCGCCTCGCGGACCGGCATCCGAGTAGAACCGGCATGGGCGTGCCCGCTGCGATCAACCAGGATCCCTTGGCTTTCCTGATCTTCTCCACCGCGCTCGGTGCGGTTATCGGCTCCTTTCTCAACGTCGTCATCTACCGTCTGCCGCGGGGTGAGTCGCTCGCCTACCCGGCATCGCACTGTCCTCAGTGCGGTCACGGCCTTTGTGCCTGGGACAACATCCCGTTGCTCTCCTGGTTAGCGCTTGCGGGCCGCTGCCGTCACTGTTCCGCGAAAATCTCGGTGCGCTATCCGGTCGTCGAGCTCCTCACGGCGGCCGTGTTCGCATTATCCGCTTTGGAGTTCGGGCCGACGATCGGGGCGCTATCGGCGTGCGTGCTGTCCGCGGCACTGATCGCCGTCACATTCATCGATCTGGACCATTTGCTGATCCTGGATCGCATGACTGTCGGACTGGCGGTCGCCGGCATAGTCCTCGCGGCAGCGTCGGGTCGTCTGGTCGGTGGGATTCAAGGCGCTGCCTTGGGGGCGGCTTTGTTCGGCGGAATCTATTTGCTCACGAGGGGCAAAGGGATGGGGCTGGGCGACGTCAAGCTCGCGATGGCCGCTGGCCTTTTCTTGGGGCTAGCCGCCAGCATCGCTGCGTTCTTGAGCGCTTTCGTGATCGGATCGCTCTTGGCGGTGCCGGTGCTGGCGGCGGGCAGCCGCGGTCGGCGGGATGCGCTGCCGTTCGGGCCCTTTCTCGTCTTGGCCATCCTTTTAGTGCTTTTCGCCCCGGCGTCGATCTTCGGTCCGTTCGAGTCGTATCGAAACTTTATCGGCGGCCTCACCAGTCGTTAGAGCGGTTGCTTCACTATCCGCTCCGCGGTGCCGATAGTACGCTATAGCGAACCTTCAGACAACCGCGGACGCGGCGCTTTGGATCTATCGCCTGATGGGGCTTATTGCAGTGCATCGAATGACAGAAAAAACGCTGGACGCCGCACTTTTGAAAAAGGTGCCGCTTTTCGTGGAGTTCAGCGACCCGGATCTCGCGGCCGTCGCGGCCCTCACGCAGACGCGCAAATTTAGCAAGCATGCGGTGCTCGTTTACGAAGGTGATCCGGGAGACAGCCTCTTCATCGTCATTCACGGCAACGTGGCCGTCACCAGAGTCAGCAACGACGGAAAAGAGACCATCCTTTCGATTCTTAAAAGCGGAGATTTCTTCGGCGAGATGGGGGTCCTGGACGCATCGCCGCGGTCGGCGACCATCAAAGCATTGGGCGAGGCGCACGTCGCCGTGTTAGCCCGCGACGACTTTCTCGACTTGCTCGGCAAGAGTCCGCAGATGGGCGTGAGCCTAGTCCTGGCTCTGTCCGGCCGGCTGCGCGCCACGAATCAAGCCATGCAGGCCGCGGCGTACCAGGATATCCGCACCCGGCTGGCCTCGTTACTGATCAATCTGCAAAAGAACTTCGGGGAACAAACTCCAGCCGGCACGCGTTTGACGCTGCGGCTGACGAACCAAGAAATGGCGAATATGGTCGGGACGACCCGCGAGACCGTGAACCGCATGCTCAATCGCTTTTGGGATGAGAAGCTGATCGACATGAAGACGGCAAACATCGTCGTCACCGACGGCGATCGGTTGCAGGCTCTTTTAGGGTAGCAAAACGGCGCGCGTAGCGGCTCCATACCGCATGCGCGAGCCGCTCCTCGCGCCGCGCATGACACGAGTCACTTGTCGCTGACGATGTACGGACGGCGCTCTTCGCGTGCCGAACAAGAGAGCATATGGATAAGTCGCATCGTCTCGACGGACGCAGAGGTCTAGACCGCCGCCGGACCTCGCCGCGTGGTTTCACCCTAGTCGAGATGCTGGTCGCGTTTACGTTGACGACCGTCGCGGCGCTCGCCATCGTGGGCATATTTCCGATGGGCATCGCGTCGTTGCAGCAGAGCGGCGATTCCCTTCAGGCTCAGGCGGTCGGCCAGCAGTGCCTCGATCAGATACGTGAGTACTATCAGACCGAGCATAACCCGCCGCCGAATTTTCAGCCGGGAACGACCTATCCGATGGCGCTCGCCGCGCCAAGTTCTTTGAATAATACCAATCAGTTTCGCAGCCAAACCCAGGCCCCCACCAGCTACACCGTTTCCTACACCGCGACCAATTTAGCGTCGGCGAGCGCTCCGACGCCCGAGCACGATATCGTGTTGACCGTGACGTGGACCGGCCTAAACGGTAGCCACTCGAGATTGTTCGAAGAGTATGTCCAAAACTAAGCACGCGCGCGCTTTTACCCTCGTGGAGATGGTCGTCGCGGCGGGCTTGGTCGCGATGTTTCTCGGATTGGTGTACGGCATGTTTTTGCCCGTGCTGGGCATAGCCTCTGCGACGAGTGCGAAAGCAGAAAGCGAGTCGCCGGCAGCGACGGCGTTCTACCAGATGCAGGCGGACCTGCGCGTGTCTGCGACCTCGGGCATCAGCACGAACCTCTTCCCTATCCCGGGCGCGTTAGGATCGACGGCCGAGTCGACCGTTCTATCGATAGAGACGGCGGAACGTTTCGCCAACTCCAACGACGACCACGGTCAGTATTACTACTTTCCCGACTCCGGCACGCCGTCGTGGCAGTCGTACGTCATTTGGGCGCTCGTAGGACCGGCTGCGGACGGGACCTACTCGATGTACCGCACGACCTACGTACCCGCCACAGCCCCGGGCAAGACCCCGCTGGCGGCAGCGACGCTACAAGCCATCGTGAACAACATCTCATCGACCGGCACACGCGTGATGCATGGGGTGAGCAGCTTTCAAGTCGCCGCTATAACACAATCCCCCGTCATCTTCAACCAATGTCTGCCGCCGGATTGCCCGACTTTCCCCCGGGCCGAGATCCAGGTGGAGTTCGCAAATCAGAGCGTGGATCAGAAAGGTCAAGTTAGTCTGACCGCCTTTCAGACGCAAGTTTTCACCAGGAATAACTGAAGCCGGTCTTTAGGAGAAATGGCGATGCTTCGAAGAATAGAAAAACCGTCGCGCCGCGGCTTTGCGATCATCACCGTCGTGTTCGTCATCGGCATCCTCCTTTTGCTGGCCTCCGCGGTAACCTTCACGGCGATCGCAAATTCCAGAGTCGCGTCGAACGGGCGAGACCACGAACGGGCCTACGATGTCGCGGAATCTGCGGTCAGCGACGTCTTTACCAAACTCGGGAACGGGACCATCCGGACGCCGGCGATCGGCTCGACGGCCATCCAAACCGGGACCGGCAGCACGAGTCAAGGGACGTACAAATATTGGGTTCTTTTCAACAACAAGCAGCCTGCCGGCGGAGGAGCGCCTGCGCCGTCGGATGCCGTCATCGAGTCTGACCCTCTTGCCGCATCCTCGACGTGCAACTCCGCTCAGCCTTACAACCCCGGCACGGGCTGCGTCGCCGTCCCGGCCCAGGGCGCGCTCGTAGCGGTCACGGGAACGTACGCCGGGCGCAGTATCTCGGCCGAGGCGATGGGAACGCAGACGGATTTGAACCTCGGCGGCGACACGATGGCGACCCGCAACAATTCGGGCCAGAACGGTCAGAACGCCAATATCTTAGCCGACAGTACGACCGCAAACGGAGGCCCGCACGACGTCAAGATCATCACCAACGGCAACTGGAACGTCGCTGGGAATCCTACCGTCGACGGTAGCGTCGCCACGGTCGGAACCGGCAACGCCGCGAGCGCGCCGGCGGGCTGCGGTGCGGCGTGCAGCGACACGATCGGTGCCACGCCGTTCCAGTTTCCATCGAGCAACTCGATCGCGCAGGCGAAGGCCCAATGGATCTTGGACTCTCAAAGCAGCGGCTGCTATTACACTGCTGCCACGCTGCCGTCGTCGATCTTTGTCGCTGCCGGCAAGACATGCTACGTCGACACGAGCGTCGATTTCAAAAGCACCCCGACGACCAACGACGGTGGCAAGCTGATCGTCGCGGGCCAAGTGCGCGAAAGCGGTAACAACGCACGTTACCAGTTGTCTGCGGCTTGTCAAGCATCGTGCAGCTGTCACAAGGCGGCATGGCTGATCGTGCTCTCGACTTCGGGAGCGTCGGTGCATGGCGTCGGGTCGCAGGCAGGCGTGAATCAATCCGTGGGTATCGTCTATGTCCCCAGCGGCCCATTTGTCAATATCGGCAACGCACTGCTCATGGGGGCTGTGGTGGCAGACTCCGCCCAAATCGGCGGCACGGCCGGCATGCAAGCCGATGCCTGCGCAAACATCGGATCCCTTTCATTCCCCGGCTTTAACATGACGGCGTTCGGACAATACTAAGCGCCAAGCGACGCCCAAAACCGCAATCCAATCGTAGCACCACAGTCGATGCCGGCCGAACGTGCGCAGAGCACCGCGGAACGCTTGCGCCTTAGCGCCCTTGGGGGTTCCCTAGAGTGCCGCTGGGGGACGCCAGCTGCCTAATGCTGCGCCGGTCGGTGCCGATAGGTACCTATGACAGGCCGCACCATTGCTCTTATTGTGACACGACGGTCGGCGGAGAACCACTTGCATGTCTCTCTTCGGAAAAATGAACAAGGGCGGAGCCCAACGGTACATCGGCATCGACTTCGGCTCGTTCGAGCTCAAAGCGGTTCAGTTCGCTCCTTCGCCGCGCGGTCCGCTCCTCGAGCACGTCTATAAAGTTCCGACGCCGGCAAACGCGATCAAGGACGGCGTCATCACCGACCCGCCGCTGATCGGCGAGGCCCTGCGGCAGATGATCGCCGACGGCGCCTTCACCGCCAAACGCACCGTCAGCGCGGTGGCCGGACCGACCGTCGTCGTCCGCCAGGTCACGATGCCGGCAATGAACGAGCGCGAGCTGCTCAGTTCCACCAAGTACGAAGCCGAGCGTTTCTTGCCGTACTCCGTGGAGGAAGCTCAGATCGACGCAAAGATATTGGGCCGCAGCGACGACGGGCAGAACATGGATGTCCTCATCGTCTCCGCGCAAAAGGATTTGGTCATCTCCCAGATGGCCGCTCTCGCATACGTCAGCTTGAGTCCGGCCGTCATCGAAGTGGAGCCCTTCTCGCTAGTCCGCGCCATGCTCGCCCCGGACGATGCCGCTTTCGAGCAGAACATCGCGATCATCAACGTCGGAGCCTCGTCGACCAGCATCAACATCACTAAGGGTGGCTTCGTCCCGTTCACGCGAAACGTCCCTATCGGAGGCAACGCTATCACGAAGGCGATCGCCACCGGCCTCAACGTGTCGCTTGAAGAAGCTGAGAAGATGAAGCGTGAGAAAGCCGCGATTCTCTCGCAGCGCGACAGCGAACCGGTCGCCCCAACAGTGACGCGCATTTTCAACGTGATCACGCCGCCTTTGACCGAGCTGGTCACCGAGATCCACAAATCGCTTGATTATTTTCGTACCCGTTTCCGTGGGGAAGTCATCGAGTCGGTCATCCTGGGAGGCGGCACGGCGCGCCTGGCCAGCCTGGACGCATTCTTGAGCCACGAACTCGCGCTGCCGGTGACGCTCGCGGACCCGTTGGGGCGCGCGACCTACAACCCAGCCGACTTTCCGGCGGATTACCTGCGCGACATGGGCCCGGCGCTCATGGTGGCGACGGGATTAGCGCGCAGAGATTTGCAGATCGTATCGCCCCAGCTCGCGGCATCGGCCTGAACGCAGCGGGACTTCATTGAGGAAACCATCGTGATCAATATCAACCTATTACCTTCGGCGCGGCGCGAGCCGCTCATCGTCTTCGATCGCGTGGTGGCCGCCGGACTGGCGATCATCGCCGTCGAGATACTAGCGATAACAGGCTTCGGGGTGGTCGAGAGCATGCGCATCAGCCGGCTGAACGATCAGATCGCCGACTGGACGCAGCGCGTCGCCGTCGAGCAGACGCAAGTCAAAGAAGTCGACGACCTGCGCGATCAGGCCCGCGATCTGCAGGCCAAGGCTGATCTGCTCGAGCGCATCAAACAAAGCCCGCTGCAGTTGGCCGAGATCCTGAATAACATCGGTGACGTGACGCCGCACAGCGTGTGGTTGAGCAACGTCATCGTGAGCCACGAGGCCTTGGGCGGATCGGTCGCGCTGCAAGGCAAGACGTCTCAATACCGCGATGTCGCCGACCTCATGCTCAATCTCGATTCATCGCCCGTTTTCGGCAACGCCATCTTGAGCTCGACCACCCAGCAAACGGGAGACAACCTCGCAGAAGGCGGTAATGTGACGTTCTCTATGGTCGGGCAGCTCAGCCCAGCGGTGGTCGGACAATGAAATTCCGGCTGACGACCACAAATCGAAACATGCTCATCGTGGGCATCATCGCGCTGATCGGTTTGTTCGGCTGGTTTTCGATGTTGCAGCCCAAGGTCAATCAAGTAAAGTTGTCTCAGGACAAGCTGGCGTCGTTGCAACAGAACTTCGCCGACCTCAAACGCGTCGCGGATCAAAAACCGCTGTTCATCGCGTTGACCAAGCGCATCCAATCCCGCCTCTCGGGGGTGGAAATGACCGCCGATGCGCGCGCGTACGTGCCATCATACCTAAAGCAGATCGAGACGCTGGCGCAGCGCGACGGGATGGTCGTCACCTCCGTGGTACCGGTTCCCGCTCCCGCGGCCACCGGCACGCCGAACCCGAACGGCACGCCCGGCACCGCGAGCGTGGCCAACGCCCCGATCATCGGCGCTCCGCTGAAGAGCGCCGCGCGCGCGGCCGGGGCGGAGAACGCGAACACGCAAACCACCACCGGCGTGGCCGCAGCGACCGGCGCGACTCCGATTCCCGGCGCTTCGCCTGCGCCCTCCGCACCGGTGAGCGCACCCGTCACAGCTGTGCCGGCAGCCTCCGCCGCGGCGCCCGGTTCACCGCGCTCCAATGCCATCGCGTACGTCAACCAGTCCTTCGCGCAGTTGCCGATCAATATGGAACTGGACGGCACGTATTCGCAAGCGGAGCGTTTCTTCCGCGACCTCAACCGCTTCCCGAAACTGCTAGGAGTCGGAGACGTGACGCTGGCGCCGAAGATGGGAGCCGTCGGGGAAACACCGCGCCTGCACATCATCCTGCCGCTTGTGGCATATCAGTTGGATGCCGCCAGCGCGGGCGTGCGCAAGCACGCCGCGCCGGGCGCTACGGGATCGCATGCATCGGCTTCGGGGAATGGAGGCTAGACCAGTGTCCTCTCGCCTATTCCTTCTCGCTCCACTCGCAGTCGCGCTGGTCGCCGTCGGCTGCGCCAAGACGTCGACGACTGTCGAAACGGGTCCGGTGAACGCCGGAGCGCAGGCGGCTTTGCTGTCGGCGACTCCGCCGCCGGCCGTTTCAACACCGGTCCCGGTGGTCCGTTCGCACCCCGTTCCGGGATCCGGCCGGAAAGATCCATTCATCGCTCTCTTCGGTCCCCCGACGGCGCCTGCACAGAGTGCGCAGGGGGGAAAGCCGCCCGGCATGGTGGCCGTTTCAACCTTTCCGAACATTCCAACGCTGCCCGGCTTTGAACCCATCCCGGGATCGGCGGCTGGGACCGGCGCAAACCGGCCGCCTCCGCTGCACACGATTTGGGACGGAGTCCGATTGAGCGGCGTGGTGCAAGATAATGGATTCACGGCCATCGTCGAAGCCGACGGTCGTTCCTTCATCGTCCGCACCGGCGATATGCTTGCCAATACGTTTCGCGTCGTCGCGATCGGACACAATTCGGTCACGCTCGCCACAGGCAGCGCTGAGCGTCACTTCACGTTGGGGGGATAATTACAATGCACCCGCACTTTCGGTCTGCGTCGTCTGCGATTCTCGGCTGTGCCGTGACGCTCGGCCTCGTCGCGACTGGGCAGCCGAGCCGAGCCGCTAACCCCATCACCGGCCTTTCGTACGGCATGCGCGACGGCGCGCTGAATCTTTCGCTGACGGCGGGAGACAGCGTTTCGACGAGCGTGAAACGCGCGTCGGTCGAAGACTCACGCGGCCTGCAAGACTTGATCGTCGATGTCTCACCGGCGACGTACTCGGACAAGACCAAGACGATCGATTTCCAAAGCGGCAAGATTCGCGAGATGCGGGTTGGTCAGCTGACGAAGTCGCCGGCCGTCGTGAGAATCGTGGTCGAATCGCGCGGACCATCGCGCTACGATATCGGCAACCGGCATCACGGCTTGACCCTGGACGTCGACCCGGCTCGAGTGGCAGACGTCGCGACGCAGACGCCTAAGGCCGCGCTCGCGCAGGCGGTACAGAGCGTCCCCGTGTGGCGGCTCCGCAGCGGCCACGTCCCGCATGCCGCCGGCCGTAAGGCGACCGTGGCGTTCGCCCCCTCCGGAATGCAGCAGATGTTCCCGGCCCAGCGAAATATCTCGCTGGACGTCAAAAACGCCGACATTTTGGACGTGCTCAAGGTGCTGGCGCGGCAAAGCGGACAGAACATCATCACCACGCAAAGCGTCAAGGGGGCCGTCACGGTTTCTCTGCACGGCGTGGCGTTGCCCGAGGCGCTCGACCTCATCGTCAGATCGAACGGCCTCGACTACCGCAAAGTCCGAACCGTTTACATCGTGGGGACGCCGGAAGATCTCGCCAAGCAATTCGGCGCTGCCGGTCAAGGGACGCAGACGATCGCCTTTCCGATCAGGTACGCTGATCCGATCTCCTTGGCGAAGCAGCTCGCCACGGCGATCCCGGCGACCTCCTTTACGGTCGACAGCCGCAGCAATACGCTCTTGGTCAGCGGCAGTCCGGAAGTCATCCAGTCGGCGCGCAATTTCCTCGCGCTGGCCGACATCGCCGCGCCGCAGGTCATGTTCCAAGTGAAAGTCGTGGACATCACCCGCAACGCCAACTCGAATGTCGGCATCAATTTCGCCGGCAACTCGATCTTCGATTTCCTCGAAAACCCGGCCGGCGCGCCGCCCAACACGTCGTTCACCGTTCCCGCGACTCAGTATCTCGGTCAGCCAATCGCTCCCCAGCCGTTCACGCGGAATAACTTGTTCGTTCAAGCGCAGCTCAACTATCTGATCCAGCACAACGATGCGGAACTGCTGGCGGATCCCCGCATCACGGCGCTCGACAACCAAGAGGCTAAGCTGCTGGTCGGCGAGACCTACCCGCTCGTGTACTACGATCCCAAAGCGGGCCAGTTTCAGGCGCAGTTCATCGACATCGGCGTGCAGCTCAAGTTCACGCCCGTCATCAACGTCGACGGCTACATCACGACGACGCTGCACACCGAGCGCAGCGTGATCACGGGGCTGGTCCAGCAGTTTCCCATCTTGAGCAAGCGCAGCGCCGACTCGGTCCTGCGCGTCAAGGATGGGGATACGATCATCCTCGGCGGCATGATCGACGACGAGACGGTGACCAATCTCTCGAAAGTCCCGCTCCTTGGTGACTTGCCGGTCTTCGGGGCGCTTTTCCGCAACCTCCAGAAATCGAAGGTCCACAACGAAGTGGTGTTTTTCATCACCCCGCACATCGTGAAGGATCGGCGCTGAAGAAAGTCGACTCGTAGAGGCACGAGCGGAGGCGCTCGGCTAAGAAGACCGCACGTGGAACAGCACGTGCGGCTTTTTGTCGCAAGACTCGCTTTTCTGGCTTTGTCGGGCCCAATCCGTAGCCTACGGCGCTTTCGAAAACGAACCGCCGTAAGGCCGGCAGGTCTTTTCATCATGGGGAGGCGCTGATGATCCGCTACCTCACGGCTGGGGAATCGCACGGGCCTGCGCTGGCAGGCATCATCGACGGCTTGCCCGCGGGGATGGCGGTCGACGTCGACGCAATCAACCGTCGCTTGAAGGCGCGCCAGGGCGGCCACGGGCGGAGCGCACGCATGGCGATCGAGTCCGACGCTGTGGAGTTCGTGGCCGGACTACGGGGCGGCCTTACCTTAGGGTCGCCGATCGGGCTGCTCATCCGCAACCGGGACTTCGAGAACGTTCGGACGCTGATGGACCCGTTGACCGGAAGCGGTCCGCCAATCACGCGTCCGCGCCCCGGTCACGCCGATTACGCCGGCGCCCTGAAGTACCGGCATCGCGACCTGCGCAACGTACTCGAACGGGCAAGCGCGCGAGAGACCGCGATGCGGGTCGCCTTGGGAGAGTTGTGCCGCCAATACCTGGCGGTGTTCGGCGTCACAGTGGCGGGGTACGTCCTTCAGATCGGCGACGTGCAAGCGCAAGACCAGATCGATTTGCCCGATACTAAGAGTATAGACGATTCTGCGGTCCGTTGCCCGGACGCGACAACGTCGGCGGATATGGTGCGCCGCATCGAGCAAGCTCGCGCCGACGGAGATACGTTAGGTGGCGTTTTTGAACTTAAAGCGATGGGCATGCCAGTCGGGATCGGCAGCAATCGACAGCCGTCGGACCGGCTTGATTCGCAGATCAGCGCGGCCGTGAGCAGCATTCAAACCGTGAAATCCGTCGACGTCGGAGAGCGCATTGGGTCAGGCGATTACGTGGGCAGCACTTCACACGATTCGTTCGAGATCGCGGACGATGGTATTTCCCGGGCGACCAATCGGGCGGGCGGGATCGAAGGCGGCATGTCCAACGGGCAAACCGTCGTGGTGCGGGCGCGCGTGAAGCCCATCGCCACTCTGATGAAGCCTCTTCCTTCAGTCGATCTTGCCGCGATGACAGCGGCGCCGGCCACGATCGTGCGCAGCGATATCTGCGCCGTGCCGGCTGCGTCCATTATCGGCGAAGCGATGCTCTGCATCGCTCTGGCACAGGCCATGGCCGAGAAATATGGCGGCGACTCCGTCGAGGAAGTGGCGGAACACTTCGCGTCCTCGCAACGAGGTGCGCAGCGTGTGTTCGACAAGGGTCCATAGATGATGACGTCCGCGGGCGATCAGCGCTTCGGCGCGGCGGAGCTGCTGGCTCAAAACGGTGAGGCGGCCAAAGCGGTCGAGGCATATTTAGACGCGGCCACCGTCTTTCTCAACGACGAGTCCGACATGGAGAAGATGCGGCGCGCCTGTGCTGCCGCTTACGAACTGGATCCCGCAAGCACCGACGTCATGTTCCTCATGGGTCAGGCGGACGTCATCGAGGGCAAGAACCAAGCAGCGTTGACCAAATTCATCGAGGTATTGCGCCGCACCGGCCTCAGGCACGTACCTGCTCTCTTCGAGACGGGTTGCATCTACCAGGCCAACGGGCAATACGATCAAGCGATTCTCGCCTTCAAGAAGACGCTGGATCGCGATAAGACGCACGTGCAGGCGATCGTCCATATCGGACAACTCCACCAAACGAAGGGCATGCTGCCGGAGGCGCTACGGTACTACATTCAAGCGGCGGAAGTGGCGCGCGAATCCGGCCAGCTAGGAACGGCCCGCCAGCTCCTGCACATGGTTCTCGCCTTGGACAGCGGCCAGCAACGGGCTCGCCATCTGATGGACGACGTGGAGGATCAGTGGACGGCAAACTCGTTGCTTCAGGCGCCCGCACTTGGCGCCGAAGCGGCGGATGCTTTGTCGACCGTCGTTGCGCCCACCGACTCCGTGGTGAAAGATGCCGCCGGCTTGTTAGCAGACTCGATTATCAAAGCCCGGGGAGAACTGGCAGACGTCCGCGCACAAAGCGGCGCAACCAGCATCGAGGTGGCAAGCGTGCGAGAGCAGCTCGCCGGCGCGGAAACGGCGTTCGCGCGCTCACGCCAGGAGCTCGAGGGACTGGACCGGCAGTTGCGGGAAGGGCGCGAAGCTCTGCAAGCTCTCATCGCAGAAAGAGCGAGCTTGGAGCTCGTCGTCGTCGCGCTGGCCGAATCCCGGCCGGTCGAAGCCGAACAGAGCCCAGACGGCCCGCCGTTGGGCCTAAGCGTCAGTCCGGCCGCCGACCATGCCGCGCGCGGCCATCTGGCGCTCGCTGAAGGCGATTACCGACATGCCGCCGATGCTTTCCGACTGGCCATTCAAGCGGATCCGCAGCATGCCGATGCCGCTTTTCAGCTGGGCTGCTTGCTGACGGATCGTTTTCCCGACTACGACGCGGCAGAACGGCTGCTGAAAATCGCGCAGCAGCTGCGGCCGCATCATGTGCCGACCGCATTCAGGTTGGCAGTGGCGCAGGCCGAACGAAACGATGTCGTCGTCGCGGTGGAATCTCTGACGGCGCTAGCGCGCGCGCACCGCTCCAACGCCGAACTTTTGGATCGATTCGTGGAACGCCTCGAAAGCGAAGTCGACGAAAGCCCCGCGGCGAAGTATCGTCTCGGCATAGCGTATCGTGAACTCGGCCGCCTGGAAGAGGCCCTCGTCGTGCTTCAAAAGATCCAGCGTGATTCCGAGTTCATGGTCCTGAGCCTTAACGCGATCGGGCTTTGCCTGCGGCGCCAAGGGCTCGATAACGCGGCGGCCAAGCGCTTCAAGAGAGCGATCGGGACGCCTGGATATCCAGACTGGCAGTACAATGAAGCGCTGTATAATTTCGGCGAGCTCTGCGAGCTGAAGGCTGATCCCGAATCCCTCTCCTCGGCCCTTTCGTCCTTCGAAGACCTGTACGCACAGAATTGCACATATCGCGACGTGGGCGACCGCATTCGATCGGTCAACGGCAAGCTCGAAGCGATGAAAGATTCAAAGCTGAGCTGGTTACCGACCCGGTCGGCGGAAGCTGTCAATGATCGATAAAAAGCAGTCTGCGGAGCTTGTCGCCGCCGCGCACGATCGGCGCAAGAGAGGCGGTTTGCGTGAGGCCTTGCCTTTGTACGGGCGAGCGTCGGACGCGCTGGTAACCGAAGGCCGCGGCGCCGAGGCCGCGACCATGTTGGCCGAGGTTCTGCACGCCCGTGAAAAGCGTTTCCTTGCGCCCAGGTCACTGCAGGCAGAGCAATCGTCCGAGCGGATGGCTTTGGTTGGCAAATTCGCCGCACTGATCGCCGCCGGCTCTGTGAGCGACGACAACATCGCGATGCTGGCGGAGCTGTGCGCCGAGCGACCGGAGGATGGTGCGCTGCGCCGGACGCTGGCGCAGGCCCTCGCGGCAATGGGGCAGCACGACCGAGCGATCGCGGAATACCAGGAATGTCTGCGGGCTTTACCGGTTGACGCGCCGATGTTGGAAGAAGTGAGCGCGTCCTTGGCCGCTATCGGACGCGAAGATCTGTCGATCGAACGGCTGCGCCGAGCGCTGGACGCCTACCTCGAAGCCCAAAACATCGAAGCCGCGATCCGCGTCTGCCAGCGTCTCAATACGGTGCTGCCGCAGTCTCTTGAAGATGCGCTGCACCTGACGACGCTGCTGCGAGGCAGGTCCGACGCCGCTCTGTTGGACGTCTTGGAGCGGCTGGCGACTCTCTACCACGAGCGTGAGAAGCTGATTCAGGAAGTGGAAGTCAGGCTGGAAATCGCGGCGCTTGCGCCCGAGCGACAGACCAATAGAACCGCTTTGGCCGACGTGTTCACCCGCATCCTCGACGTCGATCCAAACGACGACAGCGCGTGGGCCGGGATAGAAGCGATCGATCCGTCGCTCGCGGCACAGTTGCACGTTTTGCTGGAAACCGACGTCGAGCCCATACCGCGGCCGGTGGCCCGCTTTGCCGCGCCCTCTGCCGCTGCCATGCCGTCTGTGGCGCCCAAGGCCTTGCCTGCGGCGCCCAAAGTGGAAGCGTCGCACGGCGCTTACGCGCGCGGTAAGGCGCACGAAGCGCTTGCCGCCGGCGATTTGCTGACCGCAAGTCTGTGTTTTGAGCGCCTGCGCGAAGGCGGAGCTCTGTGCGCGGATATGAGCGCATTGGCACGTTGCTATGCCGGGCTCAACAAGACGAACGAGGCTATGCTTGCGTCGCTTGCCGCGGCGTCGCTTGCGGAAAAAGCGGGCGAAAGTGAGAACACCGTCGCGGCGCTGGATTGGCTCGACGCTCTGGTGGCTCCCGGCGATGCGCCGGGCCGCTTAAAAGAGATCGATGATATGTCTTTTGGCCAGTACGAGACTTTGCGAACGCGGCTTTCAGCGGAGAAGCCCGGCATTGCCGCGTCGTCAGAGTTGGAGAAAGCTTGAGCGTATATGCGCGCAGGCGCCGCCGCTCGGGCACGCTCATGGAACTCGTTCTGACGTTCGTGGCGTTAGGTTTGCTGGCTTTGCTAACGCTATCCGGGATCGCACGACAGAGCGCCGGCGAACCGATTCTTCCGTGGATCCAACCATCGTCCGGCAACCATCTGCCGCACGGCGTCAACTATCAAATCGACGCGCTCGACCCGACGACGCTGGCGCCGATGGCAACGCTGCCGCAAAAAGGGATGGTAGAGCTGCGCCTCGCTGTGACGAACGACTCGGCCTTGCCAGTCACGTTCAGCTTTCCCACTTCGATGCAGTGCGAGTTCGTCGCTCGGAAGGTCCACACGTACGTCGGCGGATTGTTCGTCCTTCCGCTAGAAGTGTGGCGCTCATCTTATTTTCACAACGTCAGCCGGCACGCGTCGAGGTTGACGCTGAACCCGGCGCAAACGAAGGTCTACGTCGCAAACTGGACGCTGGACCCGTTCGATACGGGGGAAGCATCAGCCGGCACGTATCAGGTCAGCGCGTCGTTTGGAAAATCCACCATTCCGCTCCACATCGACAAGCCGTTGTAACGATCCGTCACGGCGCTCCGCGGGGCGCCGGTCGCTCGGCCGCGAAACACGGATTCGATGATCTTGGCACTGACCGGATTCATGGGCGCGGGCAAGTCGACGGTGGGCCGACGTCTGGCGAAGATTCTGCACTTGCAGTTTCGCGACAGCGATGCCCTCATCGAACGGCGCCACGGGCCGATCAGCGCCATTTTCGCGGGTCAAGGCGAAGCAAAGTTCCGCGCCTACGAACGTGACGCTCTGGAAATGCTGGTGAGGGCGGGACCATGCGTCCTGGCGGTTGGCGGAGGTGCGATTGTGGCCCGCGAAAATCGCGCGTTGCTCCGCCGGCATGGGAAGATCGTGCACCTGAGCATACGCCCAGAAACGGCATTAGCCCGCGTCGCTCGTCGGCGTCAGCGTCCGCTCTTTGGCAGCCAGCCCCGCATAGAGACCGTTCTCGCGTTGATGCGAGCCCGCGCGGCGGCGTATGGGGACAGCGATTTTTGTATCGCCGCAGACGCAGAACCGCCATCCGCCATAGCCCGGGCCATTGCCGATTGGTATGCTGCGGACACGGCTGCGCCGTCGGTGCGCTAGCCGGCCGTTGTTGCTGCGGGGGCTTGCCTATCCGATCGCCATCGCAGCCGATGCCCCCGCTGTCATGGCGGCGCTGTTAAGCGGCCTGGGGCGCGAAGTGCTCGTCGCATACGACCGGCGGGTTAAAACGAGGGCGGCTGCTTTCGAGGCGGCGCTGCGCGCCCGCTCCGTCTCGGTTTTGGGTTCTCACGGAATGCCGTCGGGCGAACGCATCAAGCGCATGCAGGAAGTCGTCGGCCTTCACGATTGGCTTATCGAGCGGGCTGCGGACAGGAGATGTCTGCTGCTGGCGGTCGGCGGAGGTTGCCTGACGGATGTCGTCGGCTTCGCGGCTGCCACTTTCTTACGCGGCATAACGTGGGCTGCAGCGCCCACGACGCTCGTGGGCATGGTCGATGCGGGCATAGGGGGCAAGACGGGGGTCAACATGCCGCAGGGGAAAAACCTGGTCGGCGCATTTTGGGACCCGGCCGCCGTCGTCGCAGATCTCGCGGCGCTCGTGACCCTTCCCATCGCGCAACGCCGCAACGGGATCGCGGAAATTGTCAAAGCTGCCGTCATCGGTGATCCCGCACTGCTGGATGCCGTCGATCGGGTCGCCATCGACGCGCCGCCGGCTGCTTGGAAAAGCGTCATCGCTAGGGCGGCCCGCGTCAAGGTCGGCATCGTCGCGGCGGATCCGCGCGAGCGCGAAACGCGCGCCGGACTAAACTTGGGTCATACCCTAGGCCACGGGTTTGAATTTGCATCGGGCTTTCGTTTGTCACACGGTGCCGCCGTAGCGGTCGGCATGCGAGGCGCAGGCTTGCTCGCTATGAAGCGCGGGGTTTGGTCGCAAGCCGAACATGCTCGCGTCCTGCGATCGTTGCTGCGGGCGGGATTGCCGCTGTATTTGCCTTCCTTAGATCCGGAGCGGGTGTTCGAAGGCGTCGGCCGCGATAAGAAGCGAGTGGGCGGCCAGATACGGTTTACCCTGCCCCTGCGGCTTGGCCTGGTGCGGCATGACGAAGCGGTGACAGCCAAAGAGATGCGCGACGCCATCGCTTGCTGCCTACGCAAACCGGCGCGCGATGAATTACGGTGGTGAGCGGGCAGCTTGCCGTCGACGTCGTGGTCGACGTCTCGTCGGCCCGCGTTGACGGCTTTTTCACCTACCTGGTCGGTGCGGACGATGTGCCGGGCCCAGGTGCGCGAGTGCGGGTGCCGTTTAACGGCCGAGTCGTCGGCGGATGGGTCGTCGGATCTGCTCGGAATGCGGATGGCCTCAAAGGGCTCAAAGCCGTCCTGGAGCTTGACCCCGCGTCGACACCGCTCGACGCGTCGGCGCTAGCCTTGGCGACCTGGATGCGCCGGCGTTACGCCTGCACTTTCCGGGAAGCGCTGACGGCGGTGGCTTTGCGTCCTTCTTCGCGCTCCCCGCGTGCGAGCTATGCCTTCGTGGAACCGCCCTCCGACTCCGATAGGGCGGCGACCACTCTCTGGCTCGCTTTTGCCGTTCGCCCTTTCGCGCTAGTCACGGCGCGCGGGGTCCTGCGCCAAGCGGGCATCGCTATGACGCTGCAAACGCTTCGGGGCGAATTAGATCGGCTCTTGCGTCATCGCTTGGCGGTGCGCGTCGCTTTGCCGGCCGCCAAGAAAAGAGAGGCTGCGAAACCAAGGCGTGCCCCGCTGGCCGCACCCGAGGCGGCATGGGAGTCCGCATTGGTGCCGGCAACAACCGACCAAAACCCGACAGCGGAGCAGCAAGCGGCGATCGAGTCTCTCGATTCAGGTATGCGACGGGGCCCTTTTTGCGCGCTGTTGCAAGGTGTCACGGGTTCCGGCAAGACTCTCGTCTACGCGCGGCTCATCGACCGCGTTCGCCGTCGCGGCGGGCGCGCCATCGTGCTCGTCCCTGAAATAATTTTGACGCCGCAAACGGCGTTGCGCTTGCAGTCGGCTTTTGGTTCGGCCGTCGGAGTGCTGCACAGCGGACTCGCTGATGGAGAAAAGCGCCGGGTGTGGTCCGACGCTGCGGCGGGCAGTCTCGACGTCGTGGTCGGAGCTCGCTCGGCTGCCTTCGTTCCACTGCCCAGCCTGCAGCTCGTCGTGGTGGACGAAGAGCACGAGCCCTCGTACAAACAGGACATCGCGCCGCGTTACGATGCCGGCGCCGTCGCGCAGCGCCGTATGGGGACGAACGGCGGAGCTGTGATTTTCGGCAGTGCCACGCCTTCACTTGAGTCGTACCAGCGCGCGCTTAGCGGCGATATCGCGCACGTGCGCATGATCCGGCGAGCCACAGCGGCGCCGCTCCCGCCTGTCGAAATCGTCGACATGTCTTCGCAAAGCGGTTCTGCGTCCCGGCGCCCATTGAGCGCGCGTTTAGTGGCAGCGATGGAGAAAACGTTGCGCGCCCGGCAGAAAGCCTTGTTGTTCATCAACCGGCGAGGATATGCCGGATTGCTGCTCTGCCGCTCGTGCGGGTTCGCGCCGCGTTGCCGACGCTGCGCCGTCTCGCTCGTCATCCATACCGCCGACGCTTCGATGCGATGTCACGTGTGCGGCGCCGCCTTTCGGATCCCCCGGCGCTGCCCCAAGTGCAAGTCAGAAGACTTACGGCCGTTCGGCTTCGGTACGCAACGCGTTGAAGAAGAGGTGCGAGAACTTTTTCCGCACGCGAACGTGGTACGCATGGACTCGGACAGCACCTCCGGGAGAGGCGCTCACGCAAAGCTGCTGCAGTCGTTCGGCGACGCCGGGGACGTCCTCATCGGAACGCAGATGATCGCCAAAGGACTGGATTTTCCCGCGGTCACCCTCGTGGGTGTCGTCGCCGCTGACATCGATCTAAACCGCCCCGACTTTCGTGCCGCCGAGCGCACTTTTTCGCTCCTGACGCAAGTGGCCGGGCGTGCGGGCCGAGCTGCCGCGGGTAGTTCGGTTATCGTCCAGACGTTCTCGCCCGAGCAATACGCCGTCAGGCTCGCCGCGCAACATGATTTCGACGGTTTTGCCGCCATCGAACTCGCCTCGCGGCGAGAGTTGCGCTACCCGCCTTTTGGCCGGCTGGCGTACGTCGGAATCGCGGGCACTGACAGCAGTGCTGTTTCGCGCGCCGCCGGCGAACTTGCCCAAACCTTGCGAGGCCGCTGGCCGGCCATGGAAGTTCTAGGACCGGCGCCCGACCCGCTTTCGAAGGCTCATGGTGAATTCCGCATGCGGATAGCCTTGAAGTCCGAAACGGAAGCCGAACTGCTCGAGGCGTGCGCGGAAGCGCGCGACATGCGCTCGTCCGAGGATGCACGCCGTTTCGTGATCGTCGATCCGCGCTGATTCAGGCTGGGATTTTTGAGCGAACGCGTTTAGCCAGCCGCGACTTTTTGCGATTGGCCGCATTCTTGTGGATGATGCCGCGAGCGGCCGCCTTATCGAGCGCCGACATCGCAACCGTCACCGCAGAATCATCGGCTTTGGGGGCGGATGCCTTCTTGAAAAGGGTCTTCAGCTTTGTCTTGACGGCGGCGTTGCGTAAGCGACGCTTCTCGGACGCTCGGGTCCACTTGACGGCGGCCTTGATGTTCGGCAAATTTCAGTTTCTCCTAGAGCCGCCTTCGTACGCATGCCCGCTTTTCCTGCGCGAGCCGGCGGGGGAGCGCCAATGGGCCGCTGAATAGCTCAAATGCGCCCATGTTCGCTTTTGATTCGTCGTGCCCGGCCCACTGCTAAGGCTTGTCGCAAGCCCGCCTATTTCTCCTCATGCGTTCGACGACATTCAAGCGGCATTGTCGCGGCACGGGGCGATACTCGCGGCCGGCCACGATGCCGATCTCAACGTTTCGGCGCTGACTCTTGCCCTTGCCGGAGACGACTTCGGAGCGCCGATCCGGTCGTTCGCGCAACGTTTCGCAGGCTCCATCGCCGCCGGCCGAGCCTTTCGGGTCGAGCTGCTGAGCGATGATCCGGTGCGGCAGCCCGGCGACGAATCACTGCGTGCGATCGCAGTAGAACTGCACGGCGAATTCTCCGCTTCGATCTACGTGGGCCGCAGAACCGTACCGGTCTCCGCTTGGGCTTTCGTGCGACCCATGCCTTGGGGTCGACGCGGTCTGGCAGTCGGTCAGACGTCTCCCATGCTTCCTTTCGGAGAAGCTGCGTGCCACGGAGTTGCAGTGGAAGTCGGCGCGCCGTCTGTTCTCTTCAAAGTCCGCCTAGAAAATTTGCCTGAAGAAGGACTACTGCGCGCCTGCAACGCCGTCAGCGGGCCGGAAAGCGGTTTCATCGACGTTGCGGCGTATCCGGCAGCTTCGGCGGCTGACGGCACGGCGACGGTCGCCATGGAGTTCGGCGACGGCAGCCGGTCTTTGCTGTCTCGCGGCTTGGCCGTGCTTGAGATTGAAGCGCAGCGATACGGGGGAAGGCTTGGCCAGGCCGCTTTGCTGTCGCACGTGCCGCTCGAGTCGCTGCTTGCGGTTCTTCGCGCCCGCACCGGACTTTCGGCACACACGGGCCAAGTGCTGGAAACACATCTGCCGCGGCAAGACGCTGTATTTCACCGCGCGGGGCCGAAAGAATGAATCTGCCCCACATCGAGCTCGCCTGGAGCGATCTCCTCGATATCGTCCTCACGTCCTACATCGTGTACCTGATCTTGCTGCTCATTCGTGGAACCAGAGCGGTGCAGATATTGCAGGGCATCGCTCTGCTTGTTCTGCTGCGTCTGATGGCCCAGTTTTTCCACCTGTGGACGATTTTTTCGATCCTCAACGGCTTGCTGATCGCGTCGGGCGTTGCGATCCCGGTCGTGTTCCAACCCGAAATACGACGCGCGCTGGCGCAGTTGGGACGGGCTCGATTTTTCCAGACCCACCCATGGCATCACGATCCGGAGACGGTCGAGGAGGTTTGCGCGATCCTAGGCCAAACGGCGAGCGTGCTGGCGCGCAGCGCGATAGGCGCAATCATAGTCGTCGAGCGCAACATCGGTTTGGCAGAATTGGTGGAGAGCGGCACCAACATCGGAGGATACGTCACCACGGAGCTGCTGTTGTCGCTCTTTTCCCCGCGCTCGCCGCTCCACGACGGGGCTGTTATCGTCCGCCGGGATCGCATCGTGGCGGCGGGCTGTTTCTTACCGCTGTCCGAAGCCGGGCTGATGGGGCGCCGGCTAGGAACTCGCCACCGCGCGGCGCTCGGGATATCCGAACAAACGGACGCGATAGCGCTTGTGATATCGGAAGAGACCGGGGGAGCGGCTATCGCCCGCGACGGCAAGCTCTCGGACACGATGGACTCCGCGGACGGCGTGGCGAAGGCGTTACGAGCCGTTCTCTCGCCGGCCGCGACGCTGCGCCGGGTCAACTTCGTTGACCAAGTAAGAACGCTCTGGACCAAGGCTAATGGCGCTGCTCGACTCGATCAAACACAACTTCGGCCTTAAGCTGACGGCCGCCCTGGTCGCAGTTCTGCTGTGGTTTACTTTCAACTTTCTCAGTGTCGCACAGGGCTCGTACAATAAGACTCTGGAGTTGCCTCTCGGCGTGCATCAGGTGGGCAGCGGGCTGGTCGCCGCCGCAAAACTGAAGACGGTGAGCGTCGAGTTGAGCGGACCCAGGTCACGGTTGGACGCGCTGACACCGGCAAGCCTTGACTCGTTCATCGACTGCGGCGGCAAGGGTGCCGGCACCTACCTGCTGCCGATCACGGTGGTCGGTCCCGATGCCGACAAGATAAAGGTGATAAGGCCGCCGCACTCGCTCGTGGTCATCGACCGCTATGCATACCGAGCGGTTCCGGTGGTTGCCCGACAATCCAACGGCGGTCCGCTGCAGGCCGCGGTGGATCCGAAAAGCGTCACCATCGCTGGCGCGCAAACCGCCGTGGCTCAGGTTTTGGCGGCGGAGGTGACCGTGCCGGCGCGGGACGCGTTCAAAAAGATGACAGCCGAGGTGAAGCCCGTGCCAGTGGATGGGCTTTTGGCGGCTGTCGGCGGAGTAACGGTCGATCCGCCGGTGGTGCGCATCCTCATCGCTCCGGCGACGCCGCGCAAGGAAGCGGCACACGGATGAATCGCCTCTTCGGTACAGACGGAGTGCGCGGCGTCGCCAACGATTTTTTGACGCCCGAGATCGCGTTTGCTCTGGGGCGCGCCGGAGGGTACGTCTTAGCGGCCCATGGGGCTCGCCGGCCGGTGCTGGTCGGGCGCGATACACGCTGTTCCGGCCCAATGCTGGAGGCGGCGCTGAGTGCCGGGCTGTGCTCCGTCGGACTCGACGTTTGGAACGTCGGTATCGTTCCTACT
>JACRUD010000023.1 GCA_014304875.1 Vulcanimicrobiota bacterium
CAGCGCCCCCCCGCGATCCACGCCGATGACATCGCCTGCGCCGGCGCTCAGAAGGATCTTCGCGCATGCAGCGCCCGCCGCGCCGATGCCGTTGACGACGATCCGCACCGCCGACAAGTCCTTCCCGACCACCTTCAGAGCGTTGAGCACTGCCGCCAGCAAGACGATGGCTGTGCCATGCTGATCGTCGTGCATGACCGGTATGTCCAGAGCTTCGATAAGCCGATCCTCTATGGCAAAACAGCGCGGCGAAGAGATGTCCTCCAGGTTGATGCCGCCGAACACGGGCGCGATTCGGATGGTCGTCTCGACGATCTCGTCGACGTCCTTTGTGTCCAGGCAAATCGGAAAGGCATCGACGCCGGCGAATGATTTGAAGAGCATGGCTTTGCCCTCCATGACGGGCAGCGCCGCCGCCGGACCCACGTCGCCGAGCCCCAGCACGGCGGTGCCGTCGGTGACGATAGCGACCGTGTTCCGTTTTATGGTCAGCGCGTAAGCTTTCTCCGGATTTTCGGCGATCGCCAAGCAGACCCGCGCGACGCCCGGAGTATAAACGCGCGATAGTATCTCGCGGTTGTTGACAGGCATGCGCGGCACGACTTCGATCTTGCCGCCGATGTGGGCCAAAAACGTCGGGTCGCTGACGTGGACGATGCGGATCCCCGCGACCGCCGACAGGGCGGCCAGAACGGAGCCCAGCTGTTCCTCGTCGCTGACGTCGATGCTGATGTCGCGAATCACCGACTTGCGGCTGACGCGGTTGACGTCGACCGCGCCGATCCGGCCCCCGGCTTGCGCGATCGCCGACGCGATATGGGCAAAGGTTCCAAGCGCGGTCGGCTGTTCTATGCGAACGACCGTTGAAAACCCGATTCTCAGCTGGCTCGCCACGCTTTTCAGCGTTCCGCTCGCGCCAGTGGCGCCCTGCCCCCGCGGCAAGAATTCGCTGCGGCGGAGACGAACGCCGCCGTACTTTCGTCCGTGGCGAACCCAGCTTTCGCGGACGAGTTCGGTTGTATCGAGGAGACCCGAAAAAACTTGAGTCGTTCGATCGCAGCGATTGTCGTAGCGGCCATCTTGGCTTTGAATCTTTCCGGCTGCTCGCAGCCGGTCGATCCCAGCAGTCCCGTCCCGGCGCAGTCACAGCCTCTCGCGGCGCTTTTGGGAATCATCGGGGTCGGCATCGTCTTGACCGCGCTCCATCATCACAACGAGCACCTCAATCATGGGACCGGCGGCGTGCCACTCCAGTCACCGGGAATCGTGCGGTTGCCGAACGCAGCTCGATCGGTCGATTTGGCGGTGGACCCCACCACAGGGACGGCCGGCGTTCTGCAAGCGAAAAATGGGGCAACGCCGGCCCGCTACCTTCAGGTCAGCGCGGGCGCGGCGACAGGCGGCTACGATCTGCCAAGCGGCTACGCACCCACCGCGGTTGCCATCGACGCTTTGCTGAACGGCTGGTTCGTGGACGCCGCGGGAAACGTGGAGAATTGCCCGGCGCCGGTGAGCGGGACCCCCACCTGTGTTCCGCCGGCGGCGTTTTCCGACGGCTTGGGAGCAAGCGGCGCTCGCGATATCGCGGTCGACGTCGCGTTCGTGTTCGTCGCGACGGACAACGGAGCGGGAACGGTTTCGTGGGCCGCATTCTCCCTCGGCGGCGGTTCACCGCTGCGGGGCTCGTACAAGTACGGCGGGAAACCGCTCTACGCCGCCGATGCGGTGACGCAAAACGATACCGGCACCGGCATCAGCGCGTTCGTGCTGTTCCACCAAGACGGAGCGTCATACCAGATCCAGTTCCCGAGCAGCGTGACCAAACAGGCTTTCACGCTGGCGCCGCCTCCGTCGTCAGCGCCGGGAAACGTCGCGAATCAAGCATTTTTCGGTCTGATCGGATCCACCGCCGGACTGTACCAAATAGCGAAGTACGTCAACTCCGGCACCGCATCGGGGCCGCTCCCACCGCAGACGATCATCAATATCGCGGACAACGGACAGACGCCGGGCAATTCGTTCGCCCTTCCGCTGCGCTCGCTCCATGCCGACGCAGGCAGCGTTTCCGCCCTCGACGCGAGCGGCAATCTCATCCAGTATGCCCTCTTTTGAGCGCGCGCCGGCGCAATCGGCCGCAGCCCTGCGCCGATTCGCCGGAAGCCCTGACTCCGTCATCACGGCGATCGCGGCGTCCGCGCCGGCCGATGGGCCCGTCGCGGAGACCTGTTGGCGCCTGCTCGCACCGGTTTTTCGGGCAGACGAGGACCGCGGCACGAATCTTGTCGCGACGCTGCGGACGTACTACGCCTGCGGCGCAAGCGTCGTGAGGACGGCCCAGGCTTTATTCCTGCACCGCAACAGCGTGCGCTACCGGTTGGACCGGGTGCGCTGTCTGTTACGCTGCGACATCGACCGTCCGCATGCGGCCACCGCTTTGATCGTCGCACTCGCGGTCGCGGACCGACACAGGACGGACCTAAAGGTCCGTGGCTACAAAAACGAGCCCGAGGCAACGACATGCAACTGAGCGCGCGCAATAAACTGCCTGGCATCGTCGAGGCGCTGCAGATCGACGGCCTCACGGCGAAAGTATCCTTACGAGGGGGGACAATCACCTGGTCGCCGTCGTAACGGCCGAGGCGGTCCACGATATGGGCTTGCACGTCGGCGACGAAGTGACCGCGGTGATAAAATCGACCTCGGTCATGCTGGCGAAGGCTTAGGCGGAGGTTTTCTCATCGGCCCAGACGGAGTCGAAGGTCCGCGGCTTCATGCTGAGCGGGAGGTGCGTCTTTTCTTTTCCCGGCTCTCTAAAGCGTCAAGTCGGCTGCGAAGTTGGCCGTTCGCCGCGCGCAGCTCGTCGAGCTCTTCGCGCAGCCGGCGCATTTCCTCCGGCTTACCGGGCTGGGCGCGGATCGCTTGCGCCGCCTTAGCCGATCGCCTCTTCAGACGTCCGTCGACGTCTTCGGACGCAAGCGCGTCGAGCCGTTCGAGCGCTTTGCGCTCCCGCAAAGTTTCGAGCGCGTCGACCGCGGCTAAACGCACGAAGAGCGACGTGTCCTCGAGCGCGGCGAACACGGCATCGCGCGCGCGCTTGTCGGCCTCGCCCAGTTTGGCGAGCGCGGTCACGGCGGCGCAGCGAACGGTCGTGGGTTTTCCATAGCAGGTCCAATCGATAACCAGCTTGATTGCGCGATCGTCGCCCAACTCGGCTAGACCTGCCAGGACGCCGCAGCGGATCACCTCGTTCCACGAATCTTTTTTCGCCAACGCATCGGCGAGCACGTCGAACGCGCCGGCTGACTTGGTCTTTCCGATGCTCGTCGCCGCCGAGGCTTCCACGAAATACGACACGTCTTTGGCGAGCATGGGCCGCAAAGCCGCGAACGCAGTTTCTTGGCGGTACTCACCGATGGCTTCGGCGACGGCACGCCGCGCCTTGGGATGGCGCACCTTACGGACGCCAAGCAGACGCTGCAACGCAACGTCGCCCTGTGCCCGCCCGAGCGCGCGGGCTGCTTCAGCCTGTACGCCCCAAAACCGGTCCCCTTTCGCAGCTGCAGCGAGCGCGTCGATCACATCCGGCCTGGGGTTCTTCGCCAGAGCGCGCGCTGCTTCCACGCGCCCCGCCACGCGGCTGTCCGCCTTGAGTTGTTCGAGCAGCATTTCGACCGGGACGTCAAGCTCGATCGATTTGAGGACGTCCGCCGACGGATCGAAACGAAAAATTTTCGGCGTTGCTTTAAGGGGGAAAAAGAACGTCTGCTCGCGCGCATCGCAGAGGACGTTGAAGCGCGACGGGCTCCCGCTTTCCACTCCGAACTCGATGCTCGCCGGAAACGTGAAGACCGGGGTGCCGTCATCGGGGCTCTGCCTCTGGCGAACGGAGACCTGGGCCGCTTTGATGCTCGCATCCCAACGAAAGCCCACGAGCAGATCGGGGTGTCCGCCGCTAAAGAGCCACTGATCGAAAAACGGCAAGAAGTTGCGCCCGCTCACCTCCTCGATGGAACGCGCCAGATCAATGGTTTCTACCGTGCGCCGCTGATTGGACGAGACGTAGTGATGCATGGTTCGCCACCAAAGCTTCTCCCCCAACTGGACGCGAAGCATATGAAGGACGCAGGCGCCTTTTTCGTAGAGATGGCGATCGAAGAGGTCTATGGGCTCGGAATAGATGTTCGTCACGATCGGTCGCCGATACAACTCCCGATCCTCGCGCAGGTAGCGCTCTTGAAGCTCCATACGGTAGTATTCGAACTCGTCCGCGCCCCGATCGCTTTCGCGGAACATCGCCTCGAAATATGTGGCGAATCCTTCGTTGAGCCACGCATGCGACCAGTCTTTGCACGTGAGCAGATCGCCGAACCACTGGTGGGCTAACTCGTGCGCGACAAGAGCGTCGCTGCTGTAGTCGAGGTGCGCGCGCGCGTCGTGCAGCGTGAGATCGGTCTGCGTCGTGGCCGTCGTGTTCTCCATGCCGCCGAAGACGAAGTCGTTCACGGCGATCTGGGCGTACTTGGCGTAGGGATACGGAAACCGCAGGCGCCCACTGAAGAACTCCACCATGGCAGGCGTCTTGCCGAACGATCGGGCGGCGTCCGCTTCGCGTCCCGGCGTCACGTAGTAGGACACTGGCAGATCGCCCACCATATCGGTGTGGGCCGCGAACTTGCCCGCGACACACGACACCAAGTACGTCGCGTGCGGGACATCCATCTTCCAGTGATAGGTAGTGGTCTTTTTTCGGGCGTCGGCTGAGGTGGCGGCCAGCACGCCGTTGCTGAGGACAAAGAATCCTCGGGGCACGGTCGCCGTGATCTCTGTGGTGCATTTTGCGTTGGGATGATCGATGCACGGAAACCAATAGTGCGCGTCTTGATCTTGGCTTTGCGTCCAGACCTGCACGGGCTTGTCCGGGTAGGCTGCATCCGGGCCGACGAAGTACATGCCTTGCCTCGGATGGCGCACTTGATAATCGATGACAACCGCCGCCGATTTTCCACGACCGAGCGGCGTCGCGAGGACGACGCTGAGCTTCGGGCCGAGCTGCGTGAAATCGAGCGCAGCGCCCGACTCGTCGGTGAGGCGTTCGATGGTCAGTTGCGCGGCGTCCATTTCAAGCGAACGCACGAGATCATCGACCGCCGTGATGCGGGTGACGCATCGTCCGAACAGCGTTTTATCGGCGAAATCGAAGGAGAGGGTCAGCGCGATGTGATCGACTCGCGCGGGCCGGTCGGGTCCGTAACGCGGCCTAGAATCCGGTAATGCGAATGGGCCGCGCTCGCCGGCCAGGCCGGCGTCGCACGTCCAGCGGTTGCGGCAACACGCCTGGCTCAACTTCTGGCGGAAGAGCGCAAGGCGGCTCGAGGACCGAACGATCGTGGCGCGCGCCGCATCGCATCATTTCGCCGCAACGGCTTCCCTCCGTTCGACCGTGACGCTTTGCACGACCTTGGGCGGAGCGATTTCGAAACGATCGTGCTCGGCGGTGTAATAGCCCAATCCTTGAGTCGCGGTGCGTAACTCGGTAAGGTAACGCGGCAGCTCGGCCTGAGGCACCAGCGCCTTGACGCAGTCCCAGCCTGCGCGGTCATCGCTCGGCCCGAAGCTTACGATATGCCCGCGATGGCCGCTGATCTGCTGCATCACGGTGCTGGTATAGGAGGCCGGCACGACGATTTCGACACGCTGGATCGGCTCGAGAAGCGCGGGCTTGCACTTGGGCAGGCCTTCGCGCATCGCCAGCGCCGCAGCCAGCTTAAAAGACATCTCGTTGGAGTCGACGCTGTGGTACGAGCCGTCGTACAGAGTCACGCCGACGTCCACCACTGGGAAGCCCGCGACCGCACCTTTTTCAAGCGCTTCTCTGACGCCCTTTTCCACGCCGGGGAAGAACTGTTTGGGAACCACGCCGCCGACGAC
>JACRUD010000035.1:0-24566 GCA_014304875.1 Vulcanimicrobiota bacterium
ACGCAGATGCCGAGAGCCAATGCCGCCGTTGCGGCAAGAATGGTTCGTTGCAAATTACGCATTTGTCCCCTTCGTCAATGGCTGGCTACCCGCGCTCGGCGGTCGGCAGCGGCTTTTCTATCGCAAGAAACTTTGGGCGCCCCGAATGTCGCGGCTACCCGGAATAATCCCGTAACGCCAAGTTTTTCGACGAGCGGAGCGGACACCCCGCCGCCCGGCAGCTTGCTTGCTCTTGTTGGACGGCTCTGGCTAGTGCGGCCCGCTCCTGGGCCGTCAGCGTACGCACTTTGCCAGGCTTCAAGTCGCCCAGGGAAAGCGGACCGAACCCGATGCGTGTCAGCCCGATCACGCGTATCCCGGCATGCGCGCACATGCGCCTGATCTGTCGATTTTTCCCTTCGCGTAAAGTGATTTCGAATTCGGTCTCCTGTTCGAAGCGGCGCACCATGCCGGTGGAACCGAGCCGCTGCAAGGCGCTGTCGCCAACCGATCCGGCGACGCGAATGCGGTAGCGCTTTGGCAGCCCGAAGCTCGGATGGCTGAGCCGCCTGCCCAGCTCCCCGTCGGACGTCAGCAGCAAGAGCCCGGTGGAATCCGCGTCTAGACGGCCGACGGGGAATAAGCGGCGGCCGGGGGGCGCGAAGTCGGCGACTGATGCCCGCTTGCGTTCGTCCTTCATCGTCGTGACGACGCCCGCAGGTTTGTTCAACACCAGAACGACATGGCCGGGCACCGGGGGCCGGACGGCAACGCCGGACACGGTCACACGCTGCTTGACCACGTCGATTCGCGCGCCCAAAATAGCGCGCCGCCCGTCGACCCCGACAAGGCCAGCGGAGATCATAGCGTCGGCCTTGCGCCGCGCCGCGATACCGCAATCAGCCAGGTACTTGTTGAGACGGACTAGAGTCAGCGGTCGCCTTCACCCGACATAGACATTGCGTCTTTGGTGACGGATTTCAAGAATTCTTCGTTGCTGTCAGTCCGTCGGAAACGCTCCAAGATCAACTCCGTCATTTCTTGCGTGCCAAGCACCGCCGTCGCACGGCGTAGCATGACGACCTTGCGCAATTCGATCTCGCTGAGCAACAGTTCTTCATGGCGCGTTCCAGAACGCTTGATGTCAACGGCGGGGAAGATGCGGCTGTCCGCAAGCTTGCGGACCAGGTTGATCTCCATGTTGCCCGTGCCCTTGAACTCTTCGAAGATAACGTCGTCCATCTTGGAGCCGGTTTCTATAAGGGCCGTCGCGATGATCGTCAAGCTGCCCCCGTTTTCGATATTGCGCGCGGCCCCGAAGAAACGCTTTGGCCGATGCAGAGCGCTCGTGTCGAGACCGCCGGAAAGCGTTCGCCCGGTGGTGGGCATGACTTGGTTCCACGCGCGCGCGAGGCGGGTGATGGAGTCCAGCAAAATGACGACATCGTGGCCGAGCTCGACCAAGCGCCGGCAACGTTCGAGCGTCAACTCGGCGACGGCCGTATGGCTTTCCGGATGTTCGTCGAACGTCGAGGATACGACTTCGCCTTCGATCGAGCGCCGCATGTCGGTCACTTCTTCGGGCCGCTCGTCGACCAATAACGCAAACAGGTCAACTTCCGGATGATTGGCGGCTATCGCATTGGCGATCTTCTTGAGTAACGTCGTCTTGCCGGCCTTGGGCGGAGACACGATGAGCGCGCGCTGACCTTTACCGATAGGCGAGAATAGATCGAAGACGCGGCCGCTCATTTCGAGCGACGACGTTTCCATTTTGAGCTTATGCTCGGGATAGATCGGGATGAGCTTATCGAACTGGGGCCGGCCGCGGATCGACTCGGGGTCTTGACCGTTGACGGCCTCCACTTTGAGAACGCCTTGGTATTTTTCGTTGTCTTTTGGTTCCCGGATCTGTCCGGCGACTAGGTCACCGGTTCTCAGCTCGAAACGCCTGATTTGCGACTGCGATATATACACGTCGTGCGGGCCGGAGCGCATGTTCTCGCGCCGCAGGAAACCGTATCCCTCGGGCAACATCTCCAGCACGCCGGTCGCGAAATGAAGCCCGGCGGCTTTTGCCTGAGCCTCCAAGATGGGAAAGATAAGGTCGGGTTTTTTTATGCGCTGAAGATTGGGAACATCCAACAACTTCGCCAGCTCGACCAACTCCGTTCGGGTCTTGTCTTCGAGTTCTTTGACCGAGAGCAGCGACATCGTCTCGCCGTTTTTCGCCTGGAATGTTTTGGGCTGCGGTTCAAAGCGTTCGGGAGCAGGGCGAGGAGGGTAGACGCGTTGGACGGGCCGCTCCTGGCGACCCCGATCGAAACGGTAATTGGACGAGCGATCTTGCCGTTCGAAGCGATCGTTGCGTTCGTATCTCTCGATGGGCCGTTCGGTGCGTTCGTAGCGCTCGGCCCGCTCTTGGCGCTCGTAACGCTGCTGCGGCCGCTCCGGTCCATCAAAACGTTCGGGACGTTCATTGCGCTCGTGCCGCTCATTGCGTTCCACGCGCGCGATGGAATCGTTGCGCTCCGGCCGCCCGTTGCGGTCCATGCGCTGAGCCCTCTCACCGCGTTCGGGCCGCTCCGGTCGTTCGCTGCGTTCCAGCCCCTCGGCTCGTTCCTCCGGCTCAGAGCGTTCCGCTCGCTCGTTGGGCTCCGGCCGCTCGACTTGCTCGGGCCGCTCCACTCGCTCGTTGCGTTGAACGCGTTCAGGCCGATCATTACGCTCTGATCGCTCGGACCGCGGTGCCTGCTCCTGCTCTTCGCCACGTGCGATGAACTCTCGGTCTTTGGCTGAATACCCGACGGGTCGCGGGCCGGCGCCGTTTGCGGCACGGCCGCGAGGGCGTGGAGCACGCGCCGGCGGAGCCGCCGAGTCAGCGGGGGGAAGCGATTCGTTTTCTTCTTGCACGGTGATGTGTCGCCTATGGAGAGGGGAAGTATGGTAGCGATGAGTGCACCGCCACCGAATTTAACGCGAGGTCAGGATAACTTTTGAAAAAACCCAAACGGTCCGTGACGGCGCTCTAACTATTGACGATGAATGCAGACAAGTGAAGCAGATGAGCCGCGAAGCTACCTTGCCGCCGAGCTCATGCTGATACAACTATAACACAGCCGGCCGACGTCGTCAACGAATTACGCGCTTTCACTGTATCAACCATCGGCATTTGGCGGCCTGCGAGTTAGGCTCTTGCGAAAAGGGGATACGGACGAACTGGCTGCGTCGAAGTAACGAAGCGGCCAGCGAGCGGCCACTTTGAGGCCTATGCGCGGACCCATCGAAGTCGCAGGAGGTTCGCCGCTGCTCGGCCTGATCACCAGATCTCCGCAGCGAAAATCGGCCCCGTTGCAGCGCAAATCGATACCCATCGCCCGGCAGAGATTGCCGGGGCCCGACCCCAGCGCCGCTGTGGGTACGTGCCGTCCCCTGCGCCGGCGCATGCACTCGATGCCGGCGCTGGGTTCGATCGCGCGGATCAGAACCGCGCCGCCGATTCCCGGCGCTTCGGTGGTCACGTTCAGGCAATAGTGATTCCCGTAGATGAAATAAACGTAGGCGAAGCCCGGGCGCGAGAATATGCTTTCATTGCGCTTCGTCGGCCCCCGGTAGCCATGACATGCAGGATCGACTAGAGGGAGATATGCCTCCGTTTCGACTATCCGTCCAGCTAAAGCGACTCCTGCGTCCGGCTCCCAACCCGGCAGCCTGCGTATCAGGCGCGCGCCTATCAACGCCCGCGCGACTGAGGCGGTGTCGGCGGCCAACCACGCTTCGAGCCGCGCCCGTGGAGAGCCATTTTTCATGAACTTGTCTATTCGAAGCAGCGACGAAACCGCCCCTCGGCCGATCCCAAACCCGGACGACGCACTGACCCGCTCGCTCAAGGTCGTGACGCTGGTCATTTTGAGCTTGGTGCTTGCGGCCGTCGCGGGCCTGTTCCTCATGCGTATCCTGCCGATCGTCATCGTTCTCATCGGGGCGACGTTTTTCGCGTATTTGATCTATCCAGCCGTGAACCGCCTGCAGCGCCTAGGCCTCGCGCGATGGCTCGCCATCGCACTGCTCTATCTGGCTCTCGCCGTCATCTTGGGTGGAGGATTGACGTTTGCCGGACCAACGATCTACGCAGAAGCCCAAACTCTCACCCACGACCTGCCCAACATAATTGCCAGGACGCGGGCGACGATCATCGGGGCCAACGCGAGCGTCTTAGCCGCTATACCGCTGGGAGCACGGACAACGGCGGCAAATCTGCTGGATCAGTTCATCCATCAGCTGCAGGGTGCAGCCGGGGGCATGGCCGGGCGCGCGTTACAAATCGCGTTGAGCGTGGTCACGGCGATCACGGGTCTTATCATCGTGCCGATTCTCGCTTTCTACATTCTGTTGGATAGCGACCGGCTCCGAGAGATGGCCGTCGGCCTTTTCCCAGGGCGCTTGCGGTCGCGCACTCTTTCCGTGCTGCACGATATCGACGTCGTCGTCGGCGGCTTTATCCGCGGTCAAATCATCGTCGGTGCTGTGGTCGCGGTCTTGATCACGATATTGCTGCTGATCTTGCACGTCAAGTACGCACTCCTGATCGGCCTTTTCGCAGGCGTCGTGGACATCATTCCCTACGTAGGCGCTTTCGCAGGCGCGATACCGGCCGTCATCATCGCGTTCGTGACGCATGGTCCGGGAACCGCCGCCCTGACCGTCCTCGGGTTCGCAGCGGTGTATGAGATCGAGGGGCATCTCGTCGCCCCGGCGGTTGTGGGCAACAAGGTCGGGCTATCTCCGCTCATCGTCATCATCGCGATACTGATCGGCGCCGAAATCGGCGGGATCGCGGGCATGTTCGTCTCCGTTCCGGTCGCCGGCATTATCAGAGTCTTATGGAAGCGCTTCTCGCGGCCGCAGGTGGTGCTCCACGATGTTGAACCGACGGCCGAGGTGCCGGAGTCGGCGATCGCGATCGTGAAGGAGTGACTAGCCTTACGCCACTCCGGCCAGAGACATCGCGGGCGCACGCTTCCCCGCTGCGCGGCTCCTACCCCAAGCAGCCGGAGCGTGTGCCGCCGCCCGAGCGCGCAGCGCCGCGACCCTTTCACCGGGCACCGCCAGCACCTTCGCGCGCATGAAGCGGTTGAGCTTACAGCCCAAAGTGATGTACGGAAGGATAAGCTCGGGACGAGGCTCCGTTCTGCGCTCGATTTCGTCGACCAAAGACGGTTCCGCGATCTGAACAGTGACCGCGCTGACGTTGAGTTCATGTAAGCGGTCCAAGGCAGCGCTAAGCCCCGCATAAAGGTAATCCTGGCCCAAACTCGCCGGAACTTCGCCGATTTGATAAGGGATGAAGTGTCTAGCGGGACACCCATCTGCATCAATGACCTCGAGCGCGCTCAGGCCTCTGCCCGCCCCGCCTTTGAGGATGGCGACCGTCGCAAGCGTTTCGTTTGGGTATCTTCGCCCCTTGTTCATGATCAAATTATATCGAACGTACGTTCGATTGTCAACAATCACGGCTCGGACCAGTTGCTATTCGCTGCCGGCGGTCCTCGCGGCGAACAAGGAGTCGAAGCCGCCGCCTTGGCCCGAGCCGCCCCGGTTTTGGATTACAGTCCTATAGACGGCAAGAACTCTGCTGGCGGGCGCGGCCGCGGCGAAAGGAGCGGCCGCAGCACGAGCATGTGCCCCCGCCGCGATGCGGCGCTCGGCGTTGCTCAGCAGCGCGTACAGAGCTTGCGCCATGGCGTCCGCATCCGGCACGAGCATTCCAGCGAGGTGGGCGCCGAACACTTCGCGAGTCTGCGGCGTATCGATGGCGACGACCGGGAGCGCCGCGGCGAACGCCTCGGCTAACACGAGGCCCTGCGTTTCGGTGACGGACGGAAACGCGAAAACGTCGGCGGCCGCATAGTAAGCCGGCAGCTCATCGGGCAAAACGCTGCCGGCGAATGACACCGACTGACGCAGATCGCCAAACGAAATCTCCGCCTTCAGCGCTTCTTCGAGCGGCCCGCTGCCGACGAGCAACAGTCGCGCGGTGGGCAGGCGTCTCAGCAACGAAGCAAACGCGCGAAAGACCACCGGGACGCTTTTTTCGTGGGCCAACCTCGATACCAGCAAAACCACCGGCGCGTCGACCCCAATGCCGAACTTGCGCCGCACCGATGCCGCTTCACCGGGACCCACATTGCGAAAAGCGTCGATGTCGATACCGGTCGGGACGATGCAGATGGGCGCCGTCACATCCTGACTGCGGAGTTGCGCCGCGGCGGCCTCGGTTGGGACGATGACGGCGTCGGCCGCGTTGGCATACGAGCGCGTCAGTTCGCGGGTCAGCTGCGCGGTGAGACGCTGACCGAGCGGAGAGTAGTGCGCGTAGTTGTCAAGCATCGTGTGGTATGTGAAGACAAGCGGCACCCGAAACCTATGACGAGCGTAATACGATGCCATCCAACCGGTGATGAAGAGCGAATGGCTGTGGATCACATCACAACGGCTCAGGAAGCGCCGTTTGTTGCGCCGCGCCACCAGCGGAAGCGTGAGCCGGTATTGGGAACGCGAGGGCAACGGAAGCGAGGGCATGCGAAAGACGCGGCCCGACGTCTCTGCACCGTGCGGAATATGCGGCGCAAACATGTAGGCTTCATGGCCCGCGTTTCCCAGTTCCCGCGCGAGAGCGTCCACCGAAGCGACAACGCCGTTGACGATCGGTTGATAAACTTCCGTAAATAAGGCTATCTTCATCGCCCGCTGGTCACAGAGTGCCAAACATACGCACGAACGGAATGTTCGTTTCTTGCGGCTCACGGTCCCGTAGCGGTACAGCAAGTCTGCAGCGCGGAATCTTTGCGGCAGCAAGCGCGTATCGTTTGACCGCGCCTGGCGCGCATGGTATACTTGCGCCATTCTTTTAGGCTGATCTAGCCTATTATTTTTTCGGTCTGCGGACCAATCCACCTCAGCCGTGTGCGGATCCGAATCACAGCGAAATCCCGCGCACACTCTGTCAGCGCCGGCCTAACGAGCGTTGGGCGCGCCGGAAAACAAAAAGAATATGCTTGCTCTCTTCGCGTCCCGTCGGGGCGCTGTGCTCGTCATGGCCGCTGCGGGCGCCTGCCTCGTAGCTCCAAACGCGGCCCACGCGCGTCCTCATCGCGCCGGCGTCGATGTCCGTCCCGAAACCTTTGTCGTAAACGTCGCAACAGACCCGCAGTTGCCTGCCTTTAATCAGCCTCTGGTTCCGTTGGCCCAGTTCTCGATGAGCGACGCTCCGTTGCGCGTCTCGACCGAGATGCGGACGCACCGCGAGATCACTCGTATCAAGCCCACGGTCAGACTATCCGAATATCTGGCGCCCGGGGACCGCAAGACGGTTCGCGACGGTGTCGCACGGCAGCGGGTCGTAGTGGAACGCGTCACCCGCTGGAACAGCATCGTCGTGGCCCGACAGGTCATCGCGCGCACGATAGCGCGCGCCGGGCGTGCGGCTGTCATTCTCAAGGGCGCACCGCGTACCATGCTGAGAGTCGTGGCGACAGCCTATACCGGATCGTCGTCCGGTTACAACGGCGGCGGGCAAACCGCGACCGGTGCGCGCGCGCGGTACGGAGTCGTCGCAGTCGATCCCCGTCTCATCCCGCTCGGCACGCGTTTGTTCATTCCAGGCTACGGCCATGCGATCGCGGCGGACACGGGAGGGGCGATCACGGGCCATCGCATCGACCTGTGCATGGATTCGCTCGGTGCGGCGCTCAGTTTCGGGCGCCAAGCCATGACGGTGTACGTCTTAGGGCGGTAGTGCGCCGCGGCGCGCCGAAACGTGCGCCGACAGATGCCGAACGACTCCTTAGAGTACGGATCTCCGAAGCGCATTTTGGCGGCGCGATCGCTGCGGCCGCGCAGGCGTTTCGGACAGAACTTCCTGATCGATGATCGATTTGCAGCGCGGATCGCCTGCGCGTTGCCGGACGACGCCTTCGCTATCGAGATCGGAGGCGGCACGGGAACGCTGACGGCCGCACTCGCCGAGCGTTGCCGATTCGTCACGAGCATCGAGATCGATCGCGACCTGGCCGCCATTCTGCGCGAGCGTTTTGCCGACAGAGCCAACGTGGCGGTGATCATCGCTGATGCTTTGACCTTCGACTTCTGCGGGGAACTCGCGTCGCAAGCGCCGCCGCGTGCGGTCGGCGGCAATCTGCCGTATTACCTCACGACGCCGCTGCTCGAGCGCCTTCTCGAAGCAAGTCAGATGTGGGAAAGCGCCGTCATCATGGTGCAACGGGAGTACGCGCGTCGCCTTGCGGGGGCGCCCGGGAGCAAGGAATTCGGCAGCCTGTCTCTGTTCGCCGGACATTACTGCACGATCGAAAAGCTTTTCGATATCGGCGCAGCCGGACTCTATCCCGCTCCGGGAGTCGCTTCGTCAATCGTGCGTTTGCAACCGCGCGCCGACCGGAACGCCGGCCTCCGTAACGAAGCGCTGCTCCTTTGGTTGATACGGGCAGCGTTCTCCCACCGCAGAAAGATGCTGGCCAACAGCGTGGCGGCTGCGATCCCGTTCTGCGACGAAACGTTGCGCCACGCGCTGCAACAAGCGCTGACGATCAGCGGTCTCGAGACGTCAGCGCGCGCAGAGATGCTCTCTCTCGATCACTATCGGCGGCTTGCAAACGCGCTGGACGAAATAGGCTTCGCCCAGCCGGCTAGGTGAATGAGCGGCTGAGTTTTAACAAGCGATCATGCAAAGCGCCATCCCGCCGGTACCGCCCGACGCAGTTGCAGAGTTGCCCGTTCCGGGCGAGAGCCGGTGGAACGGATGGGGATGCGCCGGCATCGGCTGTTTGAGTTTTGCCGTCTTCGTCATCGCGCAAGTCGTGTTGACGTTCGTGCTCATCATCGTTCACTATCCGGGATTCTGGCACTCTATGGAACTGGGCGTCGTTCCGAAAAGCATGATCGCGCAGTTGCAGAATGCGCGTGGCTTGGCGAAGCTTTTGTCACCCGGCAATCTCGTGCTTCTCGGGGTGGTCAGCGACGGCGCTTTAGTGCTCGTTGCCGTCGGTCTCGCTCGAACGGCTTTCCGTGCCCGCTTGGAAAGCTTCGGCTTGCGCGGGCCGTTCGAATGGAAGAGGGTTGCTCTCGGGGTGCCGGCGGGGGTCGTGCTGCTCGGTGCTTCGGCCATCGCCGAAGCACTGCAGACCAAACTCGTCGGTCCCCACCCCCAGATGGTCGCCCAGATCTTAGCGACGCGGCACGGGTTGCCGTCGTTTCTATTGGATTTCCTGGCCGTCTCCCTCATCGCGCCGGCGGCTGAAGAGATATTTTTCCGCGGCTTCCTTTTCGCGGGATTGGCGCAGCGCATGCCCATCATCGCTGCGGCCCTGATCAGCGGCGCGATTTTCGGCGCCGCCCACCTCGACCCGTGGAACTTCGTGCCGCTTTTCACCATCGGGGTAGGCCTGGCGTACCTCTACCGTTTCACGGGCGTCTTATGGTCGAACATGGTCGCACATTCAACGGTCAACACGATCTCGCTCATCGCCGCCTACCTATACCCGCAACTCGTCAAGTAAGAAGAAACGGCCGCGACGAAAGCCGCGGCACTACATCGGCGGGCAGAGCCCGTGCGTCGACGCCACGGGCCCTTAGGTCCGTCTTCGGCGGCGAGCGGATCCGGTTAAGCCCTGGTCGCGATCAAGTAGACGATATAAGCGACGTAGAAAAAACCGCACATCGCCAGGGGACGGGCGTCGAGCCGGCGCCGAACTGCAGTCGAGATCAGCACCAACACGGCCGCGCCAAGCGTCAGGACGGCCGCGGCGTACGCGCTGCGATCCAGCTGCCAGGGTGTATACAACATCGCAATAGCCGATGCGATGGAGGTCTGGAACATCATCGCTCCCAGAACGTTGCCGAATGCAAGTTCGTCAAGGCCGCGCCGCATCCAGATGAGGACGTTCATGGCCTCCGGCATCTCCGCCGCGATCGGCGTAAGGATGACGGAGATGACGAACGGGGGCAGACCGACGGCCTGCGATGCGCCCGTCACCGACGTGATGAACCAACGGGATGCCGCGACCGTCACCGCAAGCGCGAAGGCCAGTTGCACGAACACGGCCCACAGCGGCGGCTCCGCTTTGTGCGGCGCCAGCCGCAAGCGCGGCGGCTGGTCTTCCGATTCTGCCAGCCCGCGACGAAAATGATAGGCCAAGTACGCGCCGTACGCGAGCGCGACGATCGCACAAAGGGCGATGCGCAGCCCGTGCGAACGAGTAAAGGAAGCGGCGATAACCAGCGCAAACGTCAGCGTGAATAGGGCTAGACCGAAGAGCGAGGCGCCCGCCGACATTTGGAGCGTGGGGCGCTTCGCTCGCATTACTAAGGCGACTAAGCCGACCAGGCAAAAGATGAGCGTTGCAAGCATCAACGGAGCGCCGATCACGGCTCCGATGCCGATGCTTTGGCTGGCCGCATCATGAAGGAAAACTAACGCGATAACCGTGACGATGATGTCGGGCAGGGACGACCCGATGGCGGCCACCACGGCGCCGATCGCACTGCGCGTGAGATTGAAGCGGGCGCCGATCCACTCGACCGCGTTCGTGAATGCGTCGCTTGCGATCACGAGGAGGACGAGAGCTGCGAAAACCGCAACGGCGATCGGCACGGCTCAGCCGCTTTAGCCCACCCTTCCAGCTTCCCTTGCCTTGGCGCGAAGGACGCACGGCAGCACAGCGCTGATGCCGTATCGAATCGCGCACATCGCCGACGTGCATCTCGACGCCTCCTTCGCGGGCAGCGGTCCGCTTTTCGGAGCAAAACGCCGCGAGCAACTGCGCGCCGCTTTCGAACGCGTGTTAGGGCTTGCGAGGGTACGTCGCGTCGACGCGCTCTGCATCGCGGGCGATCTCTACGAAGATGGCCGGGCAGGTCCGGATCGAGCCGCCTACTTGCGCCGAACTCTCGGTGAGTTGGCTCCGATGCGGGTTTTCATCAGCCCGGGCAACCACGATCCGTACATGCCTTCGTCCGTCTACCGGATGCTCGAGCCGCCTCCCGAGAATGTGACGATCTTTCGCACCCGGCGGTTTGCGGCGGTCGAGCTCGCTCCGTCGCTGACGCTGTGGGGCAGCGCGCACGAGCGGCCTCTCGACCGCGATCCCATGCTGGGCGGCTTTCGATGCACCGGCGAAGGGACCCACCTTCTCTTCTATCACGGCAGCGACCGCGATCGCATTCCGCCCGGCAAAGAAGCGATCGCACCGTTTACTTCCGCCGACATCGAGCGGTCTGGTGCCGCGCACGCGATGATCGGGCACTTTCATGGGTTCAGCCATGTCGGGCGCTACGTCTACCCAGGATCGCCTGAACCGCTCAATTCGACCGAGAGCGGCCGGCACACCGCCTCCTTCGTCAGCATCGAAAACGGCTGCGTCGGCTTGGAGTCCGTCGACGTCAATCACACACGCTACATCGAAGAGGACATCGACGTCGAAGGCATCGCGGACGCAGCGCATCTTGCCGACGCGGTTCGCTCCAGACTTGCGGAGCTGGTCCCGGAGCCGGGTGCCGTGTTCTGTCGGCTGCGGTTGCGAGGCATCGCGCCGCCGTCGCTCGATGCCGACATAGACGCGCTGAGTCGCGAAATGGCGCAGGCCTATCCCGGAACGCAAATCGACAAAGACTTCCGGACGTTCGATTTGGATGCGATCGAGCGCGAGGCCGCGACCGTGCGCGCGGCCTTCGTCAAGAGCATGCGGCGTCAACTCGAAAGCGCGGCTGCGCCCGATGAGCGTGCAGCGCTAGAGAAGGCGCTGGACTACGGGCTGCTCGCTTTCTCCGGCATGCGGTTGCGCCCGTGAAGCTGGTGCGGGCACGCATCGACGGTTTCGGCCGGCTTTCCGGCACGGTCGACTTCGCCGAAGGCATGACGGTCATCTGCGGGCCGAATGAAGCGGGCAAGACAACGCTCGTCGAGTGCATTTTGCGCCTGCTCTACGGTTATCCGGAAGCCCAAGCCAATGCGCGCCGAACCCGCTTTTTGCCATGGCACGAGGGACGCGCCTATCGCGCCGCGCTGACGTATCGCCTCGACGATGGATCGTTGCTCGAAACGACGCGCGACTTCGGACGAGAAGACGTTCCGACGACGACCGCCCAGCGCGACACGGGCCGCCCCATACCTGAGTATAGCGGGTCGCGCAAGACATCGCCGGGAGAGGGCTACATCGGATTGTCGATGGCCGCATTCGAAGCGGCCGCGGTGGTGCGGGCGTCAGATTTCGCCAATGCCTCGAACGGCAAGGGTTACGAAATCCTCGCCGAGCGGCTGGCCGCGCTGGTCGGCTCGGCGGGCGAGACGAGCGCAGCCGCCGCGATCGGACGGCTCAAAGATTTCCTGCGAGAAATCGGCGGCCGGCCCATCGCCAAAAACAGTCTGCTGACACAAGCGGGCGAAGAATGGGAAAAGGCGCATGACGCTCTCGAAACCTACTCCGCCGAGCACCGCGATTTGAGCGCGGTCGTCGAGACGCGCCGCCGCATCGAAGGCGACGTGGATCGCGCCCAAGCCAGAATGGCCGAACTCGGACACGAGGCGCGCGCGGCAAGACTCGACGCTTTGCGGCGGCAGTTGGCGCGCGTGCGTGACGCGCAGGCTTGTCTGGCGGCGGCCGAACAAGAGCGGGCTGCCATAGCAACGCCGGCTCCGGCTCTGGTCGAGCGCGCCGACGCGATAGAGTCAGCCGCTTCCGATCTGGCATTTGCCGAAAAGGCTGAAGCGGAAGCCAAGGCGCAGGCTCACGCTCAAGAGGATAACCGCGCGCAAACGCGTCTGGCGATGCAAGAATGCGGGCAGACGCTCGCGCAAGGACAGAGCCGCATCGTTGAAGCCGACGCCGAACACAGTGCGCTCGCGGAACGCTGGGCCGACGTTGCTCCGCTGTCTGCGGAAACGGTCGCCCAGTTGAACGCTCAGGACGAGCATATAGCGCAGCTCGATGCGCAGGCACGTCGGAGCGATGCCGCGGCAGCGATCGCACGGCAAAAGCTTCGTCCTAGTCCCGGAGCGGCGTTTGGCGTCATCGGCTTGGCCGCGATCGTCGCGGCGGTGGGCTTTTTCTGGTACCGCGCGGCGCTGTTGTATCCGGGGTTGGGCGCACTGGCCTTCGGGGTTATGATGCTCGTGCTGTGGGCAGCGGCGGATGCGCGCCGTCGCGCTGACCTGGCATCCCGCAAGCGCAGCGCCGAAGAAGCTGCGGCCGTGTTCGGCACTGCCAAGGCAGCCCTGGAATCTCGCTGCGGCGCTTTGGGCTTCGCCGACGTCGAGGCCGCGGAGCAGGCGCGCGAAGCGCAGGCGCGTCTCGCCGCGTTGCAAGGCGAAATAGATCAGCTGAGAGCCGAAGCGGCCCATCAATGCGAGCGGCATCGGACCCTCGAGACACTATACGAGCAGCTACAAGCCTTTGAATCGCGCTACCGGCAAAGCCGCGAGCGTACGGAAACCGTTCGCCACACGTTATGCTGCCTGCTGGCCGGCGCCCTCGTCGAACCTGGCACGCTCGAAGCTCAGCTACAGACGTTTCGCGCCCTGCGCGACGCAGGCCGGCTGACCGCCGCTGCGGACCTCAGCGTCGCGCAGGCGCGCGGGCAACTGCATGCCTGCCTCGGCGACAGGACGCCGGAAGACATGATTGCGGAGGAGACGGCTCTGGCCGGGCAAGTCCCGGAGCCGGATCACGACACGGGCGCCGACAGGCCACGAGACGTCGAAGCCATACAAAGCGAGATCGAAGACGTCAGACGGGGCTTGATCGAATGGAGCAATCAAATAGAGCGCTGCAACGGGCAGTTGCAGCGCTTCGAGCAGCGGCATCCCGAAGGCTCCGCGGCTCTCGAAGAGCGCCTGGCCGCATGCGCCACCAAACGACTGCGCCTGAGCGATGCGCGGCGCGCAGCCGAACTGGCTCTAACGACGGTCGAACGCGTCAAAGATCAGGTCCACGGCAACTTCGTACCGCTGCTGAGCGCGGCGATCGAGCGTGCCATCTGCGACATAACCGACGGCCGCTACGTCGAAGCGTCGGTCGACCCGGAGAACTTCACCGTGCGCCTGCGCTTGCCCGAAACCGGAGATCGCATGTCCGGGGCCGAGCTGTCGAGTGGAACCCGCGAACAGATTTTTTTGGCATTGCGCGCGGCGACCGCCGCCGCGCTGGGCTCAGGAGAACGCGTTCCGCTGATCCTCGACGACGCTCTGGTCCACTCAGACGATGCGCGGTTGGCCGCGGGTGTTCACCACCTCGCAAATCTGGCGAGAGGCGGGCAGCAGATCGTTTTGTGCACGCAGCGCGATGCCGTCGTCTCGGCGGCGCGTCGAGAAACCGGGGTGCAGGTCGTGACGTTGGCGGGCCCACGTTGAGGTGCTGCGCTTAGGCGTCGACGCAGCCAACATCGTCCGCGATCGGCGCGGCATCGGACGCTACGCACGCGCTCTGCTTCGCAATTGGATGTCTCGGCCCGACCGAATCGATATCACCCTGCTCGTTCCCGATCTTTTTCCGCAGCTGCTGGTGGGCAGAATCGCGGCCGTGCTCGGCGCCCGCAATTTTAGGGTCGCGCGCAGGACGCAGACCCCGGCCCTTGACATCGACGTGGTTTGGTATCCGTGGAACGGCATGACATGGATCGCCCCCGGCCCCAAGGTCGCCACGATGCATGACGTCTGGCCGTTCGCGTCGCCATCGCCGGATGCGCGCATCCGGCGTCACGAGCAGGAGCCGTTTCGGGCGACGGCGGCGCACGCTGGTCGCATCATCACCGACTCTGAATTCTCCAAATCCGAGATCGCTTTCCATCTCGGCGTGCAACGCGAGACCGTCGATGTCGTGTACTTGGGCGTCGACCCGCCTATCGACGTGCCGCCTGCTAGGTTCGGCGCGGCCGCGCGCTACGTTCTCTTCGTCGGCGAAGCGGAAAGCCGCAAAGACCTTGCAACGCTCGTCGAAGCGATGGATCGTCTCCCCGGGCCGATGCGCAAGGACACAGCCCTGGTCGTCGCGGGCAAGGGGTTCCGGACGGAAATCGAGCCGGTGGCCCGACGTTTCTCCATCATCGCCGCCGGAGAGGTCGACGACATGCGGCTGGCCGCACTCTACGCCGGAGCTTGCGCTTTCGTTCTTCCGTCGCGCTACGAAGGTTTCGGCTTGCCGGTGCTCGAGGCGATGTCGTACGGCGTGCCGGTCATCGCTTCCGACGCGACGGCGCTACCCGAGGCCGGCGGTGACGCGGCTTGCTACTTTGCCGCTGGAGACGCCGCAGCGCTATCCCAGGTGCTAGCGCGACTGATCGAAGATCCCGTTCAGGCAGGAAGATCGAGCAGCGCGGGTCGGCGACGGGCCGCTGAGATGACGTGGGCGCGCTGCGCGGATGCGACGCTTGCGATAATCGAACGAGCCGCGCGCAGCGCGAACATTTAGCGGCAGCCCAGATCCCTGATGTCGAACGCACCTAAAGATCCGTGGTTACAGACAGGCTCGCGACCGGAAAATCGCAGACCTGCTTAAGGGCGGCCCACGAGCGCGCGGCCGCGCGCCGGCCTCAATGCGAGCGCCGCGAGAGCCCCGCCCACAACACCGCCGATATGGCCCGCGTTGGAGATGTTCGAATGACTGAATCCGTAGCCGAGCGTCAAGATTATTGGAACGATCGCGCTTTGCAAGAGCGCTTGCCGCAGCGCGGGCAGCTTGAACCCCAACACCGCCATCGCGCCGAACACTCCCATGATCGCGCCCGAAGCTCCGATCGTCGCAACATCGCTCCCGGCCGTCGAAAGGTATGCAGCCAGACCGCCTGTGATCAGCGCAACGACGTAGATGATCGCGAAGCGCGGCGTCCCGTAAGCGAATTCGACGAACAGCCCCGACTGGTACAGCGCGATGGAATTGAACAGGATGTGGGTGAAACCCGCGTGCAAAAAGGCGCCCGTGATGATCCGCCACCACTGACCGGCGGCGATCGCGCTCGGCACAAGGGCATACTCGCGCACCAGTGTGTCCCCGTTCGGACCTCCGGCAAAGAGTCCTAAGCCGAACACCGCCCAGCAGACGGCCAACATGGCGATCGTGAACGGAGCAAAGCGCGCGCTCACGAAAGCTCGCTGCGCAGACCGGCGGCAAAGAGCGGCAGCATGATCTCGTGGTGGCCGGTGAACATGTAACCGCGGCCGGAATCCAGATGCGGCCGCACGACGACGTTGGTACGCGGCCGGTAGTGCCGGATGAAATCAAAATCGGCGGTGACGAAACTCCCGCGATGCCCGAGATTGCGCGCGACCGACAGGGCCTTCAAAAACGTCTCCGGCATCACAACGGCTGACCCGAGGTTGAGGTACGCGCCCTCATGCGTCACGCCTGCGATCACTTCGCAAAAGCGGCGAAAATCGTGAAGGCTGCCAGCTCCGAGCGCGGCCCCATCCGCTTGCGGATGCATGTGAATTACATCCGACCCGATGGAGACGTGTACCGTCACCGGGATGCCCAAAGCTGCGCCCTGCGCCAAGATCGAGATATCGCAATCGGTGTTTTCGCGCCGCAGCAACGCCTCACCGAGCGCCCGCCCCAATCCGACGCGAGAGGCTTGGGCTGCGGTCGCGCTCAAAATGAAATCCGCGGTCTGCGCAGACATGCCGAAGGATCCATCGCGCAGGGAGGCGTCCACGTCTTCGGACGTCTTGCCCGCGATGGCGAGCTCGACATCGTGAATGCACATAGAACCGTTGCTGGCGACCGCTTTGACGATTCCCGTCCGCATCAAATCGATGATCAGAGGCGACAGGCCCGTCTTGATGACGTGTCCGCCCATGCCGATGGCGACGATCTTGTCGGCCCGATAGGCGGCCGCCACGTCGGAGACGAGAGAACGCAAATCCCGTACGGCCAGAACATCGGGCAGGCCCTGCCAAAACGTCTGGAAGGAATCGCCGTAGCGGGGCGGCGCGACGAGCGCTTGTTTTGAGACCTTGGACGGCCGATCCGAAAGCGCCGTGAGCGCCAGCTGGTTCAAATCCAGCGAGGGGAAGCCGTCTTTACGGGGCATCAAGCATACGAGACCGCGGGCCTCCCGGCGGATCGTAAGCCGGCCGGGGTCTGGCCGGACAGCTCCTCCTGGTAACGCCCGATGAGCGCCGCGAGACGAACTCGGAACCGCTCCGGCGAGAACCCGGAGGCATGGGCGACCAGCCGCCGAGCATCGAAAGCGAGGTGCTCGCTTTGGACCATCGTCGCTGCAAGCGCTTGCGCCGTCGGCGTGCGGAAAAAAGTTCCGGTCGTTCCTTCGATGACCGTCTCCAGCGCGCCGCCGGCTGCGAAAGCGATGGCAGGACGGCCGGCTGCGGCGGCCTCAACCGGGACGAGGCCGAAGTCTTCAACGCCCGGCACGATGACCGCACGCGCCCGTGCGAACAGCATACGCCGCGCATCGTCGTCGACCTGACCGGCGAACCGAATTGTGGGACCGGCCAGCGATCGCAGCTTGCGTTCGTCCGGACCTGTGCCGACGATCACGAGCGGCACGCCCAGCGCGTTGCACGCTTCGATAGCGAGCTCTATGCGCTTATAACGCAAAAGACGTGCGACGACCAGGTAGTAGTCGCCCGTCTCCGGCCAGGGCGAGAACTGCGCGACATCGACCGGCGGCGCCAGGACGTCGCTCGCGCGCCCATAGATGCGGCGCACCCGCTCGGCGACGTTTAGCGAATTGGAGATGATCCGGTCGGGGCGGCGAGCCGCAGCAAGATCCCAGCGCCGCAAAGCCGGCACGGCCGCCCGAAAGAGCGGGCGTGCAGCCGCGGGGATCGAACTGGCGGTGTGCTCGTCCTGCAGCCAAAGAAACCGCGTCGGCGTGTTGACGTAGGACACGTGCAACGCCGTGGGACTGACGCGCACTCCCTTTGCAAAGGACGTCGTCGAGGAGATCACGAGGTCGTACCGGGAGAGATCCAACGATTCGAACGCGGCGGGATAAAAAGGCAACAGGGCGCGGAAATTTCGAGTTGCGAAAGGCACTTTTTGCAGCCAGGTCGTCCTGACGTCAACCGACTCAAACGCCGCGCCGCACCTTCTGGCGTCGTAAAGAGACGTGTACACCGGCGCGCCGGGGTAGAGACGATGGATCTCCAAGAGCGCTCTTTCCGCGCCACCGAACTGGGTCAGATAATCATGCACTAAGGCGACGTTCACAGATGCCTATCGCCCTCGACGGGCAGGACGAGAGCTGTCGTCGCCGCGACGAAGTAGCGGTGTGCGGCTCGCCGGACGTCGCCCGGGGTCACCGCCGAAATTCTTGCCGCCAGGTCTCCTTCGGCGGCCACACCGGTTCGCGATTGGGCGGAACGGCCGAGCAGCCAGGACGCCTCTTGGAGGGTGGTGATCGAAGTATAGTAGTCGCCGATTGCCACGCGCTTGGCTCGCTGCACGAGCGCCGAACTCAGGTCTCGCGTCCGTAGACGGGCGATGCCGCCCAGAAAATTCCGCAACCCTTGGTCGACGCTGGGACTTTGGGTATTTAAGAAAAACGTGAAGACGCCAGGCTCCGCATCGAACTGATAGAAAGCACCCGAGTAGTCGTCGGCCAAAGCCGTGTTTGAGCCAAACGCGAGCGCATCGCCGCTCCCGCCGCGGCCGAGCAGCGCTTGGATGACGAGCATAGCGGCAAAGTCATTCGAACTCTGGGTCGGCGCAGCGTATGCAAGAGCTACCCACGGCGAAGCGACATCACGATGAGAGATAACCTCTTGCGGACGGGTAATCGCAATGCTCGCCGGCGCCGCAGGCGGAACACCGGCCTGCAGGCGGCTTAGTTCCAGCGCGGCTGCCTGCGAAATAGCTGGCGTGACGGCACCCTCGAGCGCAAGCACCGCGCCGACGCCATGCCGGCATGCTGACGCAAATGCTGCGACGTCGGTCGGCCCCAGGCGGGCAAGGCTAAAGCCGTCTCCCGCCTCCGGATAGGCGTAGCCGTTGCCGCGGTAACGGGCTTGGCGGACCATGGCGAAAGCCGTGGCGGCGGGGCTTTTGGCGGCCGCGACGCCGGCGTCGCTCACGGTGCGGCGAGCGGAGTCCAGCTGATTTGGATCGGGCCGCTCCATCGCCGTCGACAGATCATGGAGCAAGCGCGAAAAGTCGGATGGGCGGCTTTCGATGTAGTAGCGCGTGTCGCGCGCGTCCAGCAGGTAGGACGCCGATGCCCCGAGCATATCGGCGACTTGGGTGACGCTCTTTCCGCCGTCCACCGGTGTCGAAAGGACGACTGAGGCCGTCAAGGCCGCGATGCCGGCGTCTTCAGCGCGCTGCAGCGCCAGGCCGGCAGGCAAAAACATCGTTGCGCCGATCAGCGGCGGGATTCCGGCCGTGTTCTGGACGGCGATGACGGCGCCGTTTGCCAGCCGCTCTTGAGTGGAGGGTGCGAACGGTGCGGGGTTTGCCGGCGGAGCGGCTCCAAGCAACACAAGTGCGGCAAACGCGGGTCCGCAAGCCGCGGCGACCCGGCTTCTAGCGCAACGCATGGGACGCCGATGGGGCCGACGTCGGAACGACCCGGACGCTGCCCTCAATACGAATCGACGGCGCCGACAGATACTTGCGCGCCGTCTCGAAGACGAACTGCGGCGTCAACGCGCTCACTTGGGTGAAATAATCGCCCGCAAAATCGCCTTCGATCGCGCTGGGAGCGTACGCTGGCGTTTCTTGGACGAAATACCACCCGTAATTGTCGGCTAGGGCTTGAGCCGTCTGGGTGTCTCGCAGTATGTGGGTTCTAAACGCTTCGATGGCCCGTTCGAATTCGCTGCCGCCAAGCGTCTGGGTCGCGACCGGCCGGATCGCGTCTTCGGCGATCGAAACGGCTTTGGAGTCGGCTTTGGGATTGGCGACGCTGATGTAAAAAACGCCCGCGTCCCGCAAAGTGATGAACTGGCCGCTGAATTCGGCCCCCGGATCGGCGGCCGCAAGAGCCTTGGTCACGATTCCCGATCCGGGCCTGGTGAGGTAGTCGGATAGGAAATCCATCGCTGTCGCAGCCGCTTCGTCGCTCACCGGCGGTCCGGTCCAACCCAGGGCCACGCCGGGCAGATCAACGGACGGCACGGCTGCGGGCAAAGCAGAGGTCGATCTCATAGATGCCGGCATGGCAGTTTGCGGTTGCGGCAGCGGCGCAGCAGCGCCGATGGCCCGCGCCATTTCCTGCGGGCTCACGTTACCGACTACGACAGCAATCTCGTTGGCCGGCACGTACGCTTTCGCGACGAAGCCGCGGACGTCGGCTGCGCTCGTGAGCTTGAGCGCCTGTGGATCGCCATACGTCGAAACGTGCAGCGGGCCGGACCCGAAGGCGGCGGCAAAGATCGCATCGCGAAAAGCGACGTCCGGAATCGCTGCGGATGCGGCTAGCTCGGCTCCTGCGGCCGCTCGGCCGGCATCGAACGCAGCGGAATCGATGACCGGGTGAAATAACCGTTTGCCCAAAGCGCCGATGAAGCGCTGGGCTGCGAAGGACGGCACGACGACCGCATACTCCGTCGCCATCGGAAAGACTGATATGACGACGCGTCCGCCGTCAGCCCGCACCTCCTCGCGCAGCGAAAGTCCCGCGTATTTTTGCGCCAACAGCGAGTACGCCGCGACGCGTGCGACGCCTGGCCGCAACGGCGCGTAGCCGTTCGAGGGACAGCGCACCCACAGTTCGATCGCGGCGATGGGCGCGGACGTCAACTGCCGGACGGCGACCGTGAGGCCATCTCGTAAGGTTTGTTCGCCCGGCGCAAGCCGGATCGGAGCCGCGCCAGCGGGCGCGGCTCCGGCCGAAGCGGTGATGAAAAGACAAGTGACGAGAGCGGCTGCTAGGCCGCGACTCATGCAGGTTCCGGCGGCGGGAAAGGGACGACGCGGGGTTTGACACGCGGCTTATCTTCTTTCGGCTGCTGCACCGCGGCCGCGGCCGTGTCTGGGACCGCCGACTCGCTGACCGGGACCCGTGACGTATTGGGGCGAGGACTGTCGGAAAGCAGCCGCTCCACTTCATCGGCCTCAACCGTCTCTCGTTCCAACAAAGCTTCGGCCAACCGGTGCAGCTTGTCTATATTCGTCTCCAACAAGTGGTACGCGTTGTGGTAACACGATTCGACGATCCCGCGTACTTCCGTATCGACTTGACTTGCGACTTCTTCCGAGTAGTTCCGTTCTTCGGCGAAATCACGACCCAAAAAAACCTGCTCGTGCTTTTTGCCTAGCGCGAGCGGCCCGATCTTGGTGCTCATGCCGAATTCCATGACCATCTTGCGCGCCAGGCTGGTCGACTTTTGCAGATCGTCTTGCGCCCCGGTCGTGCAGTCGTGGAAGACGAGTTCCTCGGCGACGCGTCCACCCAACAGCCCGGTGATGCGATCGACGATCTCCGCCTTCGTCATGAGATAACGGTCCTCGATCGGCAGCTGCATAGTCAGCCCGAGCGCCATGCCGCGCGGAATGATCGTGATCTTGTGAAGCGGATCGGCGTGCGGCAAAAGCCTCCCCACCAGGGCGTGGCCGCCCTCGTGATACGCGACGATCTCCTTCTCGCGATGGCTGATGATCCGGCTCTTCCGTTCTGGCCCGGCGATGACACGGTCAATCGCCTCTTCGCAATCTTTCATCTCTATCTGCGTCTTGTTGGCGCGCGCGGCCAAGAGCGCAGCCTCGTTGAGCAAGTTCTCCAGATCGGCGCCGGAAAAGCCGGGGGTCCGCCGAGCCAAAACTTCCAGTTTGACGTCCGGGCCCAGGGGCTTGTTGCGCGAGTGAACGCCGAGAATCTGCGCTCGTCCCACGACGTCGGCCCGGTCCACAACCACCTGGCGATCAAAGCGTCCGGGACGCAAGAGGGCGGGATCTAGCACATCGGGACGATTGGTCGCAGCGATCAATATAACGCCGGTGTTTACATCGAACCCATCCATCTCGACGAGCAGTTGATTCAAGGTCTGTTCCCGCTCGTCGTGACCGCCGCCCAAACCGGCGCCGCGTTGCCGGCCGACAGCATCGATTTCATCGATGAAGACGATACAAGGCGCGCTCTTCTTCGCTTGTTCGAAGAGGTCGCGGACGCGCGACGCTCCGACTCCGACGAACATTTCGACGAAATCCGACCCTGAAATGCTGAAGAAAGGCACTCCAGCTTCGCCCGCGATGGCCCGCGCCAGCAGAGTTTTCCCGCTGCCGGGCGGTCCCAAGAGAAGTAACCCTTTGGGGATGCGCGCTCCCAGCGCCTGGAATTTCTTCGGGAACTTCAAGAACTCCACCACTTCGGCCAGTTCCTGTTTGGCTTCTTCGACGCCGGCGACGTCCGCAAACGTCACCTTGGGCCGGTTTTCCGAGTGAAGCTTGGCTCGACTGCGCCCAAAAGACAGAGCCTGGCTGCCCCCCGACTGCGCCTGGCGCATGATCACGAACATGAGGATCATGAGCACCGCGAACGGCAACACCTGGAACAAAATCGCCAGCGCCGAGAAGCTGCCGCCGCTGGAGCCGTCCCCGCTGACCTTGACATGTTTGTTGAGAAGCAGCTTGGTCAGATCCGGCGCGCTGCCGGGCGGGATGTTTACGATCTGCTTGGAATCGCCGGCACGGGTCGCGGTCGCCGTCGTCGTGCTGACGACGACATCGTGCAGCGACTCCGGCGAGACCGTTATCTCGTGAATAAAATCGCTGTAGGACAACTGCTGCGGCTGTTGACCTGATTTTTGATACCAGGCCCAGGCGAAGACGATGACCGCAACCAGCGCTATCCAGACGATGAACGAACGAAAGATTTTACCCAAGACAGATCCTCTTGTGCCCCGCCGCGACATCGGGTGGGTCGGCGCACCGCTTCGCGCCTTTAGCAAAACGAGTCAGGAGACGACGTGGCTTACTCATGGCACGGACGAGCGCGCAGGCTGCAGTTGACGGATGTGCGGGATGTTACGAAAACGTTCTTGGAAATCCAGACCGTACCCTACCAGAAAGGCGTCCGGAGCCTCTAGGCCCACGTAATCGGCAGCCACGGAGTTCTTTCTGTGATACGCCTTGTTGAGCAGCGCGCAGGAACGGACGCTGAGCGGGCCGCGGCTGCGCAGGTTCGTCAATAAATACTCTAACGTCAGCCCCTCGTCCACGATATCCTCGACGAGCAGGATGTGCCGTCCGGCCGGATCGATGTCCAGGTCCTTGAGCAGGCGCACCTGCCCGCCGCTACCGTCCCGGCCGGTGTTATAAGAATTGACTGCGATAAAATCAACGATGAGCGGATAATCTCCCAAAGCCCGCATCAGGTCGCCGGCGAACAGAACGGCCCCTTTCAGCACGCCGACCATCATCAGCTCTTCGCCTGCGTAGTCGGCGCGCACGGCTGCGGCGATCCGCACGACCGCGGCGGCGATATCCCCTTCGGTGAAGACCTGCTTTCCGGAGGCGACCCTTCCGTCGATTGCATTAGTCATCGGCCGAATCGCCAGCGAATCTCAAGCTGGGGATTGCCCGGACGGTGCCCGTAGGGCTCCATGGTGCGTTTTCCGAGGACGGCGACGATCTCGGCACCGACCGTCAACAGCGGCATGCGCCTGCGCATGTCCTTTGGAACGCCTGCTTTCGACAGAAATCTCGCCAGCGAAACCCGCCTCTTCCGCCCGCTGGGGACGCATGTGTCGCCCAGCTTAGGGTAGCGTAACTCCATTTTGGTGCCCGGCTGGAGGAGTCCCGCGTCCAGCGCGAGCGTCCCCGCCTGAGGAGACCACTCGGCCGGCCGACCGCTGCTACTTTTCTTACTCGACAACGAGAGGCTGAGCTTTCCCCAGTCGCCGTTGACGATGCAGCGCCTGCGCGGCACTCCGAAGGAAGCCAGCGACGAGGGTCCCGCCTCAATCTGCGCGTTCGTGCGCACGACGAATCTGCCGGCCGAGAGTCGGACCCTGGTGAGGCCGCCGGCATGATAGAGGCCCCCGCGTCCTTCCTTTATGGCGCGTGCGATCGCGGCGCAGTGGACGAAATGGAAGTCGCGCTGATCGCCGCCGCACGCGCGCACCGCCAAGCGCACGACCCGGCGCAGCAACGCCGGAGGCAGCCGGCGCAAAGCGGCCGTGCGCAATTCGGCCGAACCGGTCTCCACGCGGCTGGCACGCCATGCGGCCTTCGTCATGTGGTCGAGCAGCGCTTCGTCTTCACGCAAGAGGGTCGCACACCGAGCCGCCGCCCGACCGGCGCCTGGCGCCAAACGTTCTACGCCCGCCATCAGCCGGCGCACTGCGTTGCGCCGAAAACTCATATCGTCGTTTGAGTCGTCGCGCGACACCAAAAGTCCATGCCGCCCGACGTACGAGGCCAAGTCGGTTTTTGTCGCCCACAACAACGGCCGAACCAAATCGACGGTCGGCGCCAAGGGGCGCCGGCCCCGCATTGCCGTCAGACCGCGCAGCCCGCTGCCGCGAAACATCGCAAGCAGCATCGACTCAACTCGATCGGCGCGCTGGTGTCCTGTCACAACCACGCCGGCACCGACCTCCGTCGCGAATTCCGCCAGCA
>JACRUD010000035.1:24576-29317 GCA_014304875.1 Vulcanimicrobiota bacterium
TAGCAGCTTCGCGCGACCCGTGGGCGAGCGGCAGGGTCAGCGCCCGCACTTCTACCATCGCGCCCGCCGCGCCGGCCTGAGCCCGCACCGCCGCGACGTCGCGCGCCACCGCATCGCGCGGCCGCATCCGATGATCGACGTAGCAAGACCACAGCCGGGCCTGAGGACGCACCCGGCGCAGCAAGTCCAGCGCCGCCGCGCTGTCGCAACCGCCGGAGCAAGCGACGACGATGGGTGCGCCGGCGTGGGGCAAACGGAGAGCGTCGCATGCGCGCGCGCAGCGGTTGACGAACATCGCCTCTCGGTCAGCGTCCACGGCGCGCCGGGCGGCTACCCGGCCGTCAACGACGGCGTGCGAGTCGTGCCACTTCACGTTGCGATTCTCGTTTTTTGATCGCTTCGCGCTTGTCATACAACTTTTTCCCGCGGCCAAGCCCGAGCTCTACTTTCACGCGGCCGCGCCGGAAATAGAGCCGCAGCGGCACGAGGGTCAAACCTTTCTCCTGCAGCTGCCCGTGCAAGCGGCTGATCTCGCGGCGTTGCATCAGCAGTTTTCGATCGCGGCGCGGCTCGTGCTGGGAAAAAAAGGTCCCTCGATCGTAGGCCGCTATGTCGATGTTGACCAGCCATGCTTCGCCCCCGCGCAGCCGCACGTACCCGTCGCCCAGCGAACAGCCGTTGATTCTGACGCTCTTCACCTCCGTTCCGGTGAGCACGAGTCCGGCTTCGAGGCGTTCGACGATTGCGTATTCGTGGAAGGCTCTGCGATTGGATGCGACCTGCTTCGTCGCCTCATTGCTTTCACTCACGGGCGGGATGAGCTGCTCTATCCGTCAGGGGCTCGGCGATAAAGCGGCCATGGCCTTCGGCGTAGACGCAGCCGGCACCGTCGCTCAGCGTTGCCGCCAAGTCCAAAGCACGCCCGCGGCGGCCCGTGACGATGCCTTCGAGCAGAAGTGAGACCCCGGTGGGCGCGGGGCGGCGAAAGCGGACTTCGAGGCGAGCCGTCACGGCATGCATTCCCCTCGCAAGCGCGGCATGAGCCATGGCTTCGTCGAGCATAGTCGCCACCACACCGCCGTGCAGCATGCCTGCCCAGCCTCCGAACCGCTCGCCGGCTGTATAATGGCAGTGCGCCGTTCCGTCGCTGTAATGAAAGCGCAGCCCGAGACCATGCTCGTTTTCCGGACCGCAGGCAAAACATCGCCGATCGTCGAGCAGCGCGCCTTCAGACGTTCCCATGCTTTATCTTTTCGAGTTGCGCTTGGGAGTAGGCCGGCTCTTCGCCGTAAACGACCGCCTGGGCGAAGGCCTTCTTCGCTTCGTCGAACCTTCGCATCGCGACGTAGACGTCGCCCAACAGAGGGAGGCCGAACCGACCAGCTTCGCCCACATGGCCTCGGTCTAGGTCGATGGCCGTCCGCAGGTACGCCTCCGCCGCTTCGTATTGCCGCAAGTCTCTCATGATGGAGCCCAGGCGGTAGTAACCATCGGCGTAGTTGGTCACGAAATTCGGCACGCTCACGATGTACGAGAGCGCTCGCTCGGGATCATCGAGGTCGTGTTGATAGATGACGGCTAAGTACTCCTGCGCCAAGACATCGTGCGGCTCGCTCCGCAGCGCCGCTAGAAACTCCAGTTTTGCCCGATTGGTCGACGCGCGGCTCAGTCGGTAGATGCCAAGCCCGACATGCGCGCAGGCCATGGATGGCGCTGCGGCGAGCGCCGCATTGAGGGCATCCTTGGCATCTTCGGCGCGGCCGGGCTCGGTCTGCCGCTCGAACAGATACGCAAACCCGAGCTCTGCTTGCGCTCGCGCATTCTTGGGGTGCCGTACGACGGCCGCTTCCGCGCGGTCGGTCAGCGCCGCGAGCGCGGCGGACCCCATGTTGGCCGCCGCTGCATCCACGAGCGACATGGCGAATGCGTCGGCCGGTGCTGAATCATGGGCGGCGACGAAGTCGGCGCGCGCTTTTGAGAACTCACGGCCGTAGAAAGCATCCAAACCGGCGCGCAGTTCGCGGACAAATTTCGGGTCGGCGTACGGATCGGTGCGTGAGCGGCCGCCGGATGACCCCATCAGCGTCAAGAGGCAGGCCAGGGCGCCGACCATTGCAGCGGCGCGCTTGCATAGCGCCATGGCCCCTCAGTAGCCGACGATCAAACGCGCGCCCAATTCGGACGGCAGGTTGACGTCGCGCATGCGCTCGCGGACACGTCCGACATCGTACGTCACCCGCCGTATTTCCACTTCTTCACGATCTTCATCGAAAAGCGCGCAGGAAGAGCGAGGGTTGAGATCGCGAGGCTGACCCACGCTGCCCGGGTTGATGATGTAGCGCAGGCCGGGCGCGATCGTCACCCGGCCGCCTTGCGCGAGCTTTTGATGGTACGTGCGCCGGGCGCCGTCCTGATAGAATACCTCCGCCGTATGCGTGTGTCCGATAAAAGTCACGGCAGAGTCGACGCGCGCGAACGCCCGTTGCGCGTCGATCGCGTCGGATATATAGTCGAAATGCGCGCCGGGCGCACCGTGGACGATGGAGAAGTTCTCAAATTTCCGCTCGCGCGGCAGACCTGCCAAGAAGACACGGTTTTCCGGCGTCAGTTGGGTTTGAGTCCAAGTCAGCGCTTGGCGCGCGACCGAGTTGAAAAATTCAACGCCCGCATCGCTCACCGCGGCTTCATCGTGATTGCCGCTGATCACCAGGCAGCCCCGCGCGCGCAGCAGATCGCAGCACTCGTTCGGATCAGGCCCATATCCCACCACATCACCCAGGCACACGAGCGCTTGCGCGCCCCATGCGTCGATCTCCCGCAGGACGGCTTGCAGCGCTTCGAGGTTCGAGTGTATGTCCGAAATCACGCCGTAGCGCATGGGGCTTTCGGGCTCTCCGGTGGCAAACGGCGCCCTTTCTCTTAGGTGGACGATCGGCCTCCGCCACGAGCGCGATGAGTCGGCGGCGACGGCTTGGCACCCGCTGTGCAGGCGGTCCCAACGGTCAGCGCTTGATGCTTAGACGGTCGCTGACGCTCTTCGCTCCGGGCACGCTTTTCGCCGCGTCGAAGACGACGGTGCGCAGCGCCGCAGAAGGCACGGAGCCCTCGAGGGTGACGGCGGCCGCATGCGCACTGACATGAACGCGCAGTGCATTTAAACCGGCATCGCGCGCGATCGCGGCTTTCACCTGCGCTTCCAGCGCGAAGTCATCCGCCAGCTGTCTGCTGGTGGGGGCTTTCGGATTGACGGCCAGACGATCAATCACGGTGCGCACGCCCGGCACGCTCTTTGCCGTTCCCTCGATCGCGGACCGCTCCGCCGCGCTCGGAGCTTGGCCGCTCAGCGTCACCACGCCATTTCTGACGTTGACGTGCACCAAAGAGATCGTGGCGGCGTCGACGGCCGCGATCTTGGCCCGCAGTTGGGCCAGCAGCAGCGCATCGTCGGCTCCCGATTTCGTCTCCTGCTGTTGCGCGGGCGTGCAGGCGGCCGCCGCCAGCACGACTGCGGCTGCGCCCCACGCTGCGAACGGACACTTGCCGGCCATGACGCATCACCTCGACTACGGCCGCGAAAGTTCCTTCCCGTTCCCTCAGCGCAAGGCCGAAGATAAGGGCCACGCGTCGACGAGGGCACCGGCTCCGACATGCCTCGTTCCGAGCGGCACGATGACCACGGCATCTGCGAACGCGAGGATATGCATCTGGGCTGACGTGCCGACAAGCGGCTGGGCGCGCAGACCGTCGTCACCGCGCAACAGCCGCACCGGGACGCGGTGCTCGTACGAAGGATCGACGTCGATGCCGGCGTCTAAAACGGCTCGCCATGGCAGCGTTTTGTCCTGCTTGTCGAACATGCGCAAGCACATCGGCTTGCCCACCGCCTCCCACATCACAAGGGCGGAGACGGGATTCCCTGGCAACCCGACTATGGGCTGATCTGCGACGAGGCCGAGCAGCGTCGGGCGCCCGGGCTTGGCCAGGATGCCGTGGACTAACACGCCCGGCGCACCCGCAGCGGCGACGACTTCCGGCGTGTAATCGCGTTCACCCACGCTGGACCCCCCGGAGATCACCACGGCATCACACTCGCCCAGCGCCCGCGTCAAAGCGGCCGAGAACGCTTGGCGGTCGTCGGGGACCTTCGGGTAAGGGACCGGCGCAAATCCGGCGGCCCAGATGGCGGCGCTCAGCGCATAGCGGTTAACATCGCGTATCTGTCCCGGGGCGAGCGGTTCTCCCGGGGCGACGAGCTCGTCGCCCGTGAGCAGCAACCCCACAGCCGGGCGCCGGTAGACATCGACACCGGCGAGTCCGCATGCGGCCAGCAAACCCAGCGCTGGGGCTCGCAGGACAGTGCCGGACTGAAACAGACGAGCCCCGGCCCGGACGTCTGCGCCGGCCGCGGTCACGTTGGTCTCGCACTCAAAAGCATCGCGAACCTCGACGATATCGCAAACCACCGAAGCGTCTTCCATCATCGCCACGCCGTCGGCGCCTGGGGGTAACGCGCCGCCCGTTGGGATGCGCATCGTCTGCCCGCGTGCCAGCGAGCGGGGCGCGGGCCGCCCCATGTTCACGTCGCCGACCAGCGTCAGCCGAGCCGGAGCTGCGGCGCTCGCCCCGGCGACATCGGCCGCGATGACCGCGTAGCCGTCGACGCGCGAGCGCCGAAACGGCGGAACGTCTTCGGGAGCCGCCACATCGGCCGCAAGCACCCGGCCGAAGGCGACGTCCAGGG
>JACRUD010000165.1:0-4478 GCA_014304875.1 Vulcanimicrobiota bacterium
GTGGATTCCTTCTCCGCAAAGCGGAAAGTATCCACGAAACCGAGCCAGCTTCAATGACCCATTTGAATCTAAAAAGCTTCTTCTTTCCACACCTGCTAAGAAGTTAGCTGGGCCATAAGGCTCTTGAGACACTGAGTGTACCGTCGATCTCTCAGGCTGGCTTTGGTCGACTTCACCATAACTTGGCGCTTGTCGCTCTTGAAGACGACGGATATCACCTTATGAGCGGTGTCCGTGGGTTGTTCGAAAAAGCCTAGGACGCGAGAGTCCTTACCCAGCAGCTTTAAACTGTTTGCGCAAAGCGCTTCAAGCTCGTTGGCCATCGTTGCGGCGCGCAGCGGGCTCATCCAAGCGGGATGATGCACATAAGGCCGCTTGAGTTCAGCGGGAAGCTTTTCCACGACAAGCGTCCCTGCGGATCGGGGCTCCTGCGCGCGACGGTCTCCGCGCCGCCGGTCTAAAGATGCAAAACCCGTGAGGTCGTGGCGCAGCATACAATCGAAGCAAACGCCGGAATGGAAGATGGTCGCCGCGTCCGACATCTCCTTGTCGCATTTAAAGCATAACATACTGGCGTCCTTACCTTCGGTGTTTCGATCCCGAGCCGGGTGCGGGCCAACGAAAGGGTTCGGCGCTCGGCTTACATAGCCAAAGATGCGACACGGCGGCATTTACTTGAAGTTTTGGCAAGAGGCTCAAGCTGCGGCGCTGGCGCTGCGCTTTGATGTCTTCCGCCAGGAGGCGAAAAGTTCGCTCTCGCAGAGCTTTCTTTTTCACGTGTTGATCGTGGACAAGGGTCAAAGGGGGTAGCTTGCCATCCATAACGTCTTCGTTCTAGCTACGTCTTTCACGTAGAGGTGCGCATAACTCAGCGCCACAGCGGTTAGTCCTGCCGGATGCGGATTCCAGATCCAAGTCTTCAGATCTTGCGTTGTAACCGTCATCACTACGTTATCGACTATAACACTCGGTATAACGACATGCAATGTTCCGCAACTAGCATTAAGGCGCGAAACGACACGCACTTCGAGGAATCGCGTAAAGCGCGTCACCTTGCCGCAAGACAACGTCTCCGGTGATCGTCGCGGTGTCGCGCGCTTTTGTCTGTCGGACAGCAGGAGGCGCTTTGAGCGCCCGCTGTCGTCAACTTACGCGCGCTCGCGGGGAAATGCTCGCCTTTACTAGCAGGAAGTACTTGCTCGTTACTCATAAGCTACAACAAGGGTTGAAACGAGGCCTTATGCCGAAGTGCCAAGCGTGTCTTCAGGCGTCCGAAGAGGTCTATGCGATGGACTCCTACGTCCTGTGCTACGAATGCGTGAAGGCAGGGCGCCTTTCAGAACTGGAGCCCTTCAACGCGATCGCAAGCCCTGCCAGAAGTTTTCAGGAACGCGCCGCCCGCCCCTAGCCTGCGCGAACGCTCGTTTTCCCCAACTCAGGCGCGGCAGTATGATTGTTGTGCCACGGCATGCGCCGCTGCCGTCAGCGACGAACGGAAACGGACCGATCGTCCACGTATAGACCCCCATGATGGAGGCTGCAGCCGCGAGCCGCACGATCCATCATGTGAGGTGCTGCAAAGAGATGGCGGCATGAAGTTCATGTCTTCGAACCGTAAGCAAAAAGCGATCGAACTGCGGGCTAAGAATAGTTATGATCTAGGCTCTCATGCCGTCGAGCGCGAAGCGGCGCTGCGCGAACTGCTGCGCGGAATGCGTGGGGCAGTGGTGGCATATTCGGGCGGAGTCGACAGCGCCGTGCTGCTCGCCGTCGCCGTCCAGGAAGTCCGGGGCGAAACACTTGCGATAACCGGACGCTCTCCTTCCGTCGCGCTGGGCGAGGTAGATAGAGCGTCGATACTGGCGGCAGGCATGGGCGCGCGGCACCAGATTATCGAGACGCGGGAATTCGAAGACCCGCGTTATCGCGAGAATTCCCCCGATCGCTGTTTTTACTGCAAGGACGAGCTCTATTCGCGTCTTTGGCAAATAGCGCGCGAGCGTGGTTATGAGAATGTGCTGGACGGTTTCAACGCCGATGACGGGAAGTCGCCGCTGGATCGACGCCCGGGCCACGACGCCGGTCTGCGCCTGGGAGTGCGCAGTCCTCTAGCCGAAGTGGGGCTGACCAAGGACGACGTCCGCTCTATCGCCAGGCGGTTGAACCTGGCGGTGTGGGACAAGCCTGCGACGCCGTGCTTGTCGTCCCGGATTCCGTACGGAACGCGGGTGGAGGAAGAGACGCTACGCAAGATCGACTTGGCGGAGTGTTATCTTCGGGCGCGCGGTTACAGGATCGTGCGAGTGCGCCACTTCGGCAACGCGGCTCGGATCGAAGTGCCCCCGGCAGACATCGCTCGTTTACAGGCTGCGCGGGCCGGCATCGAACGCGTGCTCCAATCCGTTGGCTACGACCGGATAGAGGTTGACCCGCGAGGTTATAGGCGCGGCAGCCTCAACGATAGCGCCGCGAGTTAGAGCAAGGTTTGAAATTAGGATGGCGGGCCAACCGGGGCGTCAAACTTTCATCGGCATCCGGTTGAGGCGTCCACGTTCACAAGGGCTTAGGCGCCGGCACAAAAGAACAAGCGCCGATGCACGGTTGCGTGGGCTACGAGCTGTACGAATGGATCCGGTCGCAATACGGCGACCTCGCCCTATTACAGCTGTTGTCGACCGCCAGCACCAAGCCCGTTGGTTTCGTCACCATGATGGCGTATCCGGACGAAGACTTTTTTTCATTTATGGACGGCGCTTCCCGCATCCTAAAAAAAACACGAGGCCGACTGCTTGAAGAATTCGGCATGTTCGTCGCTGCCGCCCTCGTTGAAGCGCACACAGAGCTGATCCCGGCGAGCTGGTCGGCGCTGGATGTGATCGAACATGCCGATTCGACAATCCATACGGTCGTGCGCCGTGAAAACAAAGACGCGAGTCCACCTTATATCCGCTGCACCCGCACGACGGCCGGTGAAGTGAAGATCATCTACGACTCACCGCGCAAGATCTGTGAGTTCGGCAAAGGGATCATCATCGGGATCGGGCGGTATTACGGCGAAAGACTCGATGTTCGGGAGACGATTTGCATGCACCATGGTCATCCGCAGTGCGAACTGATCGTCGCAGCAGCCGCGATGTCGCCGGGTCCGTTCAGTCACACACCGTAGTGCTTCAACGCAGCAAGGACGGCGGGATTCGATGGAGTGATCCGCAGCGCTCGGCGCCAGAAAAGGCCCGCGTCGACGCGCCGCCCGAGATGCAAGCTCGCCCAGGCGGCATAGTCCCAAGCGAACATGCCGCGCGGATCGTTGCGTGCGCTCTGGAGTAGCACTGGAATGGCATGGCCGTAGTCATGGGCGCGGAAATACATCCGGCCGAGATCGAACGCGAGCTTGGCGTTTTCCGGATTGAACGCCAGCCCGCGCCGCAGCAGATCGACTCCCCGTTCGTAATACGCCGGCTGAGCGGGCGCCCACATGTAATATAATTCACCCAAAGCAATCCACCCATCCGGACCAGCGGGATAGATGGCGATGGCTTTGCGATAGTAGTGCTCCGCGGTCTTGGTTTGGATCATGCGCTCGAAGCTCACCCCACGGTAGTAGGCCGTATACGCAAAGATGGGCCGGAAGAGATACCAGCCGGCGACGAGTACGATCAGTAGGATAAACCAGCGATCGTACGTGCGGATCATGTACGGGCGTTCGTCCGACCGGCTCATGCGATCACCGCAAAGAACAAAGCCAAAAAGACGAGGACGTATCCCGCAGCCATCTCGGCGGCGATGTGCCACTTTCGAACGGCCGCGTGGTGAGTGTACCAGGGCGCTAAAGCGCCGGCGAAGACGACGGGGATTCCATGACCCAAACCGAAAGCCAGCATCAGGGATGCTCCCAGCGCGAGCTGCCCTTGGAATGTCGTCACCGCTAGAGCGGCCAGCATGAATGGTGTTGCGTCGGGCGCGATAAGAAATGCAAAGCCGAATCCGAGTGCGTACGCGCCCACTAGACCGTGGCCTAAAGTCGTGAGTTGCGGCACCTTCCACTTCAGCTCGATAAGCCTGATCATCGAAAGGCCCATGAGCAAGCACAAGGCCGCCGTGAAATAATACAGGAAGCTGGTGAGCGTCAGCAACGCTCCAAAAGAACCGGCAAACGCGCCCACGCCACAATACACCGTGCAGATGCCCGCCACGAAAGCTAAAGAGAGTCGAACGGCCGCCCAGGGCGACGTCGCCTCCCGGCCGGCGTAATTGACGATTGCCACCATGCGCGGCACGCTCGACGGGCTTAGGCTGCTCAAAATCCCGCCGAGCAGCATCAAGCACGCGGCAATCCAAATATGGTGGTGCACCGTGTCGCCGAGCTTGTCGGCCAAGGCGTAGATATTCGTGTAGTCCATGTCTCCTCGAAACGCGCTCGTCGAGCGGGCTCCTACAGTGTATCGGTGCTCGCGTCCGACAGTTGATGACCGCAAAGG
>JACRUD010000165.1:4488-5786 GCA_014304875.1 Vulcanimicrobiota bacterium
GCCGCAACCGTCCGGACGCAGAACATTGCAGGGTGATAATGCCGGACGAGTTGGCCCATCTTATCCGCCAGAAGCTGCCCGACGCCGCTGTCGAAACCGTCGACCGGACAGGCACGCGCGACCATTACAACGTTCGGGTCCGCTCTCAAGCGTTTTCCGGGATGCCGCTCATGGACCAGCACCGGCTCGTCTATGCAGCTTTGGACGCCGCTCTAAAGGACGGCCGGCTGCACGCAATCGAGATAAAAACCGAACACCAAGGCTGAGGAGAAATATGGCCACCGACCTGAAGAACAGCATCGAAGATGAATTGCGATCCGATACCATCGTGATCTACGGCAAGGGCACGAAGGAACAGCCCCGTTGCGGTTTTACCCTCGAAACGGTGCAGTTCTTTACGGAGTTGGGCTACCCGTTCCGCGTCCACGATGTGCTCTTGGACGCCGAAAAGCGACAGGCGCTTTCCGCTCTGACGAACTGGCCGACGCTGCCGAAAGTTTTCATCAAAGGAAAGTTTTACGGGGACACCGACATCCTGGGTCCGATGCGCGAAAGCGGCGAACTCGGCAAGGTTTTGGACGAAGCATTCGGGCGAGTATAACCCCACGTAGAGACGTTTTGCCGCAGCGGGGGCTGAGCAGCGCCTCCGCGGTCGGCGCAACGTAAGCCGCGCCGTCCGCGACAGGCGGCTACCATGGCCCGGGAGAAAGTCACCCGTAGCCCCCAGCGCTGCGTCATTTATCGACGTAGCGATTTCGACGATATGGTAGAAGGGTAGCGGTACGCGAAAACTGCCTGCTTTGACGTCGCGCTCTCTGGGAGGGACGTTTGTCGCCGGCGCGATTCTCGCCATAGCGCTTGGGATCTCGGTCTTCGGCTCCATCATAACGTACTCCGAACTGAACGCATCCTTTGACCGGGAGATCGCCGTCGCGCGCGCCCGGGACCAGTACGCCCTTCTATATCGTTTGACGCTTGACGAAGAGACGGGGTTGCGCGGATACCTCGCCGCCGGCCAGAAGTCTTTTCTCAGGCCGTATTATGACGCGCGCCCACGCTTCGATCCGACGTGGAGGCAGATCGAGCGCTTCGCTCGCGCGACCAACCTGAGCGAAGCCGCCGTTCCGCTGCGCGATCTGCGCACCACCCATCGACGTTGGCTTCGCGAGGTATCGGATCCGCTCATCGGCCATCCCACCGCTCCGAGCGCATTAGCGTGGCAAAAGCACGGTAAGTTCCTCACGGATCGGATGCGGGGGGATTTTCATCGCCTGGACAACGTGTTGCAAGGCCAGATC
>JACRUD010000191.1 GCA_014304875.1 Vulcanimicrobiota bacterium
GCCGACGCCGATGTGAACTTCCCGATGATAACTTCCCGATCGATCGGCGAGGCGGTTTGCTGCAGCGGGCCATCGCCTTCGACGAAAGCGCCGTCGATGAACAAGCGATGCGTCGCGCCGAGTTTGCCACGTACGGCGGCCAGCGCCGCGTCGTAGGAGGCATGGATCTCGTCCATGTTTCCTCCCACGGCGGAATAGGTGATCTTCGGTGCCTTGGTTGGGGCTTGGACGCTCATAGCGGTTGCTCCATTTTCAGCGCTGCGGCGGTGTCCGCGATGGCCGCCTGCAGCAAGATGATAAGTTCGTCCAGTTCTTCGCTGCTGATCGTGAAAGGGGGGGCGATCATGACGAGATCACCGTTGATGCCGTCCGCCTGGCCGACGTTGGGCCACAAGATCAGGCCGCGCTCGAGCGCTTTTGCGACGAGCGTTTCCGCGACTTTCAGCGACCGGGAAAACGGCCGTTTCGTCTCTCGATCCGCGACGAGTTCGACGGCCGCGAGCATGCCGCAGCCGCGCACGTCGCCGACGATATCCGCGCCGTCTCCGCGTTGGGCGACGGCGGCAAGCGCGCCCTGCATTCGCGCGCCCATGCTGCCGGCGCGCGCGACCAGACCGTGTTTGTCGATGTAGCGCAAAGTCGCTACCGCGGCGGCGCAGCCCAGCGGATTGTGCGAATAGGTTTGCGCGTGCAAAAACCGGCCGCTGCCGCGGGCGATAGTCTCGATGATCCCAGACCTGACGATCATGGCCGACAGTGGTGCGTAGCCGCCGTTGAGCCCCTTGCCCATCGCGATGATGTCGGGAGAGATCGGTTCGCCGCCTGAGGCCCGGAAATGTTCCAGCGCGAAAAACCTTCCGGTGCGGCCAGCACCCGTCAGCACCTCGTCGGCGATGAAAAGAACACCGTGGCGGTCGCAGATGTCGCGCACCCTGGCGTAGTAACCACGTGGCGGCAACGAAGCCCCGGTAGACGAGCCGCCGATCGGCTCGGCGATGAAAGCCGCCACATTTTCGGGTCCTAAGCGCAGGATCGCCGTTTCTAAAGCTTCGCCGGTCATCGCAGGTGAGCGATCGCCAAGCGCGCCCGCCCGGTACGGATAGGGAGCGTCTATCATCGCGACGTCCAGCAGCCAGGGAGCGAATATCTGGCGGTAATGTTCGCGCGCCGAAGCCGACAATGCGAGCAAAGTGTTGCCGTGATAGCCGGGAGTTCGCGCGATGATGATACGGCGCTTTTCGTCGCCGCGCTCCACGTGATACTGGCGCGCGAGCTTGAGAGACGCTTCGACTGCTTCCGAGCCGCTGCACAAGAAGTACGCCTTATCCAAACCGGCCGGCGAACGCTCGGCCAGCATTGCGGCCAGCTCTTCGGCCGGCTCGTTCGTGAATGCCGTTCCGTTGACGTAGGCGACCGTCCGCGCTTGCGCGCCGATGGCAGCGGCGATCTCTTCGACTCCGTGCCCGACGTTACAGACCATCGCACCGCCGCATCCGTCCAAGTAGCGCTTGCCGCTCGAATCGTACACAAAGACGCCGCTCGCGCGCACGACCGTCGGCAGCGCGTGGTCGAGCTTGCGGTAAAATACGTGGCTCACGCCACGCCGCCGGAGCGCACGCCCATAGCAGAGTCCTTGATAGGCGGAGTGTGGGTCTACGAGAATACTTCGGCGAGCAGGGGGCTGGGCGCCTGCGGAGCAGTGCGCAACGCAGCGGCGATGCGGACGCCGACGAACGGCAGCAGTAGAGCATTGACCGCGATGGCGACGGTCAGAAGATGGGTCGCGCTCGTGCCCCACACGGCCATCGCCACGGCATCGACGGCGACTGCAGCGGCAAGATACGGCGCGATCGAATAGTCGCGAAGCGCGACCAAACACGCCGTGCCGAGCGCGACGAGCCCAAGCAGCGCGGCGTCGGCGCCGTACAGCCGGAGCAACGGCGCAGCGGCCAAGTACTTCGGCCCGTACGAAAGCCCGATCAAAAGACCGGAAGCCCCAGACGTCAGCGCCACCCCGATAACCGCCGCGGCCGCACCCAGCCCAAATGTCAGCGTCAGCAGGCGGCTCAGCGATTCACGGCTGGTATGATGGGCCGCCGCAGCTTTGGGCATCAGAACCAGCGCTATGACTCCGACGGCGTACGGTATTATGCGCGCAATCGTTCCTGCGGCGCCGTAGTAGCCCGCCTGCACGCCGCTCAAATGATGTTTGGCGAACAGCATATCCACGAACATCAGCGCCGTGGTCCCGGCGGAAACGGTGAGCACCTTCACAGACTCACCCCCGAAACGCAGATGTTCGCCGACAACCGGCTCGACGGCGGCGGCCCCAAGTCTGAGCATGGGCATGAAGGCGATCAACCCGGCAATGGCCGCACCGGCGAGCAAACCTCCAGCGGCGCCGGCCGTCCCCAGCCCGGCGCGCACGAGCGCGAGAGCGATCACAAGCTTGCAGAGTCCGTCCGCGCTCATCGATGCTGCGAACAATCCAAAGCGGTGCGCTCCCTGCACGGCGCCGCGCACGAAGGAGCTGACCGTGGCCATTCCGATGAAAGCCGCAAAGATGATCCACAGCGCCGGCTGCACGATGTGCAAATACCTGGATATCGGGAGGCTGACGATCAACGTGCCCGCCGCAGTCAGGCCGCCGACGACCACGGCCAGACGCGCCAAGCGCCGCACGAACGGAGCGATCGCCGCGTCGAGATGCAAGGCCCACAAGCGCGCGGTCTCCTGCATCGCGACCGTGCCGATGGATCCGCCGAGCACTCCCACCATCGAAGAGATCGCGAGCAGCGTCGCCAGCGTGCCGTAACGATCCGGGCCGAGCAGCCGCGAGACGGTGAAGTGGTACGCGAAGCTGAAGACGTTGGCCAAGAGCGCACCGCCGACGATCAGGCCGGCGTCGCCGGCAAACGAGCGCAGGCTAAACGCCCCCCTCTTCAGAGAAACGCCCTGCTCGTTGACCGGCTCTTGGGCGACGCTCACTCCTGCGGTGCTCTTTTCATTCCCACGTCTTGGGCGCCCGCCCGCATCCGGCCGTCTTATCGCGCGACTCCAGCCAGGCCGCGACATCGCGATCCACATCTGCCATAACGGTCGACAACGCGATTCCGGTGCGGCTTGCGATGCGCCGACATTCTTCGTACTCGGCCCGAGCCCGATCGCCGGCCGCAACGGAAACGATTTTCACCGCGACCGGCCCGAATCTGGTCGGGGCCGTTGCGGCGGCGCGCGGCAATGTCGCGCGCTGAACGGTCCAACGGCGCACCCCGATCGTCGTCGTCTCCGCGAATATCGTCGCGATGACTGCATCGGCGACTTCGGCCGGCGCTAGTGCGGAGAGCACGACTCCGGGGCGCTGCTTTTTCATGTGCGCCGGTTCGAGCCAGACGTCGCAGGCGCCGGCAGAGAAGACCCGTTCGATGACGTGCTGGTACAGCTGCGGGTTCATGTCGTCGACGTTCGTCGCGATTTGCTCGACGGATGACGCGCCACCGCCATCGCCGTCAGGCGCCCGAAGATCACTGGCATCGCTCGTCTCTCCGATCGTGATCCGCAGCACGTTGGCAAACGGAAAATCCGAACGGCCGGCGCCGTAACCGATAGAGCGCAGCGTCATGGCGGGTCGCCGCGAAAACGACGCAACGTGCGTGAGGATGGCGGCACCGGTCGGCGTGACCAACTCAGCATCGATGTCGACGGCGTACGTGGGCGCGTCGCGCAGAAGCTCCAGCGTGGCGGGTGGGGGAGAAGGCAGCGCCCCGTGCGAGCTATTGACGGTTCCGCGACCGCACGGCACCGGCGCGCAGTACACCTTGTCGATCCCCAGCAGCTGCAGGCCGATCGCCGCCCCGGCAATATCGACGATCGCGTCGATTTGGCCTACCTCGTGGAACGCGATATCGCCCACCGGCTGCCGGTGCACGCGTGCTTCGCTTTGGGCAAGACGCCCGAAAACGCCGGCGGCGGCTTCGCGGACCGGCGCCGAGAAGCCGGCGGCATCCAATATCTCCAGCACGTCGGTCAGGTGCCGATGCGAGTGCTCTTCGTGGCGATGGGATGCGCAGCGTCCGTCTTCTCCCGGCACGTCGACGTCGACATAGGTCGCGCCCAGCCCGAGCTTGTGCACCGCCGCCGCCGCGATCGACCATCCCGAAAGCGGGAGCTTGCGCAACTCGCGCTCCAGAGCGGCCATGCTCAAACCGGCGTCGACGAGGCTGCCCAAGATCATATTCCCGCTGGCGCCGCCGAAAGGCTCGAAATACGCGATCCGCACTAGCTAGCGAGCCGGGACGCTCGTCGACACAGACCCCATCGTCAACCTCATACAAGGGGAACGGGGTGCGTTTCCTGGGAACGACATCGCCATGTCGCTAGCCACGCCGAAACCGGAGCTTGACCTGAGCGTCTTCCGATTCGCCGAGCGAATGGGGCGCCTGAAAGCCAGCGCCATTCGCGAAATCCTTAAAGTCACGGAGATGCCGGACGTCATCTCCTTCGCCGGCGGGCTGCCCGCGCCGGAGCTTTTCCCCGTCACGGAATTCGCGCAAGCGTGCCAGGAGGTGCTCGCGCACGACGGGCCCGCCGCTTTGCAGTACAGCGTCACGGAGGGCTATCCGCCCCTGCGTCGCTGGGTTTGCGATTATCTCGCTCGCACGAGCCATATCGAGGCAAACCCGGACCAAATCCTCATCATAAGCGGATCTCAACAAGGCTTGGACCTCGTCGGGAAAGTGTTGCTCGACCCCGGTGATTTGGTCATCATCGAGAATCCCGCGTACTTGGGAGCCATCCAAGCGTTCGACGCATATCAAGCCGACTATCTGAACGTCGAGACAGACGACGAAGGCATGCGGACGGACGATTTGGTTCGCGTTTTGGGCGCGGCCAGACGCAAACCGAAGCTCTTGTACCTGGTCCCCAACTTCCAAAACCCCAGCGGCATCACGCTGAGCCTGCAACGGCGCAAGGCCGTCATTTCCATTGCGGCCGAACACGGGATCCCGATCTTCGAAGACGACCCCTACGGCCGTCTGCGCTATTCTCACGAGCCTATTCCGTCGCTGATGTCGCTAGCCGGTGGGCGCGGCTGTGTCTACATGAGCACGGTCAGCAAGATCATGGCTCCCGGAATGCGAGTCGCCTGGCTGGTCATCCCGGAGCGCGCGTTATACGAGAAAGCCGTGCCCGCCAAGCAGGCCGCCGATCTTCACACGTCTTCATTCACCCAGCGCGTCGTGTACGCGTTCGCGCGGGCACCCGGGGCCTTGGAGGCGCACATTGCCGGCATGCTGCCCGTCTACGCCCGGCGCCGCGACTTGATGCTTCGCGCACTCGAACGCTACATGCCACCGGGGTGCTCATGGACCCGGCCGGATGGCGGACTCTTCTTGTGGGCGCGAGTGCCCGAGTCCATCGATACGCAAGACTTGCTGGCGCACGCTTCCGGTAAGAAAGTCGCCTTTGTCCCGGGCGCGCCGTTTTGGGTGAACCGCGATGTCCGCAACACGATGCGCCTGAACTTCAGCAACGCGTCCGATGATATGATCGTCGAAGGGATACGCCGATTAAGTGATTTGGTGAAGGCCGCCCTGAAGTGAAACAAAGCGGCGCCGGAAGCCTGCTGCCTCTGGCGGCGGCCTGCGCGCTGCTCCTCTCCGCGACGCCGCCCGCGAACGCTTTCACATTACACAGCGCCGTTTCGCTGAACGCACGCGCGATCGAGTTTTTCGCCGGACACGTCGTTCTCGACGCTCAAGGAGGCGCCGCCATCGACGACGGCGTGCTGCACGTCAGCGCCGACCGAATCGTGTTGGACTTGCGCGCAAACCGCTACGTCGGGGTCGGGCACGTCACGCTGAGCGGCTCGCCCGCCGCCGAGGGCGCCGCGCTAGGGGTCGACGTTTTGACCCACCGCGCTGTGCTGATCAGCGTCGGACCGCACGCGGCGACGCAAGTCGTCGAAGGAAAGCAGCTTCGCGCGGCCGCCGCAGGCGACGCCGGCTCCGAACCGTTGGCGCTGCCCGACCTTGAAGGCGAACTCCCTTACGCCGTCGCCACTTCGGCGGTCGCGCATGCGGGGGCGGACGTCAGGTTGCGCAACGCGCACGTCGTGGTCCCGGGCGGACGCAGCGTCTACCTGCCCTCCTACGTCTACACGTTCTCCTCAGACACAGGCTACGTCGTCAACAATGCGTACGGGGGAGGCGAGGACGTTCCGCTGTACGTGGGTAGCACGCGCGACTCCATCCAAGGGCTGCACTTTTTCTACAACGCGCAGACCAAAGTCGGCGTCGGTTTCGACGACCACATCGTCGACGGCAACAAGGCGTACGTCTTGATCTCGCTTTCGCCCCTCAACGGGCCGTCCAAAGCTCTTAACTTCACTTGGCAAGAACACATCAACTCGCATGCCTCGCAATCGTTCGCTGCTTCGGCGCAAACCGGCAGCTCGGTCTTCAGCCGCTACGACGTCAACGATCAGGTCCATCGGTCGTTCTTCGAACTCAGCGCCTATCAGACCAACGGCGCGAACGCCCAGCAGATCTCCTGGCAGAGTCTGTACGAGCCGCTAGGCTCGCGCGGCCTTCCGGCCGACGTCTACTTCAACTTGCGCAGCGAGTTCGGCCTCGATCACGCAGCCAACCCGGGCAATTTCTATCCCTTCTCTTTCTCGGGAGCGACGGCGACGACCGTGGCGCACACCGCCCTGGAGGCGCAAGCCTACACCAAACCGTTTACCATCGGCGAGTCGACCCTCAACCTCACTGCGGACCTGCGGCGCTCCAACGACTCCCTGCCTCACGATCGTCTTATTCAGACGTACGGCGTGCAGCTCACCCGCCGTTGGAACCAGCGCATCACGACCCAGTTCTTAGACGGGGAGACGTCCGTGCACGACGACTTCAGGGCCGCCGACGTCGGCGCTTCCACCCATACCAGCACCCAGTCGCTTGGGGTCACGTACGCTCACGGCGACCCCTTCGCTCTATACGTGTCGGCCACGCACAACGCGGCCTGGGAAGTCGGTCCCACCTCGCTCGTCGTCACGCCCTGGAGTCTGTATGCAAACGCGCGGTTCCGGGTCAATCGCTCGTTGTCGCTCGGGCTCAGCAGGTCGTACTATTTCGGGTTCGAAGGCCAGCGCTTCAGCTCGTTCGGCGTGCAAATATTTCCTTAAGTCATCGTCAGCGGGTTGCGACACGAACTTCAGCCGTGAGGCGAGCGTGATACGGCAACGGTCTTTCAGATTCGTCCGCTCGGCCGGGAGCTGCGTCCCATGAAGGTGCTGGTGACGGGCGGCGGCGGCTATATCGGCGTCGTGCTGTGCGAAAGGCTGTTGCGCGGCGGCCACCAAGTCCGCGTCCTGGACAGGCTTTACTGGGGCCGCGCGCCGCTCCAACATTTCGGCGAGAGCATCGAAATCCGGCAGCAAGACGTGCGAGCCTTTGACCCGTCGGCCCTCGACGGAGTCGACGCCGTCGTGCACCTGGCGGGCTTGTCAAACGACCCAACGGCTGAATACAAGCCGGACGCCAACTGGGAGATGAACGCCGTCGCCACCGAGACGTTGGCGCTCGCGTGCAAGCGATCGGGAATCGAGCGCTTTACTTTCGGCTCCAGCGCGTCCATTTACGACGGTTTAGGGGACGGGCTGTTCGACGAAACGACGAAGGTGGCACCGCGCGGCGCGTACTCACAATCGAAATTCGCTGCGGAACAGATCTTGCTGCGGGAGAGCTGCGCCAATTTCGCGCCGGTGATCCTGCGCCAAGGTACCGTCTACGGTCATAGCGCGCGCATGCGTTTTGATCTCGTCGTCAACACGTTCATCAAGGATGCGCTGCTGCGGGGCACGCTGTATCTCCACGGGGGCGGGTGGATGTGGAGACCGCTGGTCGATGTGAACGACGTCGCTGAGGCGCACGTGCGCGCTTTGGAAGCGCCCGCCGACGCCGTCGGCGGCGAGATCTTCAACGTGGTCCATGAGAATTTCCAGATCCGCCAGCTCGCCATGCTCGTGTCCGGTTCGCTCGCGCTGCAAGATCGCCACGTGCGCCTCGAAAATGCGGCCTTGCCAGCGATCCGTCGCGATTACCGCTGCACCAACCGCAAACTGGCCGATCACCTTGGATTCGTGCCGCGCGTCACCGTGCTGGAAGCGATCGAGCGCATCTTGAGTTTCTTGCCGGTCGAAAGTCCTCTCGCGCTCGCGCATCCCCGCTACTACAACATCGAATGGATGACGCTGCTGGAGGAGATCGGCGCCTCCGAAGCACCCTTCGCGTCGGTCTGGGATGCGACGCCCTCTCCCGTCGCAAAGATCGCCGCCCTAACGTAGCGCCTATGTAGCCACGGACCTTTAGTTCCGTCCGTCCCCGCTAGTACGGATCCGGCGGATCGAACGAGCGGGGCTGGCTCAGGAAGAACGACCGGCTCAGCGTCGTGCGGACGGCCTTGAATGGCTTGACGGTTTGCGAAAAGTCGAAGCAATCGGTCAGATCGTCAGCGCGCGCGTCCGATGTGTTGAGGGTCGCCAGACCGAACGTCGCCTCGGTGAACTTCAGCACGCTGCCGAACTCATGTCGGACGTGCGACACGTAACCGTGCTTGGCGTACGGCGACACGACGAGCAGCGGAACGCGGAAGCCGAGCCCCATAGGGTCGAGTCTGGACGGCGAGACGTGATCGTACCAGCCTCCCCAATCGTCCCACATGATCAGGATAGCGGTGTTGTTCCAGTACGGGCTTGCACCCACCGCGTTGACGATGGAAGAAACCCACTGCGGTCCGGTATTGCTTTTGGCCAAAGCGTGGTCGGAGTTGGGAAAAGATGGGACGACCCAACTGACCTGCTGCAGGCTGCCGGCGCTTATGTCGGTCAAAACGGTGGTCTCCGGGGATATCACTTTCGTGGTCCAGTCCGGTCCATACCGGATATGCCGTATGGCATCGTACGCGGAGAATAGACCGCCGGTCGCATTGAGCTGAGGCGCGTAATAGCGCCAGGTGATGTTCCGGGCATCGAGCTCGTCGCCAAGGGTCTGGTAGTCAAAGCACGGGAAGGGCCCCGGGATGTCGTTGCCGTTTGGCCCCAGCAGGGATACGGTCGTGCCGGCCGGCGCATCGCAACCCCATGGCCCGGAGCTTGGCACCTCGTCGGCGTCCGCGGATTGCGCGGCAATCAGGTACTGGTGCGCGGGATAGCTCGGCCCGCTGTTCGACTGAAACATCCGGTCTGCGAGCGTAAACCCTTGGGCCAGCTGCCAATACGGCTGCACTTCGGATTGGGGAACGTATCCGTACTCGTAGTCCGGCGGCGCGGGGATGGGCTGGTATCCTTTGGGGGTGATGCCGAAAGTGTTTTCCCCGTCCCAGCCGTTCATCGCGCCGTTGTTGTACGCAGCGAGAAAACTCAGATGGAAATGGCCGACGTCGATGCCCGCCTCTAGCGGCGTCGGCTTTAGGGCGACGATCGAGCCATCTTGTCTGGGGCCGCTTTGAACCGTGTCCGCACCGGGATAGCCGTTGAAGAGGTTGTCGAGGCTGCGATTCTCCTGGATTATGATGATCACGTGCTTTATGTAGGCTGACGACGTGATGGTCGACTTGCGTGGCACGAAAGGGGCAAAGCCCGGGTGCACCGGCAGAGCCGACTTGGAACCACAGGCGGCCAAGCTCAGCAGCGCGAAACCGGCGAGGGAGACGCACCAAGCACGGCCAACCAGTCTCTTAGACTTTGGCGGCATCGATGTAACCCTTCCGTTTCAGATAGTCTTCCAACCCTTCGCGCCACGGTCTCGCGTAGAGACCGACTCTAGCTAGATTTTCGCTGGTCAACGCTGAGTTCGGCGGCCGGCGCGCCGGGGCCGGCCGCGCCAAGCTGCTGGTGCGCTCCACTTCCGTCGAGTGGCCCGACATGCGATAGATGGCGGCCGCGTACTCGTGCCAAGAGCATTGTCCGCCATTGGCGAGGTGGTACGTGCCGTAGGGGGCCTGCCGTTCGAGTAAAGCAAGCAGCAACCCAGCGACGTCCGCCGAGTAGCTCGGCGACATCACCATGTCGTCGACGACGTGAGCCTGTTGCCCCGACTTTGCCTTAGCCATGATCGTCTCGACGAAATTGCCGCCCTTGCCGCTGCTGCCGGCAATCCCGAAAACGCTGGCGACGCGCACGATGTAGTGTTTTTCATTCGCGATACGCACGAGCATCTCGCCGGCCAGTTTGGATGCCCCGTACACGTTGATGGGATCCGGGTGATCGCTCTCGACATACGGCTCGCCTTTGGAGCCGCTGAAGACGTAGTCCGTGCTGAAGTTGACGATGGCGGCTCGGCGCTCTTTCGCCGCAGCTGCGGCGTTAAACGCGCCGCAGGCATTGACGGCAAAGCTCTCCTCTGGGTGGGTTTCGCATTCATCGACCCGATGATACGCCGCTGTGTTCACGACGACATCGTGCGGGCCCAGTGCGCCAAACGCTCCGTCGAGCGACCTGCGGTCCCTTACGTCGCACCGGTCATGTGTGAGCGACACGACCTCGATATCGCTGCCGCGTGCCGCGGTCAGGATGTCGGACCCAACTTGTCCGTTAGCGCCGATGAGCGCGATTTTCATCCGCGCATGTTGCCGCAGGTCCGGCTACCGACCTGCTCTGCCCGTGATCAAGACGGCTCGGCAGCTTGGGGAGCCGTTGCCTTCCGTGCAGGCGCCAATTAAGACTGCGCCGCAGACGCCGCCCGACGTTTTACGAAGTCCGCCGCCATGGCGAGCAGCATCGCGAGTTCCCGGACCCGCAGTTTGGTTCCGACCACGGCAAACACGACGCCGCCGGTGACGATAGCCGCGACGAGCGTGGCGGTGTGCTGCCAAAGCGATCCCGCATCGTGCCACAAGAGGGTCAGGGTGAAGCGGGCCACGATGCCCATGATCAGCGACGCCGTCGCGATGCGCAGCATCGAGGAACCGACCAGCTGGCTGTCGACCATGCCGATCTGGCGTTCCAGCAACGCCAGCAGGACGGCGGCTTCCACTATGGATGACAGCGAATTCGACGCCGCCAAACCGTTGACGCCGAAGGCCCTCACCGACAGAGCCGAGCAAATGACGTTGAGCACCATCACGCCCGCGGCGATCGCCACCGGCGTGCGCGAATCGCGCATCGCAAAAAAGCAGCGCGTCAAGACGATGCTGCCGGCGATGCCCAAAAGTCCCAGCGCGTAGAATTGCATCGCTCCAGCCGTTCGGATGACGTCGCCCGTCGTAAATGCCCCGCGTTCGAAAAAGACGCTGATGATCGGCTGGGCAAGGGCGATGAGGCCGGCGGCCGCAGGAATGGTGATGAGCGCCGTCATGCGCAGCCCGGTCGAAGCCGTCTCTCGCAACGATTTGCGATCGTCAGTGACGAACTGAGCGGCGAGCAGCGGAAAGATCACCGTCGCGATGGCCGTCGCGAACAGCTGCTGCGGAAAACCGACGACCTTGGTCGCGTACTGCATCGTCGCGATGTTGCCCGCCTCCAGCGTCGATGCGAAATATTTGTCGAAGAGGAGATTGACCTGGCCGACCGCCGAGCCGACGACGATGGGTCCGAGGATCATGGAGAGCGTGGTCAAACCGGGATGCCGCAAATCCAGTACCGCCTGGTACTTGCAGCGGCTCAGATAGTTGGGCAGTTGGACCAGAAGCTGCGCGGCCAGCCCGGCGGCTGTTGCGAAAACGAGCGCGTAGATCTCGTACTGGCGGAACAGGATCAACACGCCCGCAATGGTCACCAGGTTCAGGACAAAGCCTTGCAGCGACGCGGCCCGGAAGCGGTGCTGCGCGTTCAGCAGCGCCTGGATGACGCCCGCGATCGACGTCGCGATGATCGTGGGCATGAGGATCCGCGTCATGCGCACCGCGACCCCGGCCTGAGGCGGCGGGAAGTTGAACAGGTGGACGATAAAAGGCGCCGCCAGCCAGCCTGCGGCGGCACAAAACGACAGCACGATCAGCAGACCATTGATGACCGTACTCGAAAGGCGCCACGCTTCTTCGGGCCTTTCTTCGGCGAAATAGCCGCTGAAGATGGGAACCAAAGCGCTCACGAGAGCGCCATTAAAAACTCCGAAGACGAGCGTCGGGATGATGGCCGCGACCAAGAAGGTATCGAGCTGCCAGCTCTCGCCGAAGTACTTCGCGTTGACCACTTCACGGGCAAAACCGAGCACCATGCTCCCCAAAGTGGCGAGCATGACGGCCAGCGTGGAGGCGCTGACGCGTCGCTGCAGGATGGACACACCGTTGGAGGCCGGTGCTTGACGCTCGGTTGCGGGTGCGTCAAGCTCAGCGCTCATGCTCTATCAGTTGGCATTCACCGGCGAATGAATCCTCCAACGCATTTCGGTGAGTTGAGACGCTGTCATCGAGGCGGCGGCGAGGCCGGATCGTGCCGCGGGGGCCGGCGTCGGGTGCTTCGCTGGATACAGGAAGAGGAATGGAGGCGTGCCGGGGGACGATAAATGGATCGCGCAGATGAAGGAAGGATCGAGGGTGCAAAACCGACGCACCCTCAGTGTTTATGATGTTGGACCTTCTCATTCTCACTGACAGCTATCCGCCCTTGCTTGGCGGGGGTGAGATCGTCGTGCAAAAAATTTGCGAGGCGTTCGGCGCTCACGGCGCCAGGGTTAGCGTGCTGACACCCAAGCGGCACGGGATTGAGTTCGACGCGTCAGTCACTGAGATCGAGTGTCTGCAAGTAGCGGGCGTCCGGATCATGGATCCGGCGTCGCTCTACAGGCAGCTCAAGAAGAGGAAGCCGACTGCCGTCCTCTTGATGGGCCCCAGCGCGAACAATCTATCGGCGGGCTTTCTCAGCCTACGACGCAGGATACCGACGTTTACCTTTTATTTCGGCGATCTGAACTGGGCGAGCTGGCCGGGCCGAATGTTGCAGCGGCCGTTTTTTCGCTGGCTGCTCCCGAAGTGTGCCATCGTGTTCACCTACTCGCGCAACCTTGTCGTTTCTTTGGTGGAGCGCGGCGTGCCCGCGGACAAGATCGTGTTCTCCGGTATCGCGTCCGACCTTCCGCTCTTCAGCGAGCCCGTCATCGACCGCGACAACGCGATTGTGTTCATCGGCGGGTTGGGACGAAGCCACCAATACAAACGTCCGGACCTGTTGCTCCGCGCGCTCCCGCTTCTCAGCGACGTGCGAACAACGATCCGATTCATCGGCGGAGGCGATTCCGCTTGGCTCAAGGCGCTTGCGAACAGCCTGGATGTGGCTGATCGCGTGAGCTTTTTGGGCGTGTTGGATGAGGCTGAAAAACGCAGGCTCCTACGGCGCGCGCGCGCGCTCGTTTTGCCCTCACCGACCGCGCGTGAAGGGTTCGGCCTTGTCGTTCTTGAGGCGATGCGCTGCGGAACGCCGGTCGTGGTGGGCGTGCGCGCCGGCGCCGCGGAACTGGTCGACCGAACAGGTTTCGGCGCCACGTGGGCGGGATACGCACCGGCCGATCTTGCGCGGGCCATAGACACCGTCTTGAATTTCAGCCCCGTGGAAGTGCACGGGGGATTTCGAAACTTCTCCGAGATCTCGCCTGAGTTTTCTTGGGAGAAAGTTTCACCGTTGATCGTTGGCCGGATGAACGCGGCACTAGGAAGGGCGAGCGCTTCATGAGCACAGCCTTCGATACCACGTCAAATCTGCCATAGGGCCCAAAGCTCAAACGGCATCCGCTTCTTTGTGACGAGAACGCTGTCGGACAAATAGAACGCCAGAAGAGCCGGCACGCCGAAGCGAAAACCTAACCTGGACGCGAGCGACCCCGTGCCCTTGCTCGACTGTAGCTCCGCTGTTTGGACGATTCTAAGGCGGCGCGCGAGCAATCGCAGCGTCCAAAAGACGAACAAGAACAGTGCCGAACCGTACGTCATGACCCGTTGAGGCGCACGGTCGGGGAAGAGTCTATTCACCATTTTTTCGTCATATAAGCGATAGTGAAGTTTATTGTCGCCGGACCCCGGTCCCGGGACCGCGACGATGATCGCGCCTCCCTTTGCCGTCACCCGCTGCAGTTCTCTTCGAGCCGGAACGTCGTCAGCCAGATGTTCGAGCGTGTGCGAGCAAACGACGAGGTCGAAGGACTGGTCCGGAAAGGGCAAGCGTTCCGCCGAACCCACCGTCAGGTACCAATCGGGATGCTGCCGCAAAACTGCGTCAACAGCGGCCGCAGCAATCTCGATGCCCGAACATGACGCGCCTGGAAAAATTCGCCGTGTCTCCCTCAGAAGATCGCCAGAACCGAAGCCGACGTCGAGAACGCGCGGTCTGCTCCAAAGCAGCTTCAACCTTTTCGCGATGCGCCGGTAAGCGAGCGTCTTGCTCAGTATTTCAAAAGATCGTCCCTCCAATGGGTCGCGATAAAGGGATTCGTAGAAAGACTCGTTGAGCTCGCGACGCATCACGACGGTTTCTTTGCGACAGCCCTTAGAGAGTTGGTGCGCAAAAGGCGCGCGGCGACCAACAAGACGATGACGCCGAGCGCGAACATGAGTAACGACTTAATCGCCGCATAAAGAATTTCCGGCAAGAAGACTATGAGAAGGCGGCTAGGAAGAACTGCCGGCAGCAGCCAGCCATTGGCGTAACCGTTTAGCTCGGTGTGCGGCCACAAGACCCGTTTGCAGGGACCGCTCAGCGCGCACCACCACCAAATCCTCGCGTTAAAGCTAGCGGGCACCGTGAAAACAACCCATTGAGGATCGTACCGTTCGGGGAATTCCAACGTCTGATCCCTAGCGCGAGCGTCGATCCCGTTCGTACTGACCAAGTATGCAGCAGGGTTTAGCGGCCTTGCATCCAGGGTCAGCTGGCGGCCGACATCCGGCAAGGAACCCGTCAGTTTGAGCTCCAGCTTCGAAACAGGCGGCGCGGGAGGTACCGCATTGCCCAGCGCCGTGCGGAAAAGATTCGCCGGCATCAGGATATCCTGATGAACCCTTACCGATTTCGGAACGATAGCGTATGTGACGATCGGCGCGGTTGGTTGAGATGGCGCGTCCGCCGGCATGGTGACGAGCGCGTGGATCGCCGTAATACTGCCGGCCATCCCGGTCACCTGAAGCGTGCCCGCATCGTGCTGACACGTGAATTCCCCCAAGTCGTACCAGCGCATGCCTTGGCGGATATCCGGCGGCCGCTTCGAGAGATGCAGCTCGATCGGGCGGCCTTGGAGGCGGACGGTGGTTTTCGCATTGGCTGACAGAGCGAGCATGGCGCTCGAGAGCCCGGGCGCACATGGGAAGGACCAATGAAACGCAAGGGCGCTCTTGGTCACCACGAATCGATACGTGCTTTCCGTATCGAAATCATCATAATACGTGACCCAGTTGCTCCCCGCATTTCCCGTGACCCATCCGGCCGCCAAATCGTAACTTTGCAGTACTCCGCCACCGGCTCCGGGCTCGAGCAGACTGCAGCTCCGGCAGGTCAGCATGGCTCCCAGCTTAGCGGCGCCGGCAGAACCGACGAACCCCATGACTCGCGGCCGGGACTCTTTCGGCAACGCCCAGTAGTGGTCGAGACGGATAAAGTCGGGGCCGGGGGCGCCACGTCCGTGCCCCGCGATGTCGGCCGCACGTATCGCCGTCAAGTCGCCATCGTAAACGATCGATTGTCGAGCGACGGAAACTCCGATGGGGTTTATCCGAGCGCGCAGCAATTCGCCCGGAGCCGGGCAGACTTGTACTTTGGTGGGCACGATTGCCACCGTGTCGACCGCGCCGTCGGCGTAGGCCACTTGCGACGGGACGGGCGAGTACCGGGGCGATGCACATCCCAAAGGCAACGCCTCTTGACCCGTGATGAGGAGCGGTCTTTGAGCACTGGCGGCGATCTCGTGCCCATCGGCCACGGCAGCCGGCTTTAACCTCAAACCGCGCAGCGTGAGCCTCACTTCGAACGGCACGGTGACAGGGAACGCGATGACCTTGAGGACCGAATGTTCCGGGAAATTCCGGAGCACGAAATTCTGAGTGAAGGCGGAACTCTCCGCGGGCAGCCAGACAGCGTACACGGCTTTTCCGGCGGCCGTCGTGATGGTGATATACAAAGTGACTCGTCCCCGGAGCTGGCTGGAACGCAAGTAAAGCGCCCGCTGCGTCGCCGCGAATTCCGACACCGCCGTCAGGATGTAGACCTGCCGGCGGAAAGTTCGGCCAGCCGATATATTCACGGACCCGTCTTTAGTTAACCGGACCATCTTCGCATTCGGGCCTAAAGCAAGGTCCAAGGTAGTGGATTTTATCCTGGCGGTTTGGAGCCGCACGTCACTGGGGCCTTGCTTCAAAGGTTCAGTGGCGAATGCGTTTATGGACCTCGTCGATGACGGACCGTCTTCGCGGAAGGCCGCCGTCCTCAGAACCACGCTATCCGTGAATGGATTGTCCTGCATGTGCGTCGAGCGCACGCTATCCCGAACGTACGCATAGCGGATGTTCGCAACGCTCGCTAAAGCAGCAAGCTCTCGGAGCCGGTCGTCGTGTGCGCGATGCAACAAGTCGTACCCCACGCTGCTCATCGCCAACCACGTGCCGAAGCCTCCGTCCAAGATGAGGTTCGGGTCCACCCCGTCGCTGCCGGTGATCCGCCACGCAGGATGCAAATTCGCCGTGCCCGGCAATATCATCAGCCTCTCTTGCGGCGCGGTCCGAGCGCGTTCGGGAATCGCCCAAGCTGCTGGGACCGAATCAGGCTGCGCCCAGCCCGCCAGGTCTCCGGACAACAACACGGGCGCGGACCAACCCAGCAGCACGAGCACAATGACTACGCCTGACAATGCCGGCGCTTTATGGCGGCCGAGCGACGTAAAGCCGAAGGCCGAGAGAACGGGGAGCGTCAAAGCCAGCGGAAACGCGAAGTGATAGTTTTCCTTGAAAAGCGATAGGTCCGGAACGTGGCGGTACAGATAAATAACGGGCGTCGCTAGAATGCCGGCGGGGCCGACGAGCAACACGAAAAACGGCAAGCTCAGCACGCCGAGCCATAGGGCGTATGCCTGCGTAGCCGGCGTTCCCCAGCGCCGGCGTACAACGCCGACCAGAGCCAACGCGGGCACGCCGAACGCGAGAAGCGTTAAGAGCGGCTCTAAAGTTTTCAGCGTGCCGACGATGTCCAGCTCCACGACGTGATTGTAGTCGCGCAGCAAGAGCACCGATGCGAGGCTGCGCGCGGCGATCGAGTGTTTCAGTAAGTACTCGACATTGAGGGGCTGTAGGTTCTGCAGCGTTGTGACCGTGCTGCCCGCGAAGATCAGCGCGGGCAGCAGCCACCACGAATTGACCGCCGACACCGCCCCAGCAGCGACTCCGGCAGAGACGATCGCCCGGCGTAATCCGCCGAAGGTCAACGTGGTGATGAAGACGAGAAGCAGCAAAAAGACGATCGGTTGGGGTTCGGGGACAAAGGCGAATGCGACGGCTAAGAACAGCAGATTTATACGGGAACCCCGCGCCCAACGTAGCGAGCATAGCAACGCTAAAGGCGCGAGTGCGTAGGTCTGCGTGTACGGTATGTGTCCGGAGGCTGTGTGGTAGAAGAGAAAGGGACTCGTCGCGTACACCACGCTTGCGACTCGCGCCGCGATGATCGAGGACGTCAACGAACGGCACAGCGCCCCCATCGATACAAAGGCGCCCACAAACGGAGCGACGACCTCGACGCGGTCGACTATCGCGGCACCGCCGCCGAGCCAGGCGATCACGGCGTGCCACCAAACGGCAAAAATGTACGTCGGGTACACCGAAGCGAAGCCGAAGTTGTGCGGGAACCAGGCGTGCGTCGACCAGGCGACCGAGTTCGATATCTCTCGCGGAAACGAAGGAATATACCACTCGAAACGCATGATGACGTCGCCGCGCTGGAACAGCAAACCGCGGTAAGCGATGCAGGCCAAAACGACTGCGGCAACGCAATCCAACGCGATCGGCCGGACGAGCCACTTTTTAAACCGCGTTGACATCCAACCTCAACGAAACGAACTTCGGCCGATCCTCTAAGCAAGGGAACGCAAGCAACACACATGGACCAACGAACCCGTTTACCCGATCCTTCGCCGATCGGGTTGTGGGACGAAATGTGGAAGGGTCGTGACGCTCCATCTCACTGCTCCCCTGTTTTCGCCGTCATCGCCAAGCAGCTGGGCTCCAGGTTGCGTGGAGCACGAGTGCTGGAGATCGGGGCCGGTTCCGGTCGTGATATCGTGGAACTTGCCGCTGCGGGAGCAGTCGCTTATGCGAACGACCTATCAGCGTTTGCGCGTGCGAAAATCGCCGCTCTTGCGGAGCGCAGAAATGTGAAAGTGGCGGTAGACTCATCGGACCTGCGCTCGCTTCCTTATCCCGACGACTTCTTCGACGTCGTGTATTCGCAGGGGGTTGTCGAGCATTTCAAAGATGTCGATGTCGTCATAGCCGAGCAACGTAGGCTTTGCCGTCCCAAAACAGGCGTCTTGCTAATCGACGTCCCTCAGACTTTCAATCCATATACGGTGTACAAGCACCTGAGGATGTGGATGCATACCTGGCCGCCCGGCTGGGAAAGCCAGTTCTCGCCGGCGCGTCTACGATCTTTGGTGCGAAAGCAAAAACTGGATGTCATAAAAATGTATTCGTGGGGAGAACACGGCGAGAAAATGAAGCCCCTCCTTCAGCCGTTAGATCGCTGGGCATGGACGGCCACCTGCGTTGGAGTTATCTGCAAGCGTCCCGATTAGCTCTGATACCAGTTCAAATATTCTTGGGCGACGTTTGCCCAACTAGAACGCCGTGCCGTCGCGAGAGCCGCACTGCGAAGCCGTTCGTAAGCGACTGCGTCCAACGGCAGTTGATACAGTTTCCTCGCTAAATCTTGCGCGTCGCCGGTCTTAAACAGCAGAGCATTCCCATCGTTCGCGTACGTCCTCATGCCGCCGGTGTCGCTGCAGATCAGCAAGGCTCCGTTTGCCATCGCCTCGAGGCCAACCATCCCGAACGGCTCGTTCAATGACGGCATAACGACGGCATACGCCTTGCGCATTGCCGCTATGATTCCGTCGCGCGGTAACAAGCCCAAGAACTCTACTCTTTTCGTCACTCCGGCCCAACGCACCAATCGCTGAACGGCTTCCAACTCGCCGCCGTCGGCTCCAATCACTTTTAGCGTGAACTTCGGCGTAGATGCTATGGCCGAAATGGCCAACGGCAAGCCCTTCATGGCATGGATTCTGCCGACGAAGAGAAGAGAACCGTAGTCGCTCCTGGCGGGATCGAGCTTTTCGATGAGAATGTCTTCGCAGATGCCGTTCGGGATCACGTCGACACGTGCCTGGCGAAGAGGCCCATCCGCGGAGCAATACTCGGAGATGGCGGAGACCTTCGTCGCGTGCCGGACCACCTGCGCGACACAAGTTCCTTCGTATCGTGCGAATCCCCAGCGCGCCCACGTCGCCATCGTTGCCGGTCGCATCGGATACCCGTGATTGGTAAGAAAGTATGGCCTTCGCCGGAGCTGCAGCGTCAATGCGGTGAAGTCACAGAACGGCAGACCGATGCCGTGGATGTGGACGACCGAACCGCGCGGTATGCTGTCGACGGCGTGCCGCCAGCCGCTTGCGAGACGGGGTGGCATATAGCCGTTCAGATACGCCGCTTTTGGAGGCGTTTTCATGAGACCGCAGCGCATCACCGGTATCGGACCATCGGTACCAGAGCCTGCAGCGCCCGTGTGGTCACCTGTGAGGACACGAACCGACTCCACCTGCGCGCACAGCGCACGGGCAATGCTTTGGTACGCAACTCCGCCACCGCCGGTCGCGTGCGGCGGGTACTCGGGCACGATCAACGTGATGTCCATCAGCCCGGCGCCTCGCGTAGGGAGGCGGGCGTGCCCGTCCCCGTCGTCAGGCAAGCATAGAACAGGCCCGTCAGTAACGAAAAGAAGGGAACAAGCTGCACGAGCCCAGCCACCGCAAGGACTTTGAAGAGGGAAGATCGCCGCAGTTCAAAACGGCTTTCGCCTTTCAGATGCCAAGCAGCTGGAAAGGCTGCCGGTTTGCTTAGGGCTTCGCTTGCCCCGCCCGCGGTCCACAAGGAAGACGCATTTTGCGCCACTATGCCCGTCGAGCAGCCCGCCGATGCGACGAGCATGCGGGAACATGGAATCATCCAGTCCGCCACATTTCGCCCGCTGGACATCCCCGCAACTGCGGCACGCCCTTGCGCCGTAATGGTTACTCCGCGAGGAGCGCTTACTTCCATCGCGGCAAAGCCGTTACTTTTGATTCTTCGCCGACCGTGAGAGTCGCCGATGACGGCTCCGTCCGGAGCCCAAATCCAAAGGTAACCTCCCCTGGGCAGTGCGCCGACTTTGAGCGATCGTCGACCGATCGTGAACAGGCTGGGATATGAAATCGACGCGAGCCCGGAGAAGCATCCGGCCCAGCGGCTTCCATCCACCCACCCAAGACGAGGATCATCGCTGAGCCCGCTGGGCTCAGCGGATCGTGCCATCTGCAAGGGCATATCTTTCGCCAGCCAGACGTTGGAGCGATACGACGAGTTGCGGTAGACCGTGATTTCGCTGTTGGCGTAGAACACACCGAACTTGGGCGAAGTGACCGAAGCGCGGTCGCACAAGGCCTCGATCGCCTTCTCCGACGGTTCCAGCAACTGGAATCTCTTGGACCGCCACGATGGCCTGGAGACGACGAATTGTATACCATACGCCGCCAATGTCCGCGCTGCGTCTGGCTGGTTGGTCGAAAAAGCGTGAGTCAAGTATTCCACCGTCGGAGTCGGTTGATACGACGTCAGCGCCGCATGCGATCCGATCGTAAAAGCATCGGGGTCGACGCCCGCGTACGGAGCAGCTTGTGGGCCGAGGGGTTGATCGGTTGGCACGAAGAGTACTCTGCCGCCGCCGGGCGCGGCCGCGAGCGCGTCGACGGCCTTCTTCCATGCGGCGGCATGCGCGGGAGAAAGCCGAGGCACGTTTTGCACCGCGGCGCCCGATGCAGGACTGAGCCCGACGATGGCAACTGCGGCGCACATGGCAGAACTCAACCAGACTCCCCATCTTGTTCGGGCGATGAAAAGCTGGGCAACGGCAACACCGATGCCGACGCTGATCATGAGAGTCGATACGGCCGCGAAATGATACAGCTCCCTGAGGACCGCAAATGCTGGGATGTGGGCAAAGGCGTACAGCAGAGCTCCCCCGAGTGGTCCGTTCGAGCCTGCCGATAGGAAAATCGCCAGCACGCCGGCGACCAGCACCACGGCGCTTGCAGTGCAACGTCGAAAAGCCGCCACGGCCAGAGCGACGATCGAACAAGCCGCCAGTATGATCTGGAGCCTTTGTATGACGGCGACAAAATTGCCGTATGCGCGCTCGGCGTAGCCGGCGGCGTACCCAGACCCAATAAAGGCTTGGGAGAGTTGCGCGCTTTGGATGCGCTCCCATCTCTGCGTGACGCGGTCGACGCTAAGCCAGTCTGCTCCGTGCGCAACGCAATACGTCAGCAGCGATTGGCTCTCTCCCAGCGCAAGGATGAGAAGAATCGATCCCGGCACCCAGCGCCGCTCCGTGCCGGCGATGGTCCAAATGATCAGGAACGCCGCGCAGAAAAGGCCGTATTGAGGTTGAACGGCTGCGGCCGTGCCCAGGACGCCGGCGAGCGACAAAGTCACCCAACTCGGCTTACGGCATGCCGAAGCGACCGAAAGCAAAAACCACGGAACGGCGCCATAGGAGATCAGTTCGGCGACGTGTCCGGCGCCGAGCTCGTTGAGAACAAAGGGACCGCTCACGTACGCCACGGCCGCCGCAAGCGACCCGAACAACGTCCGTTGACCGGCAATGAGCGCCACAATCCTTGCCGTGCCTAGACCACCGGCGAAAAGCGCGCCGCCCAAGAGCGTGACGAGGAGGAAATGCGGCGTGAAGGCGAGACTCAATGCCTCCACGGTAAAAGCAAGCGGATACGTAAAGCCATAGATGTTCGGCGATCCCAAGGAACTGTCCGACCACGGCCTTATATATTGGGCGAAATGACTACGGATCTGCACGCTCGTGGATGGGAAAGCCCAGTCATGGCGGAATGCCGGCATCGTCCCATCGGTCACAAGCGAGCGTAGAACGAAAAAGACGACGAGAGCCAATGAAACGGTTACGATAAGTGCCGGGAGAGTTGATGTCCCCTGAGGCCGCGTCATCCCTCCTCGCAATCCGGGGACGGGTCTAACATCGTCCAAGCTGTCTGGTTCTTAAGGCGTCCTAGGTGGGTACGCCTCTGCGCCGCGCTGTCGGCCCGGGCGCTACGATAAAGTGAAGACCTCTCATTCAACGGGTCGGCACCGTGCACTTTCATTCTGCGCGTGAAAGCAGACTGCGCCGAGCGTCGTCTAGCTCGCCGAACGATCATCGCGATGATCAGCAGCGTTCCCCTGCGGGATGCGGCCGAAATCGGCAGCGCGTACTTTTCCGCAGCGCTGGCCCAAGCTCTAACATCGGCCGACATGTCTGTCGAACTGTGGGCCAAAGGTTCGCCAAGCGAATTCGCGGCTCAATCCAACCCTATCATCAGATGCTGGCAGCCGGGCATAGGATCGTGGTTTGACATCCTCGCAACGGCCGTGAGGCGCAAACCCGATCTGGTCCACGTGCAGCATTCGGTCTTCCTTTTCGGCCCCGGCGCAACCGGAGAGATAGCGACGCTGCTTCTTCTTATCGGGCTGGCTGCACTTCGCATTCCGCTCGTCATAACATGTCACGACGTGCCTTCCCTGTCGCAGATATCAACGGCCTACATAAAACTCCATAAGTATAACTTTCCGGTCGCCGCCGTGAAAGCGGGCCTGCGCACGCTGTTCAGCGCCTTTTCGCTGCTCTCGCGCGGCATCATAGTGCACCAGCAAGCGTTTGCGAGGATTCTTGCTGAAGACTATAAGGTGCGCCGGGAAAAGATAACCATCATCCCTCTGTTGCCGCTGCCGTTTCGGACCTTCCCCAAGGAGCAGGCTCGACGGCGCTTGCGCATCTCTGAGAAGGCCGACGTCGCTCTGTTCTTTGGGTACGCGACGGCGTACAAAGGAATCGACGTCCTGCTCAACGCGATGAAACAGCTGCCTTCGCGCGGGCGCGACGGCGTCTTGCTTCTGCTGGGAGCCGGAAAACATCCGAAGGTCGATGGAAGAGCCGACTACTTGGCGTACTACGATGCGCTCGTCGAGCAAGCCAGAAGCCTCGAGAACGTCCGCTTCGTCGGATTTATTCCGAACGGCGAAATCGATCTTTACATCGATGCATGCGACGTCGTCGTCCTACCCTACGTCGAGTTTCAAGGGATGAGCGGCCCGCTGAATCAGTGCGCAAGCCACCGAAAGGCTTATTTGATATCACGCGCCATCGCCGATGGCATCGACGACAATGGGCCCGAAGTGTTCGACCCTTCCCCGGCAGCACTTGCGGACACACTCACACGTTATTTTACCGTTCCGGAATTCAAGCGCAGCGTCGAGCAGTCGTGCCAGGCTTTCAGCGACCGCGTCCTCTCTGCGGCCTGGCGCGACCGAACACGGCAGACGTACGAATCGGCCTTGGGGCGAAGCGGCAACTTTGCGACAGGGGCGGCCGAATAGCCGTGTCGGCTGGTGTCCCCAGAAAATTTCTAGAATAGGCGGCGTCGGGCACGTCGGGAGCGCAGCCATAGAACGCACAGAGTCTTCAGCCAATCCGTTATCTCGCCCGAGTTTATCTTGGAGACGCCGGCCTCTCGATCTTTGAATACGATCGGGAATTCGGTGATTCGGCCGCCGGCTGCCGTCGCCTCATAGATCAGCTCCACCAGCATGCAATAGCCGGTCGACGCAAGAGCTGAAAGGTGCATCCGTCGCAGAAGAGCTGTGCGGTATATCCGGTATCCAGAAGTGAAGTCGTGGACGGTACGGGAGACGAACAGACGCGCGAGTGAGTTAGCGACCTTGCTGTTTATCCGGCGCAGCACACCCCAGTTGAGAATACGGCCGCCCGCACAATATCTCGAACCGATGACGACGTCGAAGCGATCGAGTAGGGCTAACATGTCAGCTAGTTGCGCCGGATCGTGGGAGTGATCCGCGTCGATCGTGCACACGGCGCTGTATCCGTTGCTGAGCGCCTCGCGAAAACCCAGCAGATAGGCCGATCCAAGCCCGAGTTTTTGAGGCCGCTGAACTAGCCGTACGCGGCTGTTTTCTCGCATGATCTGCCGGACCGCTTCCGACGTGCCATCCGGTGACGAGTCGTCTATGACTAGGATGTCGCAGGGGGCGGCGGTTTGCGAGATCTTCCCGATGAGCGATTCGATATTTTGGCGCTCTTTATAGGTCGCGACGAGCACCAGACACCGCCCTTCTTTCGGCGGAGCAACTCGGGCAGCGGAAAGAGCCGTCGTCAAGCGTGTGCTCATGCCGGCATCAGCGCCCGGTGGGCCGCCCTAACCGAGCCGTTGAAGGGTTTAGCGCGAAGTTGACGATAGCGCGTGGCATGCACAGAATCGGCGTCATCGGTGCGGGATACGTCGGTCTCGTAACGGCTGCCTGCCTGGCTGAGCTTGGCAACGCAGTCTCGTGCATCGACTCGGATGCGGAAAAAATCGCTTTGCTTCGAGCCGGCACACTGCCGTTTTTCGAGCCTGGACTGCTCGAGCTCGTCTTACGAAACCATCACGGCGGCCGTCTTCGCTTTGCCGACTCTCCGGGCGATTCCGTGCGCGCATCAGACATCATCTTCATCGCGGTTGGCACGCCGATGGCGCCCGATGGCCAAGCCGATCTACGGCAGGTGCGGGCGGCGGCTCTTGACATCGCGGCCTTTATCGATGGGCCGAGGATCATCGTCAATAAGTCGACGGTTCCCGTACAGACCGCCGATTACGTCGCCGACCTGATATGCAAACACACCCAGGGAGACCACGCGGTTTGCGTCGTCTCGAACCCCGAATTTTTGCGAGAAGGCACGGCGATCGCTGACTTCATGAGGCCGGATCGTATCGTCATCGGCGTTTCCGACGCCGCTGCGGAGAACACGATGCGGGAACTCTACGCACCCCTGCAAGCTCCGATTCTTGTCACCGATGCGCGGACTGCCGAGATGATCAAGTATACCGCAAATGCATTTTTGGCCGCGAAGATCTCCTTTGTGAACGAGATCGCCAACATCTGTGAGGCGGTCGACGCCAACATCAAAGACGTCATCTCGGGCGCAGGCAGCGATAAGCGTATCGGCGTGACGTACATGAACCCTGGTCTGGGATTCGGCGGTTCCTGTCTGCCCAAGGACGTCTTGGCGCTTCATCACATGGCCCAGCGTGCCGGAGTTGCGCCCCGTATCCTGGACGCAATCATGGCGGTGAACCGATCGCAAGTGGTTCTCTTGATCGAAAACCTGGAGGCCGCGGTTGGGTCGCTCGGCGGCAAGCGGATCGGCCTTTTAGGCCTGGCTTTTAAGGCGAACACCGACGACATCCGAGAGTCGCCCGCCATTACCGTGGCGCGCAGGCTGTGTGAGAACGGCGCGATCGTTCGGGCACACGATCCCGCAGCGGTCGAAAGCGCGCGCGCCCTCCTCGGCGACAGCATCGCATACGTTTCGACCTCGTATGAGGCCGCCAACGACGCGGACGCGCTGGTTGTCGCCACGGACTGGAACGAATACAAGCATATCGACTTCGCGATGCTCAAAAAGCTTATGGCCGTTCCCATTCTCGTCGATGGCCGCGGCCTTTACGATCGGCGAAAAGTCGAGGACAGCGGACTGATCTATGTCGGCTTAGGGGATCGACGCTTGATGCCGGCCTTACGCTAGACGTGCGCGTCCTCATAACCGGCGCCGCCGGATTCATCGGATCACATCTGGTCGACCGTTACCTGAACGACGGGTGGAACGTCGTCGGGATGGACAATCTCCTCACCGGAGACATGGAGAATCTAATCGCGGCGGGAGGCCATCCTTGCTTCAGCTTCGTCCATTGCGACATTTCGGCGCCTTGGCCCGCCTCCATTAGTGATTCTGGCGGCATCGATCTGGTCTTGCATTTCGCGTCGCCCGCCAGTCCGGTCGACTACGCTCGCTACCCCCTTGAAACTATGCGAGTCAACAGCATCGGCACGCAGAACTGTTGCGAAGCCGCGCTGACCTGGGGCGCGCAGTTCCTTTACGCTTCGACTTCGGAGACGTACGGCGAGCCGCTCCAACACCCGCAAAGCGAAAGCTACTGGGGCAACGTCAACCCCATCGGACCCCGCTCGTGCTACGACGAGGCAAAGCGCTTCGGCGAAGCGCTCGTGATGGCATATTGGCGCAGCAACGGCCTGCCCGGCCGCATCATCCGCATTTTTAATACCTACGGGCCTCGCATGAGGCGATCCGACGGCCGCGTTGTGCCGAATTTCATCGCCCAGGCGCTCGGCGGCGCGGCGTTGACCATCTTCGGCGACGGCCGGCAGACCAGATCATTCTGTTACGTCGACGATCTGGTCGAAGGAATCGTCCGCTGCGCCGACTCGTCCGCCACCACCGGGGTGATCGTCAATCTGGGGAATCCGAAGGAGCGCACGATTTTAGACTTCGCGCACACCGTCAGCGACATCGCCGCAGTTCCGTTGCGCGTCGAAGCGCGACCGATGCCGCAGGACGACCCATCGCGGCGCTGTCCGGACATATCCCGCGCCAAAGAGTTGCTGGGCTGGGAGCCACGCGTCTCCCTCGAGGACGGACTGCGGCGGACGATCGATTCCTTTGCGAAGGCCGGAAATGAATGAGCCGCACGCACTACGGGCCGCCTCACGACATTAAATACTGCCGCGTGGTTGCACGACCAGCACGGCCGGATCTTCGTATCGCGTAGAACCGCATGCGCGAGCCGACCCCAAGCGGCTGCGTCGCATTGCCGCGGAGATGTCAGGGTCGGTGCCGAGCAAGAGCAGCGCGTCAAGCTTTCGCGCTTGAGCGCAAGTGCCGGCGTCGAGCGCATCGTACACCGTCGTTTTTTTGGCCATCATCGCGACCGCGCCGGCGCGCAGGTTCCAGACGACGATAGCCGACGGCTGCGTTTTCGTCAGCCACGGGAATACCGCCGTCGCAACACCGTTTGGTGAAAGCAGCCATGCGTCGTAGTATGAGTACGCTCGCGAGGCGGCAAGCACACCGCAATCGACGAGCGCCATACATAACGCTGCGCCCAGGACCAGGCCGGTCTGCTTCGGCTTGGGGAGCAGCGCACACGCGGCGACGGCGGCGACAAGCAAGGCCGTCCGATGGGAATCCGCATCGTTCCAAAATATCGCTGCAAGGCGCCAGCCGCCGGCTGCAGTAGCCGCAAGGGCGCACATTCCCGCCGCCAGCGGCATGCGAGCGGCCAGCGCGGCGGCGACCACGCAGCCCGTCGCCATCGCAGGCAGATCGAAACGTAGCGAATCGCCGCCGGCTAACTGCGGCACGCTGCTGTTAAAACCAAAAGGCAGCAGCCAAAATATGGCCGTCGCTGCCGTGCCCGCTATCGCCACCCTGCGAAGCGGGCCAACAAACAGCCCGACGACCGGCAGAAAGAACCATGCGATAGTCGGTGCGCCGGCTCGCCAAAGCGCCTGACCAAGGACGGCGAGTCCGCGTAGTCCATGAGAGGCAATCGATGTGGACCAGATGCGCTGCGTCGCGGTAGAAGCTGGTGGAACGATCGCGTGGCTCCACAAGAGGGCGTCGCGCAGCAGCCAGACACAAAGCGGTGCGAGACCCAGGGCGACGAGCGCGAGGGGTCTCCTCCGGCAAAAGACGACCACCAATGCATAGAAAGAGCCCGTCGGCTTGACGAGGGGCAAAAGCCAGGGGGACGAGATTCGGCCGCCCAAGCGATGATGCGCAACCCACAACGCCTCCACAAATAAGGCGGCAAGCCATACGTCGTTCTGGAGGTCCGCCGCCTGAGCGGCGACGATGCCCGTGCAGACGAACGCAGAGGCCAAGCTCGCCGCAACCCACTGAGGCGTCCCGAGGGATATTCCCCAGTCGGTCAGCCGGAAGACCAGCACAAAAGCGGCGCACGTCCCCGCCAATCCGACGAGCCACCAGCCGCCCACCGCGGCGATGCCTGCGGCGAAGAGCTCCGAACCGCCGGGATACCACCAGTAGCGTGTGGCAGTCGTCCAGATCGAGTGCGCGTGGACCCACGCGAGCGCGCTGGGCAGATGGTACGCAAGCGTATCGCCGTCCATCGGCGGCTGCTGGAGCGCCGGCATCGCGACGAACAACGTCGCGCAAAACGGCAGCGCATACCATCGACGCGGCGGCGGAGTTTTTACGACCTTCGAGCCCGCGCGGATCATTGCTGCGACGGCGCACGCCAGCGCGACAGCCAAGCATGCGGGCCCGTAAAGCAGATGGAGGAGCCCCAACCCGAATGGTATCGCGGTGCCCAGCACGAGCACGCCGCAGGCGCGATCGGCAAGCATCGTTTCGTCGTCCGGATCTCCGAAAATGGGAGCGGCGAACCACAACAACCCTAGCCACGTGGCGGCGAACAAAGCACTGAGGAAACCGCCGAGTTGATTAGGGGGCAGAACTGAGTCCGCTGCGCGTCGTCAGAGCGCTACCCGAGGCTGGAATCGCTCGAGGCGGCGCCGTACGGGCAGGTGGGTGTCTTGCTGCGCTTCACCGACCGACTGCGTCTGCCAGGCATGCGCTGCGCCGACGCCCATGAGCACCCACCACAGCTCGGCCACCTTCGGGAAAAAGAACAGATCATCGACCACCTGGTGGAGCAACAG
>JACRUD010000184.1 GCA_014304875.1 Vulcanimicrobiota bacterium
ACCGGGCGACAACGACAAGATGGTTCCCTTGGTTTTGAGACCCGGTATGACGACGTCCGGATCGGACATGCCGGCCGCGATGTCCGCATTGCGGTGATGCTGTTCTGCCAACGCCACCATCTCCGCGCGCAGAGCCGAAATGGTCTTGGGCGTGGTGGGTATCGGTTCGGCGGCGCCCATGCTCGAGCCGGGCGCCATGACGATCTTATCGCACGCCAGCGCGATGAGGGCGCCGGCCGACCATGCACGCTCGGCGACGAACGCAACCGTCTGCAGCGCCGGATCCCGACCGAGAGCGTCGCGAATATCGTTCGCGTCGTCCACGACTCCGCCGTTGGTCTTCAGCACGACGAGCAAAGCCCCAGCGCCGCTGGAGCGCGCCTGCGAGACGGCACGCTCTACGCGGTGGGCCATGCCGGCATCGATCGTATCGTCGACGTCGACGACTTCAACGGTGACGCCGGCCGACGCCGCGGGGGCGGCCCCGGCAGACGATGCGACAAACAGGAACGCGAACGCCGCGTATGACGACAGCAACGCGAGGCGCGCTATGACGATTACTTGGCGGATCGCGCCGCTAGAGCGTCTCGTACGGCCTCCCCGATCGCCTTGCCAGCGGCACGATCCTTCAATGCAGGCATCGCTGCCTTCATCGCATCGCCGACGCTCGCCCCGGACGGCAGCTCTGCGACGATGGCATCGACGTGGAGCCGCAGCTGGCGATCGTCCATCTGCTCGGGCAGATACTCCAGCAAAATGGCGCGTTCGCGGGCTTCCTTGTCGGCGAGATCATCGCGCTTGCCACGCCTGTATTCGGCGATGGAATCATCGCGCTGTTTTATTTGCTTGCGCAACACCTCAAGCTGCTCTGATTCGGACAAATCCACGGTCCGTTCGATGCGCCGATAGTTGAGCGCGGAGATCGCGATGCGCAACGTTGCCATGCGCTCGGCATCGCGCGCTTTCATGGCCATCTTAAGATCGGAACTGAGCCGGTCGGCGATCGTCATGGACGACTCGGGCGGCGTGCATCACCGCCCATTTCTCGAGGTTCGCTCAGGTGCGCCGCTTGCGCGCCGCGGCAGACTTCTTCTTCTTACGGACGCTCGGCTTCTCGTAGTGCTCGTGACGGCGCGCTTCCGCCAAAACTCCGGACTTCTGGCACATCTTCTTAAAGCGTTTGAGAGCGCTCTCGATCGACTCATTCGGTCCGACTCTTGTCTCCATGCGATCGCACACCCCCTCTCCGCTGCACTGTTACAGATCGATGCGGGCCGTTGCCCGCACCTCCGCATAGCATCGGCCGCATCCAGTTCATCGGTTTTCGTCGAAGCTTGAGACCGACCTTGCGGACTGCAAATTAACGGAAGCGGCTCTGCTGTCCCGCTCTTCGGGTCAAACTTACCCTGGAGGCCAGCCGAAGTGCCGGCCCGACAAGAGGTGCACGTGCAAGTGATAGACGGTCTGTCCGGCCGCCGGCCCGTTATTCACGACGATGCGGTAACCGCCGTCCGTCTCGAGCCGCGCCCCCCCCAATTGAGCCGCGACTTTGAGCAATCTGCCCAGCAGTAGTTCGCCGTCCTTCTCCGTCGCCGCATGGACCAGCGTGTCGCGATGGGCTTTCGGGATGATGAGGACGTGATGCGGTGCGATCGGGCGCAGATCCGCGAACGCGAGCACCGTGTCGTCTTCATACAGATACTCTGTCGGGATTTTCCCCGCCACGATGTCGCAGAAGACGCAGTCTTCAGCCATCCCGGACGCCCGCGCCGCAAACAGCAAAGGCCGGTCGCGATCGGGACGCTAAATCGGCGCCTGCGCGGCTCATCTCTGTGCTATGACGAACGACCACTGGAACGTGACCGCGTTACCGGCCGCGTCGCTTCCCCGTATCTCGACGGTCGCCGGTCCGGGACTCAACTCCGATGGCGGGTAGTAGGCCACGAACTGTGGAGTCCGTGCCGCTTGAGCCGTCACATCTTTGCCGTTGACGGCAATGCGCAGGCTGCCCACATCCATACCGGCGTCGCCGGGAGTGGAGAACGTCGCGTAGATGTTCGGACGCGGATTGTTCACGCGGGAACTCGGAGCGGGTGCGGTGTCCTTGATCGCAGGCGGCGTGGTGATTATGTCGACCGGCTCGGATGCTTGCGCCTGCACGCTCTGGCCGTCCTTGTCGAGCCGAACGATCAGGGGCGCGCCCAAAATATTCGTCCCAGCCTGCACCGCATACTCGCCCTCGTAGCGTCCGGAACGGACTTCGCGCATGGGATTCCCGACGATGAAATTGCTGAGATCGAACCAGGCGCGTGCTCCCGGCGTCCCCATGGCGGACACGTGCAAAAGCTGCCCCTGGCGCAGACCGCGCACGTTGCCGTCGTTGACCGCCTCGATGCGTAGGGAGGTGCCGGCTTGCGAGCCGGGCCGTGCAGTCGCGGTGGCCGAGGTCGCGATGCCGCCCGGCGTCAGCGCAACGATGTCGCGCACCTTTCCCGTCCTTGGATCCGCTCGAACAGTCACCAAGTCACCGCTTTTCAACTCGGCGAATGATGCTTGTCGGGCGTTGAGCGTCACACTGGTGTCGGTCGCATCGCCGATGACCACTTTTCCATTAGTCAATACCATGCTCGTGCCCGCCGCGCTGGCGATCGTTCCGTTGAACCCTGCGTAGATGTCGGCGACCGAGACCACGGCGCCTGATGGGCCCAACGTGACGATCAGCGTGTCACCGGGGCGGACTTGGGAGACCTGTCCTGTTTGCGTTAGACCCCCGTGCGTATCGCGAAAGCTCACGCGTGTCTGCTCGGGAACCGAGACGTTGTACGGCACGCCGTTGACCGTCATCTGAACCGTGGGAGGCGGCTCGTCCAGTCGAACGCTAGTGATCGTGCCCTCCAAAGTGCTCGCGGCCGAACTTTGGGCGCGCCCCCCCTGCGCGATCGGCGCTGAAGAGACTTTGCTGGATACGACAACTTGTCGGGCCTTGTCGTCGTAACGGACGTCGGCGCCAAGCGCGGCGCTCAAAGCCCGTAAGGGAAGAGCCACCTGATGGTTCACGATTTGGGCCGACGCATCCAGCTGCTCTGGTTCTCCGTTGACTAGCGCAACGGGGTCGCCCATCCGCAGGATGACCTGGCGCAACACCGTGGTCACCGTCACCCGATGAGCTTTTCCATCGTAGCTCACGTCTGCTCCCAGCGCCCGCCCCACCGGTCGCAGCGCCACGTATACTTTGCCGCGCACAACCAGCGTCGAACCGGGTCCGAGCCTGACGCCGTCGACGACCACGGCGGGCGTCGCAGCCGCTAGGGCAAAGGCCGCCGCCGTTACGGTCAGCGCGCGTAGACCGCGAGAGATAAAGTTGCGCACGACGCGTGATTCGCAGACCTGGCGACATTGCCCCTGCGCATGCATTGCTTGGCGACGCGGAAGGCCGCGAGTCTTCAGGTCCGTCCCCACGCAAACTCAAGCGCCTCCCGATACGAGGCGGCGGTTTGCGTCGCCGTGGCGTCCCAGGTAAACGCCTCGGCGCGCAGCCTGCCGGCGCGACGGAGACCTTCGGCGAAAGCCGAATCGGATAACAAGGCGCGCATCGACTGAGTCAACTCGTCGCTTTGCAGCGGATCAAATGAGAGAGCGGCATCACCGGCCACTTCCGTAAGGGCGGAGGTGCGCGCGACGACGACAGGGCTGCCGCACGCCATCGCCTCTACCACGGTCAGCCCGAATCCTTCGAATAATGACGGCTGGACGACGGCGCTCGCGCCGGCATACAGCTCTATTAACTTTCGTTCGGTGACGTGGCCGACGAAACGAACGTTTCCCCAGTCGCTGCGGTAGGCCGACACATCGAACGGGAGCGCGCCTTCTTCGGTGAGCACCAAGTCGCAGGGCTGCCGCAAGGCCAACCATGCCTTGAAGAGCGTCTCAAGGTTCTTATGGCGACGATGGTTGCCGGCGTACATCACGTAGGGCCGGTCCAACCGATGGGTCCGCCTTGCGATTGCGGCACAGCGCAGCCGTTCGGCGTCATCGAGCGCGTACGCTTGGGAAACGCCCAGCGGCACCACCCGAACGCGTGGCGCCGGCACGCCGAGAAAGCACTGCAGATCGGGAAGCGTCGCGCGCGCATCCGTCAGGACGAAAGCCGCTCGCGCTGCGACGTGCCGGACGACGAATCGGTAAAACAGCGGAATCTTCCAAGAGAAGTAGCGAGGGTATCGCTTGTGTATCAGATCGTGGATCGTGTAGACGTAAGGGATGGGCGACCGGCGGGGCGCGTACACGGACATGAAGTGCGCGATGCTGCTGTCGCGAGCGCCCGCGTGCCTCGCGATAACCCGCGGCAAGGTCCATTGCTCGCCCCACGACGCGTTTGCGGCACGATCCTCGGCGATCCGCACCGTCGCGGCATCGGTCGTCAGGTCGCTGTTCGTTATCGCCACGAAGGTCAGATCAGGAGCCACCGCGGGAAGACGGGCGACGAGCTCTCGGACGTACGTCTTCATTCCCACCGACATGTGCCGCGTGAGACGAGCGTCAAGCACGACCTGAATGCGCCGCACCCTAATTTTCGCGACGGCGCAGCAGTGCTTTTGTCGCCACCACCGCCGGATAGGCCGCGCTGGCGAAGGCGATGAAAACGCCCCGCCACCCATCGCGCGCTCCACCGCGGACAGCGAGCAGCCAGAAAGCGCGAGCCGGCGCGACCGCCCAGCCGATGATGGCGCCACCCAAGGAACTTGGCGCCGCCGCGGCCTCAGAGCTGGTATAACGATGGAATTTCTCTCCGTACTCGGAGAGCGAGCGATACGATCGGTGCTCGACGGGACTTCGCAAAAGGCCGCACCTTCCGCTCACGCGCCACACCTCATGGAGCGCGCCCGGGCGCGCGGATAATGACGCCCGCCCGGTACGAAACAGACGCAGCAGCCGATCCGGCCACCAACCGGCTCCTCGGATCCAGCGACCGCAGAAGACGTTACGCCTGGCAACCGAGAAGGCTTCGACGGGTGCAGCCGCCTCAAGCGCTGAGAGTTCCGCCGCGAGCTCTGGCGTGATCGCCTCATCGGCATCCAGCATGAAGGTCCACGCAGTCCGCACGAGCGCAGCGGCTCGGCGACGAGCCTCAACGAACCCTCGCCAGGGAGCGACCACCACGTCGGCTCCAAAGGCGCGGGCCAAATCACGAGTCCCATCGGTCGACTCGGCGTCGTAGATCAAGACAGGTGCCCCAGGCGGTATCGACTCTAAGCAGGCGCGAATGCGGGTCGCCTCGTTTCTCGTCAACACCACGAACGTGACTTCAGCCGCGCGCATGAAGTTCAGCCGGGTCTAAAAACGGAGAATCGCCAAGGGAGAGCCGGCTGGACTCCCGATCCCACCGCCTAGGCGCCGACTCCGGCGCGAAGACCTTCGCGGGACAGCGGCGATTCGGCAGCTTTGGCATATCGGATGCATGCGTCTATGAAGCCTACGTACAGCGGCGCAGGACGCGTGGGTCGCGACTTAAATTCCGGGTGAGCTTGGGTTCCCACAAACCACGGGTGTGAAGGCAACTCGATCATCTCCACTAGATCGGCATCCGCGTACAGACCAGAAAAAACGATCCCGTGGCGTTCGAAAATCTCGCGGTACCTATTGTTGAACTCGAATCGATGGCGGTGCCGTTCCGATATCTCCAGCGTGCCGTACGCCCGCTCGGCG
>JACRUD010000069.1 GCA_014304875.1 Vulcanimicrobiota bacterium
GCGCCACCTTGGCTATACCCAACAGCAGGTCAAGGACGTGATCCGCTAAGCGAAAGGATCCGGGTCGCTGTACGGAGCGCCGTACGTCAACGCGGAGACGTTGACCGCTCGCGGCTTCACGGAAGAAGACATCCAGAAAATCGAAAAGTCGTTGCCGACGGTTTTCGAGATCGGTTTCGCCTTCAACCAATGGTCGCTAGGCGAAGAGACGATGCAGCGCCTGGGATTCAGCCCGGAGCAGTACGCGGTAGTGGATTTCGATTTACTGGCGGCGCTTGGTTACAGCCGGGACCAGATCGACGCCGCCAACTACTACATCTGCGGCACGATGACCGTCGAGGGCGCGCCGCATCTAAAGGAAGAGCACTACGCCGTCTTCGACTGCGCAAACAAATGCGACAAGCTCGGGCGGCGATTCATCGCCCATATGGGGCACGTTCGCATGATGGCGGCCGCCCAGCCGTTCATCTCCGGAGCGATCAGCAAGACGATCAACATGCCCAACGAAGCGACCGTCGCCGATATCCAAGAAGCCTACATGCGTTCGTGGGATCTAGGCGTGAAATCGATCGCGCTCTATCGTGACGGGTCCAAACTTTCGCAGCCGCTTTCGAACAAGGGATCCGACAAGACGAGCGATCGCTCGGACGACCGGCAGTTGGCTTTGTCCGAAGAGTTCGACAAGCAGCTCACCGCCGCCCGGGACCGGCGGGCGGAGGAACTGCGCCCCGACGAGATTTTAGCCGCCGCCCAGCGCATTCTGGCGAACGCCACGAATACGGACTTCAAACGCCAATTCGCAAAGGCGATCGAGCGCAACCGCTTGCCGGCAAAACGCCGCGGGTGGACCCAAAAAGCCAAAATAGCCGGGCATACCGTCTTCTTGCGGACCGGCGAATACGGCGATGGCACCCTCGGCGAGATCTTCGTCGACATGCACAAGGAAGGCGCTTCGTTCCGCAGCTTGATGAACTGCTTCGCCATAGCTGTATCGATCGGCTTGCAGTACGGCGTGCCGCTCGAAGAGTTCGTCGACAAGTTCGTCTTCACGCGCTTCGAGCCTAACGGTTTCGTCGATCATCCGAACATCAAGCACTCCACGAGCGTGGTCGACTATATTTTCCGCGTCTTGGGCATGGAATATCTGGGACGCACCGATTTTGTCCAAGTGAAGCCCGAGGACCGCGACGTCGATGAGACGCACCACGAAGAGGCGGCGCAGGCGAGGTTCGACGCGAACGTCAGCGCACAACAAGCCGCCGATGCTCATGGGGCGGACCGGGCCCAGCCCGACGCCCACGGCGCGGAAGCTCCCACCAATCGCCTAAAAGCGCCAACCGGATCGCAGGCGAGTCCCGTCAGCCACCAGCCATCGGCAGAGCTGGGCGCACAACTCAATGCAATTCGATCGCGCGAAGCGCAAATGGCCGGATTGATGGGCGATGCTCCGATGTGCGACGTCTGTGGCTCGCTGACCCGGCGTAACGGGACGTGCTACGTATGCGATTGCTGCGGCCGCAGCATGGGCTGCTCGTGAGATAGTCTGATTGGAAATATCAGAGACATTGGGATTCGGGCGGACGCCGCGCGAACGGCTCCGTCCGACTGCATGTTAAGGAACGTTATTGCGACGGAGAAATGCTTCCACATCCCTGCGGCATTCGTCCGGTTCTTGGACCCACATCTGATGGCCCGCTTCAGCGAAGACGACGTTCTGATTGTGAGGAAGCAGGAGCGCCAATTCCTGGTCGATGGCCCGCAGAAACGGATAGGATTTCCGGCCGGACATCAGCAGCACAGGCGCGGTTATTCTTTTGACCGTGGCGGGCCGCAGGTCCGGGAATAAAGTGCCGGTCGTCAGCATCACATCCCATTCATGCGCGTCGCGCAAGGTCTCGCGACGCGCAGCGAGCGACATGTTATCCCAGGCGTGGGGATCGTTGAAGACGTAAGCCATAAACGCTCGGATTCCGGCTTCTCTGTCGCCTTTGTGAAAGTCTGCTCTCATAGGAAGCACCATGCGGCGGCGAATGTCCGCCAGCATCGCTAGGCCCATCGCGTGCTGCCTGCCCGGCAAGTCGGACAATAACGATACTGCGGGTGGCTCGGCCAAAACAAGGGCGCGAACGAGCTTCGGATGTCTGTGCGCGAGAAACAGAGCCGTCAAGGCACCGTAGGAATGGCCGATAACGACGACCTGGCCGAGACGAAGAGTGTTAATCAACCCTGCGAGATCGTCGGCATCGACGATCGCCGAATATCCGGCCCGAGTCGGGTTCGTGTTCGGGAAGTCGTAGCGCCGGCTATACGCGATCGCACGGTACCGTTCGCTAAACGGCTCTAGCTGGTCGGCCCAGTAGCCGCCGTCGCTGAGCGAGCCGTGGACGAAGACGGCCGGGGTTCCCTTGCCTTGCTCGACGTAGTGAAGCGTGATGCCGTTCCCAATATCAGCCGTCTTGATGGCCGGCGAACCAGGTTGCACGTTCGCGACCGAACCCTTAGGAATAAGGGCCAGCACAAAACTGAACAAGACTGCAGCAACACGCGCCATGCAGCGCTTTGACATGAAATCTCCTGCGTCCTCAGCCGCTCCGACCGCGCAGTTACCCGACGACCATCTCGTCGGCGAAGCACCACATCCAGTCCTCACCGGGCTGGAAAGACTTTATGATTGGGTGCTTCGTTTTATGGTAATGCTTGCTCGCGTGTCGGTTCTTCGAAGAATCACAACACCCCACATGGCCGCAGGTCTGGCAAAGGCGCAAGTGGACCCAGTCGTCGCCCACCTTCAGACAATCCTCGCAGCCGTCGGCGCTCGGAGTTACCTTGCGGATTTGATCGGTATGCGTGCAACGTTCTGACACGGCGTTCCCGGTCGGACGGACGGACCTAAAGGTCCGGCTGCATTCACGGGATACGGTTGACTAGGGTTCGTCCCTACGTACGACGATGTACGTGATGCATGGTAGGGCCAGCGAATGCACTAGAATGCGAGCACGGCTTAGCGGTCCGTGGCCCCTGCCGGCGGAATATCCCAAAGCAATATCTCCCCGTGGCCGGTCAGCTCCAAAGTCTTCGGTCCGCTGACGCGCAAGGAGTCGCCCGCGCTCAATCGCTCCTCGCCAACCGTCACGTTCCCATCGGCCGCAAAGACAAACCCTAGCCGGCCTTCATCAAACCGATGACTAACGCGCTCGGATTCAAGCCTGTTAACCTTAAAGGTCGCGTCTTGCGACAATGTGATGGGCGCTCCGGACGCCGGCCCTGCGGCAATGGTGAGCCATTTATCCAGCCTGTCTTGAACGGAGAAGTCCAGCTGGCCGTACGCGGGCTCAACGCCCGGCCGGGCCGGCAGAACCCACATCTGGATGAAATGCAGCCAGCGTTCCGGCGAGCCGTTAAACTCGGAGTGCGCCACGCCCGTTCCGGCGCTCATATACTGCACGCCTCCAGGACCGACCATGCCTGCGCTTCCCATGCTGTCTTCGTGCTTGAGGTTTCCTTCCAACACGTACGTGATGATCTCCATGTCGCGATGCGAGTGCGTCGCGAATCCCCGCCTCGGCGCCACTCTATCATCGTTGAAAACACGAAGAGCGCCCCAGCCGACATTGGCCGGGTCGTAATAATCCGCGAAGCTGAAGGAATGATACGTGCGCAGCCAACCATGCTCGCCGAAATAGCGGTCGCCCGCCCGCTGGAGCCGGACGAGCGATGGTTTTGTCGCCATGGATCTTGGTTCGGATCGCCACCGCAGGCGCCCTTGAAGGGCGCGGCACATCCGCGCTAAATAACGACGGAGACCATGCAAAAGCGCTCCGACGAGCGGCGCATCACGGGCAACCGCTACATGATCGCGGCGGCCGTCATGATCAGCGCACTCACCGCGATTTTAGATTCCACCATCGTCAACGTCAGCGTGCCGAACATCCAGGCGGCTTTCGGCGCGGACATCGATCAGATCACATGGGTACTCACCGGCTATCTCATCAGCAACGTCATCATCATCCCCATGACGGGCTGGCTCAGCAATTTGGTGGGGATCAAACGCTATTACATGTTCAGTCAGCTGGCGTTCGTCGCAGCTTCGATGCTATGCGGGAGCTCCTGAAGCCTGCCGTCGCTGGTCTTCTTCTGCATCCTGCAGGGGATCGGCGGCGGGGCGCTGCTGCCGGTGTCTTTTTCGATCATGCTTGAAGCGTTCCCGCCGGAACAGACGGCGCTGGCGACGGCGATCTTCGGCTCCGGTTCAATCCTGGGACCCATTATCGGACCCACCTTGGGAGGCTGGCTGACCGATAACCTGACCTGGCGCTGGATCCGTCAACGTGCCCATCGTCGCTCTCGCCTTGCTCATGACCTCGGCCTCGGCCCTTTACAACCTGACGAGGACCCTTGGTGGGTCGCTTGCTATCGCGGCTCTGGGCTCGCTCGTCGTACAACGTCAGATCTTTCACAGCGAGCGGTTCGGCGAATCCATCACTTCGTTCAGCATGGAAGCTACGAAGCGCTTAGAGGCACTGCAATCGGCGTTCCAGTCGCGAGCCGGCAGCGACCCGACGCTCGCGCACCAGCAAGCCCTGCAGGCTCTCCAACTCACCATCTTGCAACAGTCGACGATCGCCGCATTCGACGATTGTTTTCGCGTACTCGCATACGTTTCGGCAGTCGCCATCGTGGTCGTCTTCGCAGCGCGACCCAGGCGCATGGCGGCGTCGGGACCCGCGCTAACGGCGGCCGCGGACTGACGGATTGATGCGGGCCGCCGACAGCCTTTCCATCGTGCGACGCCACACCATCGCATGCACGCGCTGCCCGGAATTGCGCCGCTATTGCGCGGAGGTGGCGGCGCGCGGGAAAAAGGAGTTCTCGGGCGAGCCGTACTGGGGCAAGCCGCTTCCGAGCCTTGGCGGAACGGGCGCTCGGTTATTGATAGTCGGATTGGCGCCGGCCGCGCATGGAGGAAACAGGACCGGACGGATGTTTACCGGTGATTCGTCAGGCGCATGGCTGGCCCGTTCGCTCTATCGCTATGGATTTTCCACCACGCCCTTCTCACGTCACGCCGACGATGGCTACCGACTGAAGGATGCGTTCATCACCGCCGCCTTGCGTTGCGCGCCGCCCCAGAACAAACCGACCCCGGTTCAGTTGGCGCGCTGCGCGATTCACATGCGCGCGGAGCTCGCCTTGCTGAGACAGGTCCGCGTCGCCGTCGGTCTAGGAAAAATCGGCTTCGACACGATGCTCGCTCGCCTCAGGGAGCGCGGGTATGCGCTGCCGCGCCCCCGTCCGCGCTTTGCTCACGCGGCCGAGTTCGATGTCAGCGCCGGCGGCACAAACACCACCATCACAGCCATGGCATGCTTCCACCCGAGCCGCCAAAACACAAACACCGGAAAGCTCAGCGAGGCTATGCTGGACGGCGTCTTTGCCCGCGCTCGTGACATCATCACACGAGGCGATTCATCATGATCCGCAGGCACCACAGGCGCTCGGCTTTCGGCTTCGGCAAAATCGTTGCTGCCTGCGCGCCGGAGAGCGAAACACGTTCACCGGCGCCGCAGCGCGGCCACCATGCGCCATGCGCCATCTGCCGGCGTCAAAGCGATGCTGGGATGTAGATCACCGTACCATCCGACGATGTCGAACGCGCCGCTGGCTTGGGCGACGTGCCGCAGGCTCCCGCGCAGCCACATACGGTGAAGCTGGCGATCCGTAATGCGTTTTGGCGCGCGTCCGTTTGGAAAACGAACGTCTATGGTCATGCTCGCCACGTAGGTTTCCTCGATCGGATCGATTCGCGTGGTTGAAAACCGGGTCTTCAAAAGCGCTTCCGGATAGCTTTGGGTCCAGCGGCTGCTGGTTCGCTTGCCCGTCGTTCCGAAATAATCGCCGGGATGGGTCAGCTCGAGCAGCAGTAGCCCACCGTGGCGGAGCGCGGCAGCGGCGGATCGCAACGTTGCCACGGCATCACCGTCGCTCGTGCAGTGGCTGAACGAATCGAAGAGGCAGATCGCCAAATCGACCGCCGCACCTAGCCGAAATGAGCGCATATCGGCGTGGCGCAGGTCCAGCTTTATGTTCTCGTCGCGGCACAGGCTGCGCGAGTACGCGAGCATTTCCCGGTTCAGCTCGATCCCGTGCGCCACCAGGCCGCGCCGGGCTAACTCCCGCAGGTGGTGCGCCGGCCCGGAGGCGATGTCGACGACGCTGCGAGGCCGACCAACGCCGTGGCGGTCGGCGATGGCGAGCATGCCGGAACACTCGCTTGCGATGTCGCGAAATCCGAAAGCCAAATCGTAGAGGCGCGGGTCTTCGTAGAGCGGATGCCGCGCCTGCTTCGGAACTCTCACGCCTACGTCGCTGGCACCCGCTCCGCCAGCATCTCGGCTGGGTACGTCAGTATCTCGGCCATGGTCGGATGAAGGTGCGGCATATCCAAAACGTCTTTGGCAGTGGCTTTGAAATGGATCAACGCAATGGCTTCCGCGATGAGATCGGATGCTTCGGCGCTGACGTAAGTGATCCCCAAGATGCGGCCTTGTCGAGTCGATAGCATCTTCACGAAGCCGTCCGTCAGGTTGGCAACGATGGCCTTGCCGTGATCGCGAAACGAATACGTGGCGGAGATGAATTCGATTCCGCGCTCCCGGCACTCACGTTCGTTTCTGCCGGCGATCGCGACCTGCGGCTCGGTGAAGATCGCTCGGGAGCCGTACAGTTCATAATCGACGGGCTTGCGTTTGGCTTCATCGAACACATTGCGAGCGACAAGCTCTCCCTCGTACACCGCAAGATGGACGAGTTCGCGGCTAAAGCCCGTCACATCGCCCGCGGCGTAGACTCGCGGATTCGAAGTCTGCAGATACGTGTCTACCTTGATCCCGTAAAAATCGTACTCGACGCCGGCAGCCTGCAGGCCGAAACCTTCGACGTTCGGGCGTCTGCCCAATGCGGCGAACAACTCGTCGGCCTCGAATCTCTCGCTGATACCGTCGACATCAGCGACGATCCGCTTCCTAGAGCCGTCGCGCTCGACGTGACGGACGTGGACGCCGGTCAAGACTCTGATCCCGTCTCTCTCAAACGCCGCGCGAACCGCTTCACCGACTTCGGGATCCTCACTCGACAGCAGCGTCCGGCTGCGCTGCAAAACCGTTGTGTGGACGCCCAAGCGCGCGAGATACTGGGCAAGCTCGCACGCCACCGCCCCGCCCCCCAGAACGACGATGCTCGCGGGCAGGCTGGTCAAGTCCAAGACGTCATCGCTTGTGAGATAACCCGTCTCCGAAAGCCCGGGAATGTCCGGCACGCTCACCAAGGAGCCCGTGGAGACGAGAAACCGGTCCGCGGAAATGACGTCGCCGTTCACCGCCAACTGATCTGCAGAAACGAAGTGCGGCGTCCCGGCAAAAAACGGGAAAGTCATTATGCCGGCGGTACGTTCTTCCGCGAATTCTCGGATCATGCGGTCCTTGCGCTGGACGATGGCCGGCACATCGGCGCGAAAACCAAGCGGTTGGATGCCGACTTGGGTGGCGGTGCGCACCAAATAGGCGATGTCGGCGGATCGCAGCAATGCCTTCGATGGCATGCAGCCGCGAAGAATGCACAGGCCGGCCAACTGACCGGTGCCATCGACGAGCGCGACGGATTTCCCCAGCTTGCGGGCTGCCACAGCAGCATTGTATCCGGCGCTGCCCGCACCGAGCACGCAAAAATCATAGGAACGGTTCATACCGATGAACGACATATTTGCGACGCGGCGCCGGCCGCCTTTTCTCGGCGTTCTTCGTCTGCATGTTCGGCGTCCAGAAAGAGACGCCCGTCATCGAAGCGAACGCGGCATGCATGTCGACCATGCCGCCCATGCCGCCGTCCGTACGCGGCCATGTCGTGCGCCGGCTTTCCATCATTTATGCGCTTGCCGTCGCCGTGCAAGCCGGGCTTTATATTGCGGTGCTCTGGGTTTTACGGGCCGCGCTCAGCGCAGCCGCCGTGCATATCGCCGCCCACGCCACGGCTCAAAGCGCAGCGCTGAACCTCGTGCTTTTCGGTACCGTCGTCGCCATCGGACTGATCCTCGCGCTTGTCATCGGGTTTTTCGGCGGCCGCTCGACGCTGCGGGCCATGCGTTCCGCCGTGCCGTCACATCTGGCAATGCCGACTGCGCCGGTCACCTGGGCCGCGCTCAGCGCCGGCATTCTGATCGCATGCATCGACTCTTTCGTCGCGCTCACGAAGCTGAACGCTCCGGGAGCGGTCGCTTGGATCTTTATCCTCCTGCGCGACGCGTTAACGGTCGCGCTGCTTTGGTTCGGCGCCCTCCGCTCCATCAATAATCCGCGCGGATTGGCCATCGCCGCACCGTTCGTGCCTCGCGGGGGGTCATTGACCCAGCGCACCTGAGCAATTGAAATACGTTCGTTTTGTCGCCGATCGGACCGAGCATACCGGAACGTGGGAAGACCATCACGTCACGGCGAGCGGAAAGCGCTGGCAGCTGTCCGAGGTGCGGCTGCTTGCGCCGTGCTCGCCTGGTAAGATCGTCTGCGTGGGCCGCAACTACGCGGACCACGTCGCCGAAATGGGAAGCACGCTGCCGAAAGAACCGCTGCTGTTCTTTAAACCTCCTTCTGCGGTCCTCGGCCCTGAGGGAACAATCGAGCTCCCCAAGCAAAGCGCGCGCGTTGAATTCGAGGGCGAGCTCGCGGTCGTCGTCGGGCGACGTTGCCGCAACGTGCCTCGCGAGAGCGCCGGAGAAGTCATCTGGGGCTACACATTGCTGAATGACGTGACGGCGCGCGATCTACAGAGAGCCGACGGACAGTGGGCTCGAGCCAAGGGTTTCGACACGTTCGCCCCGATCGGCCCCTGCATCGCAAGCGGACTCGATGCGGCGAATTTGCGGCTGCGCACGCGCCGCAACGGCCGTCTCGCGCAGGACTCCGATACGTGCAACATGGTTTTTGACGTGCCGGCGTTGATCGAGTATATCAGCGCAGCGTTTACGCTGGAGGAAGGGGACGTCATCGGGACGGGGACGCCAAGCGGTGTCGGGCCGCTAGAAGATGGCGACTCGATTGAGATCGACATCGAGGAAATCGGCGTGTTGAGGAACTCGGTCGTCCGAGCCCGCTCAACCCATCAGATCTAGGACTTCACCGCCTCGAGCGCGAGACGCAAACGGCGGCCAAGTGAAGCCGCCGCGCTTTAGGTCAGTTTGTGAGAAAGGCGTCAACGGTGACGCCGATGTGAAAGGGGGAGTTTTCCGCCAGCGTCGCGTTGTCGCCGCGCCGTAAGAAATCGATCAAGAAAAACCCGGGAATAGCCATGTCGGCGACTTGCTCGAGCGAACCGGCCATGCCGTTGTGCAGGTTTTCATCTGCTACTAAGCTTTGCTGCGTGATCGCGACGTCGACTTTGGTTCCGTCCCTCAGAGCCAGCGGATCGAAATCCACATGCAAGCGCCCATCTTCCCGGCCGGCGCGGGCTGGGCGTGATTCGATGACTTTGCCGCTCCCTGTCGTGCCGGCGGGAATGGCGATGCGATTGCCGCTCCTCACATCGTCGACTATCCGGAACCGGAAGGCTTGGCCCGCTCTCGAGTAGGCAGACGAAATGCTCTGCAGCATGGCGATGCGGATCAACGTCCCGGCGGGTATGAGTCGGCCTTCCGTCTGTTCGCTGAGCGGCGTCGTCGCGTGAGGGATAGCGCCCGCGGGAAGCACCCAGGCCATGACGAAACTGAGAATGACAATCGTAACCGAAATCCAGCGCGCCATGATTCCTTAAATACGCGCAAGGCCGGGTTTTCGCCTCCGTCAGGTGACAGGATCGCCGTCGAGGATCGCGTCGGCCCAGCCGGCAGCCTCATCCCCCCGCGGCCGGCGGCCGGGCAACTCGATGTAACAAAGGCCCTCCCGGCGGCCGCTGAACCAAGCCGCCAAGATGTACAGCTGGTCGATCTCTTCCTGGCGGGCAAAGCCGTGCTGCACATCTTCAGGCCGCCAGCTATCAGCCAACATCGTTGCCAACAGCTTGCGCGCGACCGTCCGGCCGCGCAAACGTCGGGGCAACTGCTGGCGGGCGGCAAGGCGGCCGCCGCAAAATAGGAAGCAAGACTCCTCGCTTGGATCGATCGACGGCGCGAGGACGAGGAGGTTGAGCCCGGTCACGTATTCCAGGCGGGCTTGTCGCTCGCGCAATCGCCGCAGACGGTCCAGCCGTCTGTCCTCCCTTTCGACGACGTCGAGGCGACCCCGCGCCGCAGCTTCGTCGCGCCGCCGCGCGACTGCCAGCAGCACGTCGTCGGCAGAACCTTGAATGCAGGCGATGGCCTGTTCGATCTGCGCATCGTATTGCGCCGGCGGCGGCTTGCCGTGGATTTGCTCAGCGTCGCTCGCTCCGCGTAAATCCAGGGCGTCTTGCAGCGCGGAGACCGCAGCGCGCGAGCTTTCCATGCTGCGGTAGGGACCGAAGTACAAGGCCCCATCCGCCGCCAGCCGGGTGGTGGCCATGATGCGGCCGTACGGAGACCTCTCGACTTTTATAAACGCGAATGTTCGAAAATTGCGCAGCCGGTCGTTGTATGGGGGATCGTGGGCCTTCACGAGCTCGGATTCCAAAAGCAAAGCCTCAAGCTCCGAGCCCGTCCGCAAACAATCGTAGGAGGCGACGGTGGCGCGCAAGGCGCTCATCTTGGCCCCCACAGCTTTGCCTGCCGTGGCATACGTCCGGACCCGGCGGCGCAGATTGCGCGATTTGCCGACGTACACGACCGCGCGGCTCGCGTCGCGCAGCAAGTAAACGCCCGGGCCGGCCGGCACGGCTGCCAGATCTTCTATCAACGTCGAAGTCCAGACCGGCAACTGAGCCACGTTGGCGAAGCTGCGAACCGGCCGTTTGCGCGCGGGCGGGCGGATACGAAGGAACTCCCGCAATGCCCCGTAGGTGAACACGCCGGAATCTTCCAGTTTCTTCACGCAGTGAACGAGCAGCTGCGCGGTCGCTGCGGCATCGGCCAGAGCGCGATGATGCCGCTCCACGTCGATGCCCAACTCGCGCGTCAGCGTACCGAGTTTGTAGTTGAAAACCTCTCCGATCGTGCGACGTGCCAACGTCAAGGTGTCGACCCGGGGGTTTTCAAGCCTTGGATGACCGTGGCGCCGAAGTTCGAAATCGATAAACCCCACGTCGAAATGCACGTTGTGACCGACGACTATTGCGTCGCCCACGAATTCGCGCACGGCCGGCAAGACCTCGCCGACCGCCGGCGCTCCGGCGACCATTTCATCCGTGATGCCCGTCAGATTGGAGACGAAGCGCGGGATCGGCGCGGAGGGGTTTACAAAAGAGCGCCATTGCCGGCTCAGGCGCCCTTCGCAGACATCGACCAAGCCGATCTCCGTCAGACCGTCGCGACCCGCGACGCTGCCGGTCGTTTCGATATCAACGACCACGAAAGGACACGACCAAAGGTCGAGGTCCTCGTACCGGCTTCGCTCCAAAGCGTCGGACTGCGGCTGTAAGCCCGGGACGGGCAACAAGAGTCCGGTCGAGAAGGAGGGTCCGATGGCCATGTGAGCCCCCAAGCTTTATCGAACGTCTGTACGATACCTCGTGGGGGAGTGCAGCCCAAAGCGCCTGAAGCCGGCAAAATGGCGACGCTGCTCTGCATCCACGGATCCGGCCACACCGCGGACAGCTTTAAGCCTCAAACGGACGCCTTACCGAGCTGCCGAGCCCTGGTGCTGCCCGGCCATCCACACGGCGAAGCGCTATCGTCCGTCGCTGCCTACACCGAATGGCTGGAGGTCGTTTGTAAGCTGCCGGAGTCCACGCGCCCGGTTATCGCCGGAAACTCCCTTGGCGGCGCGATAGCAATGGCGTACGCGCTCTCCCGGCCGGAGCGCGTAGGTGGCTTGATTCTTATCGGGACCGGTGCGAGGCTCAAAGTTTCGGCCGCCATCCTGACCATGCTGGTGCAAGAGTGGCCGCAGTGCATCGATACGTTGGTCGATTATTCGCTGGCGCCGCAAGCCGATGCAGCACTTCGCGGCCGGATCAAGAGCTGGCATGAAGCGGTCGGCCAAGAGTCGACGCGGCGCGACTACGAGGCCTGCGATAAGTTCGATATCATGGAGGAAGTCGCGCACATTCGCGTGCCGACCCTCATCATCGTCGGCGGGGACGATCGTATGACGCCGCCCAAGTACGCCAGGTTCCTCGCCGCTCGAATCCCAAACGCCCAACTCGAGGTCGTAGAGGCGGCCGGCCACATGCCGCACGCAGAACGGCCCGAGACGGTTAACCGGCTGATAAACGGCTTTGTCGGGCAAATCGAGGCAGCCTGAGCCACGCTCGGCACACCGTCATTCTCAGCGCTGATGAGGAAGGGCCGCCCCGAATTTACGTCGCGCAGTCGCGCCTAGCAAGCACCCTAGCGCTTGACCGTAGACTTCAAGCGACCTTGCGCGGTATAAGAAAGACATAACACCCTTGCCGGAGACAGCGCCTAGTTCGGCCGGCGGAGCGGGGGATGCAACTTGTGGGGTGAATCGCCGGCGTTTGCGCGCGGGCGTAGCGCGACTTTCCCGCGCGAACCCGTCAACTAACCTCGTCGGCGCATTCGGAAAGCGTTTTTGATGTTCGTCTCAAACCACGGGGCTCACCGGCTAAGCGCGAGCACATACCTGCGATTATTCGCATCCTCTTTAATAGCTATTGCGTGCGCGAGCCTAGGGCAAGCGGCGCGTCCTGCCGCCGCCTCGGCCATTTCGTATGACGCGGCAGCGCCGCAGCTGCCAACGCCGTCTCATATCACGATTGTCATCATGGAAAACCATTCATACGGTCAGATCATCGGCAATAAGGCGGCGCGCTATCAGAACTTGCTGGCCGACAGCTACGCTCTCATGACGGACAGCCATGCCGTGAGCCATCCAAGCTTGCCGAACTATCTCGCGCTATTCTCGGGCAGCACGCAGGGCATGACAAGCGACGCGTGTCCTGTGACATTCCCGTCGCTCAGCCTTGCGGACGACCTCTTAGACTCCGGATACGGCTTTCGCGCGTACGCGCAGAACCTGCCCTTTGCGGGCGACACCATCTGTCGGGCGTCGGCCGGTCTTTACACGCGCAACCACGTGCCGAGCATCATGTTCTCCGACATTTCAAAGATGCGCACGATGCCCTATACTCAAATGGCGGTCGACCTCGCGAACGACCGCTATCCCGCTCTGGCTTTTATCTCGCCCAATCTCTGCGATGACATGCACAATTGTCCGATAGGAACCGCCGACGCGTGGCTGGCGCTCAATTTGGCGCCCATCATCAGGTACGACGCTGCGAACAACGGGCTCCTCATCCTGACCTACGATGAATCGCTCGACAGCGATCCCGCCAACCATATCGCCACGATTCTGGTCGGCCCGATGGTCAAGAACGTTCGAAGTTCTCAGAATATCAACCACTACAACGTTCTGCGCACGATCGAGCAAATGGCAGGCGTCGCGTATCTTGGACGAAGCTCGCAGGCGACCGCCATCAGCGGAATCTGGAAGTAGGCCTCTTCTCGCTCACACGAACTAGATGTCCTCGAAACCGACGGGCAGGCGCGTTGTTATGCGCCTGCCCGCTATGTCGATTTCCACGCTGTAAGCCGCGAGCAGCGGCACGAGGACGCCTCGCTCACCGACGATCACCATATCGGCGGCCGGATAGTGCGCCACATCCACGACCTTGCCCAAGAACCCGAGTCTAAGATCTCGGACGTCGAACCCGACCAGGTCGCTATCCCGGTGGTGACCCGCAGGCGGTGGCGGCAGGGAAGCCCGCTCCGCGAACAGGGTACAGCCTTGGAACAGCGTCGCGCTCGCGCGGTCATCGCAACCATGGAGATGGACCAGTAAACCCGAACGGCAAGGCTTCACGCTCGCCACGTCAAACGATGAGGCTCGCCCATCCGGGCGACACGCCTGCAGGTGAAGGCCCGGCCGAAAATCGTCCGGGTCTGATGCGATGACCCTTAAATCACCTCGCAACCCGAAGACGCCTGCGACGCGGCCGATGCGGACACCGGGCGCGCCTGAAGACGTCAATCCAAAATTTCGACGCCGATCTTTTCGCCGCTGCCGACGGAAGCTGCCTTCACGATCGTCCGCAACGCCTGAACGATACGGCCCTGCCGCCCTATGACCTTGCCGCGATCATCATCGGCGACGCGCAGCAGCAGCACCGGCCCTCGATCGTCAGTCGTCGCGCCGATCGAGATCTCGCCGGGCTCGTCGACGATATGCTCGACCATATATTTGAGGACGGCAGCCGCGCGGCCGATGCCCTCTCGCAAAACGCCAGCCCCATCATCCTCATCATCCTCCTCCGGAGGACCCGGCGGTCCATAAGGAAGAGCTTCGGACGTCGGCGCATCAGCAACGGGATGATGAGGCAGCAGATCATCCTCATCTTCGTCAAAATCGATGCCCTGCGGCGCCGCGGGCGGAAGCGGTTCATCGTCGTCATAGTCGATGAAATCGGACGGGCGATCGGGCGTCATGACGCCTTCGACTCCGCTTTCTTGGCGGCTCGTGCCTTGCGGACCGGAACTTTGGAACGCTCGAGCAGCCCTCTGTCCGCCAGCAAGCGGGCCACGGTGCCCGAGGGCTGAGCACCGCGCTTGAGCCAAACGGCCACCTTTTCTTCGTTCAAAATCACTTCGACGGGCTCGTGGCGCGGGTTATAGTGGCCGACGATCTCCAAAAAGCGCCCGTCGCGCGGTGAGGCGGAATCGGCGACCACGAAGCGATAAGAAGCTTGCTTTTTCGTACCGGTGCGGCGGAGGCGGATGCGGACCAACGATTCTCTCCTTGTTGGCTCAGAAGAGCCGACGACCCTAGCTGCGCGGCAGCGTCATTCCGGGAATGTGGGGCATGCGCTTGCCGGGGCGGGCAAAAGATTTCATCAGCTGCCGGGAGGCTTCAAACTGCTTGATAACGGCGTTCACGTCCTGCACTCTCGTTCCGCTGCCCGTCGCTATGCGGCGCCTGCGGCTTGCGTTAAGGATGCGGGCATCGGCCCTCTCGCGCGGCGTCATCGAGCAGATAATCGCTTCGATACGCGAGACCTCTTGCTCGTCTACCGACGACCCGGCAGCCAGTTTTCCAATGCCAGGAATCATCTTCAGCAGTTCGCTTAGAGGTCCCATGCGCCGCATTTGCCGCAGCTGATCCAAGAAGTCTTGGAGAGAAAAGTTTTGCCGCCTGAACTTGCCGGCTAGCTCCTTCGCCTTCTCTTCGTCGTAGACGCTCTGAGTCTTCTCGATGAGGGTAAGCATGTCGCCCATCCCCAGTATCCTTGAAACCAATCTGTCCGGATAAAATGGCTCGAGTGCGGTGACCTTCTCACCCGTGCCCATGAACTTCACGGGTTTGCCCGTGACCGCGCGGATCGACAGGGCTGCGCCGCCCCTGCTGTCTCCGTCGAGCTTGGTGAGGATGGTGCCGGTCAAAGCGATCCGATCGTTAAAGGCCTTGGCCACATTGACCGCTTCCTGGCCGGTCATGGCGTCGACCACCAACAGAACCTCGAGCGGAGCGATGGCCTCCTTGATATCTGCCAGCTCTTTCATCAGCGGCTCGTCGATCTGCAGACGACCCGCGGTGTCGACGATGACCGCACCGTAGCCGGTCTTGCGTGCTTCCTCCATCGCGCCCGCGGCGATCGCGACGGGTTTTTGCGGCGCGGACCACACAGGCACTCCGATCTGTTCCCCCAGCACTTCGAGCTGGGTGATCGCCGCCGGGCGGTGCACATCGCAAGCGACGAGCAGCGGACGCCGTCCTTGATTCTTAAAAAGCAGTGCCAGCTTGGCGGCGTGAGTCGTTTTGCCGCTTCCCTGCAAGCCCGCCAGCAATATGGGCGTAGGCCCGGAAGGTGCGAAGCGAACCGGCGCCTGCTCAGCGCCCATGAGGTCCACCAAACCGTCGCGGACGATTTTGATCACGGCTTGCGCCGGACTCAACGATTCGATGACGTCCGTGCCGACGGCGCGCTCCCGAATGGAGCCTATGAAGTCTTTGACGACCTTAAGATTGACGTCGGCTTCGAGCAGCGCGATGCGAACCTCGCGCAGGACTTCTGCGACGTCGCTTTCGGTTAGCTTGCCCCTTGATCGTAGACGCCGAAAGATCGCGCCAAGCCGATCTGATAGTGATTCGAACATCAAGCCTCTAGCGCGCCCAACCGCGGGGGCGCGATTTCGCTACGCCTTTTCGGTGACTTCTTCGACGTACTTGACGGCGTCGCCGACGGTCTTGATCTTTTCGGCTTCTTCATCCGGTATATCCAGATTGAATTCGGTCTCCAGCGCCATGACCAACTCCACTTGGTCGAGCGAATCGGCACCGAGGTCATCCGTTATGGACGCTTCGGGGGTCACCTCGTCTTCGTCAACTCCCAACTGTTCGACGAAGACCTTCTTGACCTTATCGTACACTGACATGAAAAGTGTCCAGCCTCCTAGCGTGGTGAAAAGATGCCTACTGCATGGACAAGCCGCCGTCGACGGCCAGTGTTTGGCCGGTGACGTACGCCGCTGCGTCGCTCGCCAGAAAAACCGCCACGCGCGCGACTTCATCGGCAGCGCCGAAACGCCGAAGCGGAACTCGCGAGCGATACGTCTGCTTCACCGCCTCCGGCAAACTCGCGGTCATCTCCGTTTCGATATATCCCGGCGCGATGGCGTTGACCCGGATGCCTCGAGAGCCGAACTCTTGAGCCAGCGATTTCGTCAACCCGATAACACCCGCCTTTGCTGCAACGTAGGCGCTCTGCCCAGCATTACCCGTCAACGCCACGACGGAGGAGACGTTGATGATGGCGCCGCCCTTCTGTGCCAGCATGACCTTTCCCGCCGCGGCGCACAGGTAAAACACGCTTTTGAGATTGACCGCGATAGAATCGTCCAATGCATCCCACTTCATCCTCACGACCAAGGCATCGTAGGAGCGGCCCGCATTGTTGACCAGCAGGTCGACTCCGCCCATTTGTGCGCTCGCAGCTTCGATCAAACCGATCGCAGCGGGTTGCAAAGACACGTCGGCTTGATGAACAAGCGCGGTTCCGCCGGCCCGAGTCACTTCCCGCCCCACTTCATCGAGCGGTTCCCGCCGACGGCCGCACAGCATGACTGCAGCGCCGGCACGGCCGAAGGCGATCGCGATCGAGCGGCCGATGCCCGTTCCGGCGCCGGTGATGACGGCGCGCTTGGCCTGCAGGGCGCCCGCGTCGCTCATCCCTGGACGACCGTCGAGATTTCGGCGCTTGGCCCGGCGTTCATCGCGGACAATTTTGCGATTCCGCTGCTGTCGGCGACATGCAGGACGCGGTCGGCAACGACGTGAGGCATACGGCGCATCATGGGCGCGAGCACGGTGATGGATCCACACTCGATGATCATGTCCGGACCTCGATCGACGATAGCGGTCGCCGTTTCGTGCCAGCGCACCCGCGAGCAGAGACTTGCGATCAGGCAGCGACGAATCTCGCCGATGTCGCGATACGGAGCCGCTTCCACGTTGCCGATGACGTCGAAGGACGGCATCTCGATCTGGGCCTCTTCAACCCTGCGCGAAAAGCTCGCGACGGCCGGCTCCATCATCTTACTATGCCACGCTCCCGAGACGTTGAGCATGACGACGCGCTTGGCCCCGGCATTCTTTGCTTCCGCGGCGACCGACGCGACGGCTGGCGAGTCTCCCGAGACGACGATTTGGGTGGACGCGTTGAGATTGGCGATATCGACGTTCAGGGACGTCCCTGCCCGCGCTCGCGCGCAAAGCTCCTCCACCGCGGGTTCCTCGAAGCCGATGATCGCCGCCATCGCGCCCGGCGCTAGGTCCGCCGCGGCACCCATCGCAACGCCGCGGGCGTGCACGAGTTTCAGCGCTTCCTCGAATTGCATCGCGCCCGCAATCGTCAGCGAACAGTACTCGCCGAAGGAGTGGCCGCCTGAGACGACCGGTGTGAAACCGAAGGACTCAACCGCGCGATAGACCGCAACGTTGGTGGTGAATATAGCAGGCTGACTGACCCGCGTCTCCCGCAGCTCCAGATCGCTGCCTGTCTTGCACAGCGACAGGACGTCATAGCCGAGGACGGACGCGGCGCGATCGAAACAATCGCGCGCCGCAGGAAAATTATCGGCCACGTCCGCTCCCATCCCAGGCGCCTGCGATCCCTGGCCCGGGAAAATCACCCCTATGGTGACCGCCATGGGAGTTCTAAGCCGTGGCCTTGGCCACAGCCGCCGGCTGCGTGGCGATGCGGGCACGAGCGCCTTTCCAGCGCCACACGACCGCGCCCCAGGACAGACCGCCGCCGAACGCGGCGAAAACGATCACCTGGCCGTCCTTGATACGTCCGTCGGCAACGGCCTCCGCCAAAGCCATGGGTATCGAAGCCGATGACGTATTCCCATATTCCTGTATGTTGATCACGCATCGCTCCACTGGCAGCTTGAGCGCTTTCACGGTCGCGTCGATGATGCGAAGATTCGCTTGGTGAGGAATGAGAAAGTCGACATCCGCCGGCGCTAAGCCGGCTTGATCGAGAGCCGACAAAGTGGCGGCCACCATTTGCTGAACGGCGAGTTTGAAGACGCTTTGGCCCTGCATTCTAATGAAGGCGCCGCGATCGGCGCCGGCCATCCCCTTGCGCCCGCTTGGGTTGCGGCTGCCGCCGACCGGAAGGTACAGCGCCGAGACATCGCTGCCGTCGGTTCCAAGGTTGCAGCCTAAGAAGCAGTCCGCATCGGAGCGTTCCAGCACCACGGCCCCGACGCCGTCGCCAAACAAGACGCACGTCGTCCGGTCGGTGTAGTCGGTGATCTTTGAAAGCGTCTCGGCGCCCAAAAGCAGCACCGTCTTGTAGACGCCTGAGCGTACTAGAGCGGCGGCAGCGGTGAGCCCGTAGACGAATCCGGAACATGCCACTTGGACGTCGAACGCGGGAGTCCCGACAAGGCCCAGCCGAGATGCCAGAATGCATGCGGTTGCGGGAAAAGGATAGTCCGGAGTGGCCGTGGCGACCACGACGCAATCGAGATCCGCGGGCAGCTTACCGGCGGCTTCCAACGCCGCCCGGGCTGCGGGCAGGGCTATGTCGGATGTCGCTTCATGGTCCGCGGCGATATGGCGCCGCTTCATACCGGTGCGCTGGACGATCCACTCATCGGTGGTGTCGACGAGCTTTTCAAAATCCTTATTGGCAAGAATGCCGGGCGGGGCGTACTGGCCAACGCCCGCTATCGTGACGCCGTAGCCCTTCATGCGAAGGCGGTTAGCTCTTTGCTTTTTGGGAAGCGGTTTCTTCCTCGCGGGCGATGGCGACCCGGCCGTTGTAATTGCCGCAGTGCCCGCAGGCAAAATGAGGTCGACGCGTCCGATGGCATTGCGGACACGTGGATACCGTCACAGGCAGCGCCTTCCAATTGCGTCGCCGCGACCGAGTATGGGACTTGCTCGTTTTTTGTTTTGGGTTTGCCATAGGCTCCTTTAATCGAGGGGCTGTTCTGACAGCAAGCGAGCGAGGCCTGCCAGAGGCGCGTCGACTTGTTCGGGCGGGCACACGCACGACACGAAGTTGCGGCTGGCTCCGCACGTCGGGCATATTCCCCGACAATCTGGTGCGCACAAAGGCGCCATCGGTTCGTCGACTTCGAGCAACTGACTGACGAGATCTTCAAGGTCGACCCGACGGTTGACGAGCGGCGCAACGTCTGGCAAAAGCGCCTGATTCGAAGGAACGTCTTCGCTGAACGGCTCTTCTATGCGTACGCTAGGCTGCCGGGAAAACGCTTCCAGGCAGCGGGCGCAGGTCTCTTCTTCGAGCCCTTCAACGTACCCATCGACGTAAACGCCGCGAGCCATGCGCCGAACCGACGCAACCACATGAACTCCGTGGGGATAGCGCAGCGCAAGATCGCCATGCAACCGCAGGCTGTGGTCGATCGAAAGCTCTTCAACGTGAGAGCCGAAAAGGGACTCAACCGAGATATTCACTGCTTTTCCTGGACGCGAGCACTGGGAGCCGGCATGGTCATCGCATCGTAAACTGCGGCGCTGGCGGTCAGCTGATCCTTGTACAGCTACCAGCCCGCCTTGCGAGCCTCTTCATTATAAAGAAAGGCTGGGAGGCTGTAAAGACGGTGAGCCGCGCGTCAGCGAGCTACGGTTCGGCGCGGAAGGGCAGCGAGCGCACGAACGCCGTCGCGAAAGCTCTTGACGGGCAGAATCGCCGCACCCGGAGCCCCCCTGATGTCGGCGTAGTTTTGTTGCGGTACGAGAAACACCGTCGCACCGGCTTTGACGGCGGCCCTGAACTTTTCCCGAGCTCCTTCTATCGGCGCGATGCTGCCGTCATCCTCGATCACGCCCGTTCCCGCGATGTCGCGCTCTCCGCCCAAAGAGCGGCCGGTGAGCGTGCGATAGATCTGAAGCGCGAACATGAGCCCCCCGGACGAACCGTTGATGCGGGGCAACCGGTACGTCACCGCCACCGGCAGAGCAAGCGTTTGACTCCCGTACCTCACCGAGATGCCGAAGCGCGGCTTCCCTTGATAGCGGTACGTCCGGCAGCGTACCGCGAGCTGTTTGCCGTCACGCACCAGCCCAACGGTGAACGACGTGCCGGCAGGCTTCCTATCCGTGGCTCGGCGCAGATAACTTTGATCCCTAACGCTACGACCCTCGATCCGATCGATCTCATCCAGCGGGCGAAAGCATCGGTCACCCGGCGACCCCTTCACCGCTGCGAGCACCGTAAAAAATGTGCGCGTTTTGACGCGAAGTCCGGCCGCTCGTTCGGCTACGGCTGCAGCCGTCTGCTGGCTTTCCTGCATGGCGTCGCCCAATTGACGGCTGAACTCACGGTCGCTTGTGGAGGGTGGCACGACGTCTTTGCGCGGCAAGATCTCGTAGCCAGGCAACATGCGTGCGACGGCATAGAAAGCGGGGCGCCCCGGCATGACGTTGACGTCTGTGAGATACATCGCGCCCGGAGGAGGCCGGTGCCCCGCGACGCTGATCGCCTCGTTCAAATCTACCGCCGCTCCGGGGCCGAAGACGTAGTAGGGAAGTGGGATATAGAACAAAGCCGCCGCCAAAACAAGGCCGATTAGGAGCGCCAGACCGACGCGCTCCATGCGTTTCTTGCCGGTCACGGCATCAGACTCGCTGGGGCAAGCAGGCTCTCATGCGCGTGGACTCGTGGCGCCGCACCCCGGGCCCATGCCGCCTAGCGGCGTTCGCGTTGCCGCAAGCTGCCGTTCGATGACAGGCCGCCGGCCAACGCCTCGCGGCCTTTTTTCACTGCGGCAAGCGAGCTCGCAAGGCTGCCATCCAAGGCAGAGAGCACGCGATCGGCGTATTCGTCGGCGCCTTGGCGGACCTCCAAAGCACGCGCTTCCGCGTCGGCGAGTATGCGCTCCGCTCGATCTTGGGCCTGCTTTATCATTTCGGAATCGGACAGCAACTGCGTCTTCGTCGACGAGGCCTCTTCCACGATCCTATCGGCTTGCTCTTTTGCCTGCTCCAATAACCTGTCTTTTTCTTTAGTGACCGCCTTGGCGCGGCTTACCTCCTCGGGCAGACTCGACCGCAGCTTCTCGATGAGATCGAGCATCCGTTCTTGATTGACGATGCGGCTGCCCATCGGCAGCCAGCCGCCCTCTTTGACGGTCAGCTCGAGTTTATCTATGACGCGATACACGCTCATGGTCTTCCACCCTTATTTCTGGAAGGCCGCTCCGGCGGGAGCGGTCCGACGCAAGCTTTGCATGGCCCGTAGCACGGCTGGCGGCACGAAGTCGGCGATGTCGCCACCAAGTAAGAAAACCTCTTTGACGGACGATGAGGAGACGTAGGCGTATTCCAAGCTGGCCGGCACGAACATGGTTTCAACGCCGCCTTCGAGTTTTCTGTTCAGCAACGCCATGGAAAATTCGTGCTCGAAATCGGACACGATGCGCAGCCCCTTGATGATCAAGGCGGCCTGACGAAAGCGCACGTAGTCAGCCAGCAGGCCGGTAAATGAATCGACTTTGACGTTTGGCAGTTGGGCGCACGCTTCGCGAAGCATTGCGACCCGGTCTTCAATGCCGAACATCGGGCTCTTGCCTGGGTTACCGACGACCGCGACGATGAGCGTCTGAAAAAGACGCGCGGCGCGGCGTACGATGTCGAAGTGGCCGTTCGTCACCGGATCAAAGCTGCCGGGATAGATCACGCATGCCGGCGAGGGCGGCAATCCGTCGTCGGTCAATGGCGAGTCCGCTCCTAGCAGCATGGCGTGCGCCCTTATCGCGGTGTGCGCGGACGCCGCGAAGCGAGCGTTCCTCGACCGCGAGTGCGGGCATAGGTCACGCAAGTATCGCCGTACTTCGTGCGCTTGACGACCTGCATCGATACGGGAAGCGACACGGGAGCGGAGCTGCGGTGCTCCACCACCACAACGCCGTCCGGCGCCAGAAGACCGCGCTGCATGAGAACAGCCAGCTCCTCTTCCGCACCACGCTTGTACGGCGGATCCACCAGCACAACGTCGAATTTTCCGCGCAGCATGCGCAGAGCACGCAATGCGTGCATCGGCAATATTCGCCAACGTTCCGTATCCTCGATCAAAGCCACGGCGTTGCGCCGGATCGTCATGGCCGCGGCGGCATCATTATCCACGAACACAACCGACGCGGCACCGCGCGAGACCGCTTCGAATCCGAGCGCCCCCGAACCAGCGAAAAGATCCAACACGCGGGCGCCTTGCACGCGATCCGCAAGCACGCCGAAAACGGCTTCGCGCACCTTGGCACCGGTGGGACGTGTTCGCCTGCCCTTCGGCGCAGTCACGGTACGGCGCGCCTGCTCTCCGCCGGCTAATCGCATGGCGCTCTATTTGAAGCATCGCCGCCGGCGACCTCCGCCTGTTTTAGCTCGTGACCCGTAACGCGGTGCTCTCCGCGGGCGCAAGCGCGGCGGCCAAACCCGCATGCTCGGGCCCTTTGAGAGCGGGATCCGCCGACAGGACCGCGTCGGCATCCTGTTTGGCGACGCCGTAAACGGCGAAATCGCGGATGAGGTGTGCGATTCGCATCTCCGCTCCGCCGTGCTGGCGAGTTCCGGCGAGATCGCCGGCACCACGCTCCTTGAGGTCCGCCTCAGCCAGCGCGAATCCATCGCTCGTGCTCTCGAGCAATTCCAAGCGCGACAACGCGCTGGCATCTTCGGGCGCGACGAGAACGCAATACGCCTTCGTGTCGCCGCGCCCGACGCGGCCGCGTAGTTGATGCAGCTGGGCAAGCCCGAAGGCTTGGGCGTCCAGAACGACCATGACGGTCGCGTTGGCGACGTCTAGGCCGACCTCGACGACGCTCGTCGCGATAAGGATACTGATGAATCCGCTCCCGAACAGCCGCATGACTTCGTCCTTTTGCTTCGCCGTCATGCGGCCGTGCAGCAGCGCAACGCGCAGGCCAGCAAAGTCCTCGCGCTTGAGGCGCTCGGCCTGCTTTACCGCCGAGTGGAGTGCGCGATCGGAATCGTCGATGGCCGGGCAGACGACGTAGGCTTGGCGTCCACGCTCCACCTCCTTGCGGACGAACCCAAATATATTCGTCTTGTCACGCTCCTTCCGAACGAAGGTCTTCACCGGCCGGCGGCCCGGCGGCAGCTCGTCGATGATCGAAATGTCGAGATCGGCATACAGCGATTGCGCCAACGTGCGGGGGATGGGCGTCGCAGTCATGACCAGCGTATGCGGCGTGAACCGCTTGGCCTTGGCGCGCAGCGCAGCGCGCTGCATGACGCCGAAGCGATGTTGCTCGTCGATGACCACGAGGCCCAGCCGTGCGAACTCGACGTCGCCCGTGATGAGCGCATGGGTCCCGACGATGACATCGATTTCGGAACTCTTCATTTGATAGAGGACGTCGTCGCGGGAACTACCCTTTAGCGCCCCGACAAGCAGAGCTGTGCGCACTCCCGCCGAGACGAGCATCGCACTTAGCTTGTCGAATTGCTGAACCGCTAAAATCTCAGTGGGCGCCATGAAGGCGACTTGGTAGCCCGCCCGAACCGCGAGCAAGATAGCGGCGGCCGCCACAGCCGTCTTGCCGCATGCGACGTCCCCTTGCAGCAAGCGATTCATCGGAGATTTTCCGACCATGTCAGCGACAATCTCGCCGATCGCCCGGCTTTGAGCGGCGGTCAAGCGAAAAGGCAGCAATCGGTCAAACTCGGCGACGGCATGTTGGGCGCCGTCCGCGACAACGCTGAAGTCCGGCGCGTCTTCAGCTTGTCTGGACGCGCGCCGGGCCGCGGCCGCCGCGGCGAGTAAGAAGAATTCTTCGAACACCAGGCGATAACGTGCGCGCTCGGCCATTTGGGGCGATGGCGGCGAGTGGATAGTCTCTAGCGCCCAGTCCACGGGCGGCAGCTTCCTCGCATCGGTCACCGCACGAGGCAGCGGATCCCCAAATCGACTATTTTCGCCGCGCGCACTCACCAATGACAACGCTTTACGAACGAGGCGCGCGATCGTTTGGCTGCGCAAGCCGGCAGTCTGCGGGTACACCGGAACAAGCTCCGCGGCGTGATGCTCATCGGGCCCCATCGTCCGGTGACGGGAAACGAGGATGGTCGGCCGCTGCGGCGTGCCGCCCACGCGCCCATGCGCGAACAGACGCATGCCCGCCTCCAGCTGCGTACCGAGATAGGGACGACCGAACCAAACGGCCGTGATCTTGCCGGTCCCGTCGTCGACTAGCGCCGTTGTTTTTGCCCGTACTCGCCCACGTAATCTGACGTGGCTGACGTGGATAATCGTGCCGGCGATGTTCAGCTCGGGAGCGCCTTTTGCGTCGCCCGTCCGATCGAACGTAAACTCCGCCACTGGAGTGATCGAACGCAAGTCGTCGTACCGATATGGGTAATGGCGGATGAGGTCTCGGACAGTCGTGACGCCGAGGCGTTCGAGCTGCGCCGCGATTGCCGCCGTGACGCCCGGAATGGTGGAAACGGCGCTATCCAGGCAGGGCATTGGTTTTGCCGATGGAGGCGACACCCAGATTCGAACTGGGGATGGAGCTTTTGCAGAGCTCTGCCTTACCACTTGGCTATGTCGCCTTGGTGCGCCGTTTTTCGTCGGTTCGGCGAGGCTTCCTTGGCTTCGCTGCCGACGGCATTAAAGACATCGCCATCGTCGGCAACCTTTGCCCGCCGTTCCGGCCGCCTCCCCTATAACGCATGGAAGGTTTTTGCAATGCGTGGCTAATAGCGGATGGCTGGCATAGCGAGGACTTGAACGAAATGGCAAGGGGAAAACAAAAAGCCATCGCTTCCGCCGAACGGCCCGCAACGCTCGACAAAGCAGCGCCCGCTACGGTGCGCTCTCGGTTTGCACCAGCCGATGTCGGCGAGGTTGCCCCGCCCAGGGCCAATGAGAAACCGCTCGATGGCATTGCGAAAGTGTCTCACACTTTACATTCCCCGGTCGCATGGCGCCTAAGGCGGTTCGCGTTTCATCAACGAGTCAGTGAAAGCGCCGTGATTGAGTTCGCGTTGCAGCAGTTTTTTGGCATGGGCAGGGAAGCCGCATTGGGATCGCTTTTGCGCCAGAACGGAGCGGCTCGACGCCGTCGGCAGCCGCAAATGTTCGTGCCCCCATTATCCGGAGGACGACGCTCCACCGACCCGAGCTCCCGCCCTGCCGGCACGAGTCGGCGGGAGTCCGATAGAAAATAGGCAGCGAAATGACAGCCAAGAACAAAGCGATATCGATCGGGCCAAAAGCGCAAGCCAACGGCCTCAAGAACAATGAGAGCGCCAGAAAACTCACGACGCCGACGGCGAACCTGTCCGCAACCGCGCTCGACTCGCTAAAGGCGCATAAGCTTTCCATCACCGTGCCGGCCGACGTCGGGCGCCGGCTCAGGCGCTTGGCATTCGAGCAACGACTAAGTGAAAGTTCAGTCGTTGAGGTGGCGCTGCGCAATCTTTTCGCCCGTGGCGATGATTCTCTGCTCGGTGTCTTATTACGCGATAACGGCGCCGCGCTACGCCGAAGAGTCGAATAGTTTCGCATCGACGCCAAAGCCAGACCCATGCTCCGTCACAAACACGCCGCGCTTCGTCCGTCTACTCCGCCCAGCTTTCTAAAACGACTGATGCTAACAGCGACGTAGTTCTTACTACCGCAAGCTTGCTATCTGCTGGGCCAAAGCGTATCATTATACCACTGAGCGTTCACAGGGCGGAGCTCGGAGGAGATCTTTATGGGCGACGACAGCGTCCGGTCTGATTCGACGAAGGCGGGCACGCACAACGTGGTCCGCGCGCGGCGGTTCGAGCTGGAGGACGAATCCGGAAGGGTTCGAGCGACTTTAGCTTGCTCTGATGACGGTGCCCCCAGTTGCGAGCTGTTGGATGCTACCGGCAAGCCACGAGTGCAGGTGTCGGTCGCAGACGGGAAACCGGGCCTGCGGTTGCTGGACTCAAGCGGGCTCGCGCGCATGTCCATCATATTGCACGAAGATACACCCAGCATAGAGTATACGGACGCCGACGGCACGGCACGCATGCTGCTTTACCTCCGGCCTCATGACGAAGAGAGCGCTGATTTGGTTTTCCTTGGCGCCAACGGCAAGCCAAGACTCGGGCTGACAACGACCAAGGAAGGGGCTATCCTTTTCGAGGGCGAGGACGAGCTAGGGCGCCTTGTCGAGCCGATGTGGTTTTCGCGCGTTGTGGCCGAGACCACGGAACCGATACATTAGGCACGATCGGCGCTAAGATCCAGCAGCGACGCTTTTGCCCCTACGTCCATCTGCCGGATCGTGCATTGGCGCGGCGCCTTGTCGGGCCGCCAACGTAGCAAGCGGGTCCCGTGCCGAAACCTCCCGCCGCTGATATGGTCGAAGCTTACTTCAACGACGAGCTTCGGCTCGAGAGGCTCCCACTGCACGCTGCGTTCCGTGCTCCATCGGCTGGGGCCGCCGGGTGCCTGACCGGTGAAGCCCGGCGGCTTCACAAGCGGTAAAAGCTTTTGCAGCAGCGCCACACGCTCGCCCGCGCTGATGCCCGACGTGAAGCCGACGTGATCGAGCAGCCCTTCTTCGTCATACAAGCCGAGCAGCAAAGAGCCCACCGCTTTGACGCTGCCGGATGCGTAGCGAAAGCCTCCGACGACGCAATCGGCGGTGCGCAGTTTCTTTACTTTGCGCGCGCCCGTGCGCAGTCCGGACTGATACGGCAGGTCCAACCGCTTCGCGATGACGCCGTCCATCGCTCCGCCGACTCTGCGAAACCAATTATCGACCGTCTTCCGGTCGCGCGCGGCAGGCGAAAGGCGTATGCCGCTGCCCTCGTCTAAGAACTTGCCGGCAAACTTCTCGAGCGCGCGTCTGCGTTCGCTCAGCGGCCGGTCAGTCAAAAGCGAACCGTCGGCATCCACCAGCAAGTCGAAGGCGAGCAGCGTGCCCGGAGTTTCGGCCGCTAGTTTCTTCACCCGGCTGGCAGCTGGATGGATGCGCTGAAGCAGATCGTCGAACGACAACCCTTCTTCCCGCTCGATGACGATCTCGCCGTCGATGACGAAGCGCGCCGCTTTCAGCCCGCGCAACTGCTCGACGACTTCCGGAAAATAACGCGCGAGCGGTTGACCCGATTTCGATTGCAGCGCTACTTCGTCTCCATCGCGAAACGCCAGGCAACGAAAGCCATCCCATTTGGGTTCGTACTGCCACTGCGCTCCGCTGGGAATCTCGTCAACCGAAGCCGCCTCCATGGGCGGATACGGCATCGGCAGGGGCAACCCGGACCAGCCCCGCGGGCTCACACGTAACGCTCCAGCCGGACGCGGCCGCTCTTGCCCAACAGCGGCTTCCACAAGTCGCCCGTCGTTTTCAGGCGCTCCGGGACGTTGCCGATCTGAAAGTCCTCGAGGCGGCAGCCGGCCTCTACTTCGACCCACGTGATAGGCGTGGACACTGTCGGCAGCGGTCGCGCACGCGCGGAATAGATCGACGCAAGCGTGCGGCCCCAGGCGTTCTGATTGTAGTCGACCAGCACCCGCCCTGGCGGCCGCTTCGCGATCCGATATTCAGCCGTGATCAGCTTGGGGTACGCAGCCGCAAGTTTCAGCGCCAGCGCCTTGGCAAACGTCCACACTTGCTTTTGCACTGGTCCGCGCACGATCGGAATGTACACGTGAATGCCCTTGGATCCGGTGGTCTTGGGATAGGAAGGCATGTCGAGCGCAGCCAGCGCGTCGCGCACCACGAGCGCCGTCTCGCGCACCTTATCGAAGGTCGCACCCGGTACCGGATCCAGATCGAAGTGCGCGTAGTCCGGCCGGTCCGCATCGTCGCAGCGGGCGTACCACTGATTGCGATCGATGCAGCCCAGGTTCACCACACCCAGCAGCGATGCCACGTCGCCGACGACTGGAAAATAGATGACGTTACCCGAGG
>JACRUD010000085.1 GCA_014304875.1 Vulcanimicrobiota bacterium
GGGTAGTACGTGCCGCCCTTCACCGTGGCGTCGTTGGCGACGATCACGCATTGATGCCCCTCCACGATTCCGATGCCGGTGACGATCCCGGCGGACGGCGCATCACCCCGGTACATACCGTCAGCTGCCAGCGGCGAAAATTCAAGGAACGGTGTCTGAGCGTCCAGTAGCCGCGCGATACGTTCGCGAACCGGTAGTTTTCCGCGCGCCGCATGCTTGGCCATCGCGTCGGCGCCGCCGCCCTGCGCCGCCAGCGCCGTCTTGCGCCGCAATTCGCCGATCAGTTCGATGAAGTACTCCCGGTTTGCTGCGTAATCGGCTGACCCCCGATCGATGCGGCTGTCGAGAACGGCCATAAGGCGGCCTACATTGTGTTCCGCAAGGGAGGCAGCCTGCTTGGGGCCAACGGCGCGGCCGTAGTGGCGAAGTCGTTTGAATGCGTTCCCAACGTCTCCGAAGGGCGCCGGCCGGATGTCATCAGCGCGATCGCGCAGGCTGCCGCCGGTCCCGACGTCGTCCTCATCGACACGCAAAGCGACGCTTCCCATAACCGCTCGGTCTTTACGCTGGTCGGCTCCGGAGATGGCGTCTTGGGCGCGGCGTTGAGAATCGTCGAAGCCGCCGTCGCCCGGATCGATCTGCGATCGCACAGCGGAGAGCACCCCCGGATGGGAGCCGTCGATGTCATCCCTTTCATCCCGATCAGTGAATCGACGATGGATGACGCGATCTTGCTGGCGCGCCGCTGCGCTCAGGCGGTTTGGGAGCGCCACCGCGTGCCTTCGTACTTCTACGAATTTGCCGCGACGACGCCGCGGCGGCGCGACTTGTCAGCGGTGCGGCAAGGTCAGTTCGAAGGTCTTATGAGCGCCGTCAAGGACCCGTCACGGCATCCCGATGTCGGCGAGCCGGAGTTGCACCCCAGTGCGGGCGCGATGGCGATCGGCGCGCGTGATTTCCTGATCGCCTATAACGTCAACCTAGCCTCCGGCGACCTCCCGCTGGCCCAGCGTATCGCCCTGGCCGTGCGGCAACGCAGCGGTGGATTTTTTGGCATCAAGGCGCTGGGGTTCGCCCTATCGGATACGATGGTCCAAGTGTCGATGAACGTCGTGAACGTCAAAGCGATCCCGCTCTACAGAGTGACGGAGATTATCCGCCGCGAGGCTGCGGCAGCCGGCGTCAGCGTCAGCGGGTGCGAGCTGGTCGGCTTGACTCCCTTGGCCGCCGTCACCGAATCGGCGGCGTATTACTTGAACCTCGACTCGATAGGCCCAGGGCAGACGACTTGGTAACGACGGCGGCGATCCCGGCCGAACGCCTGCTCGTCGTGAACGCGACCGTCGTGACCATGGCGCCGCTCGCGGAGCGCGAGGGCACCGCCGCCTGCGTCGACGACGCCGATCTCGGCATCGTCCGCGATGCGGCGTTGGTGGTAGCCGACGGGCGCGTCCGCGGCGTCGGGCGGTATGCCGACCTCTCGCACGAAATTGCCCGGTTCCAGCGGCAGCCGGATGTGGAAACCGCGACCTACGACGCCGCAGGCGCGGTCGTGCTGCCTGGCCTCGTCGACGCTCATACCCACGCGCTGTTCTGCGGCGAACGGGTCTCCGACTTCGAATCGTTGATCGCGGGAGAGACGCCGCGCTTGGGCATCGGTTATACGGTCGAACGGACGCGGGCCGCCGGCTACGGCGAATTGATGGCCGCCGGCACCCGCCATCTGGCTTGGATGCGCGATCACGGCACGACCACCGCAGAAGTGAAAAGCGGCTACGCGCTCGATGCTCCCGGCGAGATGCGCATGCTCGCCGCCATGGCCGATCTCGATTCCGGGCCCGCGTCCCCGCACGTCGTCGCAACGTTCTGCGGAGCTCACGCGCTGCCGCCCGAATTCCACGATTACGACGAATTCGTCGACGAACTGTGCCGCCATATCTTGCCGTCGGTCGCCGCTTCAGGCATCGCGAGATTCGGCGACGCGTTTTGCGAGCGCGGCTATTTCAGCGTTCAACAAAGCAGGCGCTTCTTGAGCGCCTGCGCGGCCGCCGGATTAGGTGTGCGCCTGCACGCGGATGAGTTGAACCAAAGCGGCGGCGCTCTGCTTGCGGCCGAACTGCGCGCGAGCTCGGCCGACCACCTCAACTTCGTGGACTCCGAAGGAGTATCCGCGCTTGCCGCATCCGGCACGATCGCGGTGCTATGTCCGGCGACCGGCGAGTACCTCGACTTGGCGCGCCGCCCTCCCGCGCGCCAACTCATCGAAGCTGGAGTCCGGACCGCGCTGGCCACCGATTTCAATCCCGGGACCAGCCCTTGCTTCTCACTCCAGCGCGTTGCGCATTTGGCTCGCCGGCGACTCGGTTTATCCGCTGCCGAAACCTTAGCCGCGTTGACTGTTTGGCCCGCGATCTCGCTCGGCGCGCGGGACGCCGCCGGCTCGCTGAGGCGAGGTCACCCAGCTGATCTTATCGTGCTCGAGGTCGGAGACTTCCGCGAATTCGGATACTACGACGGCGGAAATATCGTCAGAGCAGTGTTAGTGGCACGCCCGGGCAGGCCCGCGTTTTTGCGCGCGTCTATTTGACCTCGGCAGCGAGCGGCCGGAAGCGGCTTTCGAACTCTCGAGCAGTCAGTTTCGTTACCGCGGCCAACCTTGAAAGGCATGGTTCTTCGAAATCCTTAGGCTCCAAACGGATCATGTACTTGCGACCGACTTCGTAGGCCTCGGTTTTCGTGTCGACCAAACGCACGCGAATCCGGCCTGTGCCCCCATCCATCAGGTCCTCGAGCGCGACGGGCGTGACCTTGCCGCCGCGCAAAGCGACCATCGCTCCTGAGCCTCCACCCAGGAGATAGCGCACAGCGCCGTATCCAAGCGTGCGGCAGTACTCGACGTCAAAGGGCAGCGGTTTGGCGCAGCGCAGCTCATATCCGATATCCTTTGTGACCACCGTCATGCGCAGGTCGAGCTCCGCCAAGGTCGCGGTCACTCTCTTTCGCAACACGTCGCCTAAGTCGATTTCCGTCAGCCGGATGTGCCCGTACGCATCACGCGCGACATCCGACAGGTCGCCTAATTCCCGCTCGTCCAGCCGCTCGGCGAGGCCTTCGGCGATCACCGCGACTCCATGGTCGTGGCCGCCGCCCCGGCGTTTGATCATGCTGCCGACTATCGTGTCGGCGACCCGGCTTAGCGGTACCTTGTCGCCCAGAAACTCTTCGGGAATCAAAGCCAGCGTCGCGCCCGCGGCCTTGCAGATCCCCAAAGCCAGCGCGCCCGACTTCCGCCCCATGGTGACCACGATGTACCAGCGGGTCGTCGAACGAGCGTCTTCCATCAAACTTTCCACGATGTTCGTCCCGACCGCGCGGGCGGTTTCGAAGCCGAACGTGGGCATGTTATCCGGCAGGGGCAGATCGTTGTCGATGGTTTTCGGCACCGATGCCACCTTTACGAGACCGCCGGTGGCCGCGGCGATCTTCGCGGCGCCGAACGTCGTATCGTCGCCGCCGATGCAAAGCAGATGGCTTACTCCGAGCCGCTCGAGGGCGGCGACGGTATTCTTTAAATCGCTTTCGCTTTTTGCGGGGTTCGTGCGCGACGTCCGCAAGATGGAGCCGCCGGTCCAATGAATTCGGCTGACGTCTTCGATCTGCAGCTCGATGGCGTGGTCGCTGTCGCCCCGCGCCAGCCACTGATACCCGTCGTAGATGCCCACGACGCGCGCGCCCTCATTGATGGCCTCGATCGCAGCGGCGGCGATCACGCCATTGATCCCGGGCGCCGGGCCGCCGCCCACGAGGATGCCCAGCGTGCGGCCCGGGGTGACCATCGGCTAAGGCCACACGGCTGCGCCCGCACCGGGCGGTTTAATTGCTCGACGGTCCCAAAGGCACGATCGCTTCCGCTGCCGGCGGCTTGAGCGGGTCGCTGATCTTGCGGAAGACGATCTTCCCATCTTCAGCTTCAAGCACGATGTGGTCGCCGACTTTGAAATTGCCGCGCAGCAGTTCTTCCGACAGGGGATCCTCGACGAACCGCTGGATGGCGCGTCGTAAAGGACGCGCTCCCATCGTGGGATCCCAGCCCTCTTTGGCCAGCAGTTCGCGCGCTCCGTCGGTGGATTCAAGCGCCATGTGCTGGTTCTCGAGTTCCTTGATCACTTTCGCCAACTCGAGGCCGACGATCAGCTTGATCTGTTCCATTTCTAGGGCGTGGAAAACGACGACTTCGTCGATGCGGTTGAGGAACTCAGGACGGAATATATGCTTGATCTCTTCGAGGATCTTGTTCTTCATCCGCTCGTAGCGAACGGTCGCCGAGCCTTCCTCTTTGACGGGCCGGAAACCGATCTCCGCCGAGCGCTGCATCCCGAGCGTGCCGACGTTGCTTGTCATGATGATGACCGTGTTCTTGAAGTCGACCACTCGCCCCTGAGAGTCGGTCAGCCGTCCGTCTTCCAGCACCTGAAGGAGCAGATTGAAGACATCCGGGTGCGCTTTTTCTATCTCATCCAAAAGCACGACTGAGTACGGACGGCGCCTCACCGCCTCCGTCAGCTGGCCTCCTTCCTCGTATCCCACGTAACCGGGCGGCGCACCGACGAGCCGTGAGACCGCGTACTTCTCCATGTACTCCGACATGTCGATGCGGACCATCGACTCGGCGTCGTCGAACAAAAACTCGGCTAACGTTCGCGCCAGTTCGGTCTTGCCCACGCCCGTCGGGCCCAAGAAGATGAACGAGCCGATCGGACGCTTTGGGCTCTTCAGCCCGGCTCGAGCGCGCCTGATGGCGCGCGTCATCACCTTGATCGCCTCGTCCTGGCCAACGATGCGCTTGTGCAGCACGTCTTCCATCGCGAGCAGTTTCTTCGTCTCTTCTTCTTTCAGCTTGCTGACCGGGATGCGCGTCCAGGTCGAGACGATAAACGCGATCTCCTCGGGTCCAACGGTATTGATCCGTTCGCCTTTTTGGTTGCGCTTCTCGAGCCACTCGGCTTCCATCGTCTGCTTCTTGGCCCGCAATTTTTCTTCTCGATCCCGGATCTGCGCCGCCTTTTCGAACTCCTGCGCCTTGATAACGGCTTCTTTCTCGGCCTTGACCTTGCGGATGTCGTTTTCGACTTCACGGATCTCGGGCGGCAGCGACGTCGATTGCAGACGCACGCGCGACGCCGCCTCGTCCATCAGGTCCACTGCCTTGTCCGGTAAAAATCGGTCGGTGATATAACGGTCGCTGAGACGCGCCGCGGCGTCGAGCGCTTCATCCGTGATCTTGACTCGATGATGGGCTTCGTACCGGTCGCGCAGTCCTTTGAGAATATCGACCGTTTCGTCAACGGTCGGTTCGCCGACCATGATGGACTGGAAACGCCTTTCCAAGGCGGAGTCCTTTTCGATGTGCTTGCGGAACTCGTTGAGAGTCGTAGCGCCGATGCACTGCAGTTCGCCGCGCGCCAGCGCCGGCTTGATGATGTTGCTAGCGTCGATGGCGCCCTCTGCAGCGCCGGCTCCCACGAGCGTATGCAGTTCGTCGATGAAAAGTATAATCTCGCCGCTGGCCCCGCGAATCTCGTCCATCACGCGTTTCATGCGCTCTTCAAATTCGCCACGGTACTTCGTGCCGGCGACAAGCCCGGCCAGATCCAGCGTGATCACCCGCTTATCGCGCA
>JACRUD010000150.1 GCA_014304875.1 Vulcanimicrobiota bacterium
GCTTATGGTTTATGCCGAAACAGATTCCAAGCAAGGCCTTCCAACAGCGATGCGCGGTTACGGGACAGTCGGCAGCGTTTGCTGACGCTGCACCGGAGAACTCGCGGCCCCGGCGAAGTCACTACGTCGACGACTCGACGGCGTAGCGCCGCTGCATCTCTTCCGGAGCGACTTCCTCGATCTGATGACCTAGGAGCCAGTCGTGACCAAACGGGTCGCGCACAGTTCCCGAGCGCTCACCGTAGAAGTGATCCGTCGGCGGCCGAACAGCTATCGCGCCCGCCGCAACGGCACGTGCAAAGACGGCGTCGACATCCTCGACGTGTAGATGGATGCTGACGCTCGGCCCGCCCGTCGATTCCGGCCCGAGGATTCCGTGCTCGGGGTACTCTTCGGAAAGCATGATGACGGACGGACCGAATTGCAGCTCGGCGTGTCCGATGCGGCCGCTCGGCTCCGTCAGCCGAAAGAGTTCGGTCGCGCCGAACGCTTGCGCGTAGAAATCGATCGCCTCGTTCGCTCGGCGTAAGCGCAGATAGGGATAGACTTCGCGGATCGTGACCGCGCTTTGGCTTTCGTTCATAATGGTTGTACCTCTCGGTCAGAGCATAACACGAAGCCGCCCGCGCGCGCTTGTACGAAATTTACCTCAGAATGTGATGGTGCGGACTCGCCGCGTCGATCGGACGATATGAGGTCGGCACCACGCCGGCCAACTCGCGAAAGTCTCTGTCGAGATGGGCGTGATCGGCATAACCGCTCTCGACGGCGATTTGCGCGAGCGACCGCGCCTTTGCGGCAGCAGGCGTGCCGAGCTCGGCGGCAAGGGCCCCGAGCACGCCGGCAAAGCGTCGAATGCGAAAATAGCGCGATGGCGTCAACCCAACGCTTTCACAAAATCGGCCGATCACGAGCTTCTGGCTGTAGCCACATTCGCGCGCGAATGAGCGAAGGCGGAACGGCTGCTCGGCATCCCACGCGCCTCGCAGAGCCGCGGCCGTCGACGGGTGCATCAAGAGCGGACGCCGCATGCGGCGCGCGATACTCCGTTCCAGTTCGGCTAGGGTGGCTGGGGGCGTGGAAGCCGCGGCGATTCGCTGCCGCGCTCGTTCCGCCTCGGTGCCCCAGAGTGTTTCGAGCGGAAGGTGTTCGCCAGTCAGAGCGACGGCGGGCATGCCGAACAGCGCTGCTGCCGCCTCGGGTCGAAATGAAGCGCCGACGACGACGCCAGCCGTTTTCGGGCCCGACCGATACCACGTCGCCTGCGGTCCGTGCACGACGGAGCCGGACCACCCGCCGCTCGCGCCCTCCGGCGCGGACCACGCAAAAGTCCCATCATGCAAGGCGATGACGAGCTGCGCAGAGCCCGTCGGCAGCAGATGTTCGCCTGCGGGCGCATTACCCTCGCGGCGATTCCACCAGAGCATCTGAACGTATGCCTTCGTAAGCGCGGAGGGTGCTACGCAAATCACACGCCACGTTTCGACGGCGCAATGCGAAACCACTGCGCCCGTCCGCGATTGAGCGAGACGGCCGCCCGCTCGTAGGGCCAGCAACGTCCGCGTTATCCCGTCCCTCTAAGGACCGTTTCCAGGACGGGCACATTCAGGCGACGAGCTGCGCAAAGCCAGTCGGCAGCAGATGTTCGCCGGCGGGCGCATTACGCCACGCATGTTCACCTGTGTGCTCCAATTGCACGTCTTCACCGGCGAGCTGCACCGGAGAACTCGCGAGGCGCCATGCGATAGTCCGGTCCAATTCGTCCTAAAGCCGCAGCCGCATAAATGTCGGACAAGCGTAGGCGACGCTCCCATATGGCTCGCATTCCTCGAATCCGATGGAGTGATACAGCGCATACGCCGCGGATAAGCGCTGGCGATCTGTGTCGAGAACGAGTTCGGCGTAAAACTGGCGGCGAGCGTGGTCGATCAAGGTCGTCATGAGCGATCGCGCCACGCCCAGATTCCGGCAATTTGGACGCACGTACATTTTCTTGACGAGTCCGGTCGAACCATCGAGCTCGCACAGCGCAACGCATCCCGCCGGCTTTTCGTCGACCGCTGCAACGAACGCCGCGTTCGGCGCAGCATAGTGTTCGTGCAATGCCACGAGCTCACTCGCGAAATCGGCGTGCCGCAGTTGCGGATCAAGGCTTTCCTCGTACTCGATGGCGAGCTCGCGAAATTGTTCGAATTCCGGCGCCGTTCTTGCCGTCCGCACGGTGACTGTCATAATAACCTCTATGTCTTTCGATGGAAAAGTGGCGCCAGCATGACACTGACGGTCGCCGTCCGCCGCAAGGATGTTGCTGACGTAGATGAGCGGCCTGATCGCACGAAGCGTTTGCTCGAAGCACGGGAAGACCTAGCCGTCGCACGACTCACGTCGCAGTGATCCGTGACAGGCAATAGCGCCACAACGCAAACAATGTTAGAGAGTAAACGTTAGTGAGCCAATACATTTCGATGAGCTGGTGACCTCGTATGACACTCCATCAGCAGGCGTCCCTGCGCAGGGGCCTAAAAATGTCGTAATGAAGATCCAGAAATTGGCTGTGGTCGCCCTTGCCGCGATGGTGGCTCTTGGCAAGGCTTCCGTGGCGTGGAGCGGCCCCCGACCCATACAGACTCTGGAGTACTTTGTGGGAGCCTGGAACTGCAGTGGCTCCTTCCCGGCGACGTGCCGTGCTATTTCCTCAAATATTCGGTTTGAACGAGATCTGGGAGGAGCCGCAATCCTCAAGCACCACGATGACGGGCCGCCGTTCTCGTACCGCGCAGCCGAGGAGTGGGTCTACGATTCTGCGCAAAAACATTTCCTCGCGAGCATTGTCGACGCTTCCGCCGGCATGCGTACGTTCTCATCCGATGGATGGGGCGATGGTGCGTTTATTTGGAACAGCGGCTCGGATGTTGTGCCCAAGCAGCAATTCGTGTACACGAAGCTGACTGACGATACGATGCGCGTCGATTGAAAGTTAATCGCGATGGGGCTGCCTATGTTGTTGGCCACACACTCTCATGCAAAAAGAGCGGCGCCGCGACACCGGCCGGTGCGCAGCAAACGGGTGGTGCAGTCAAGTCGGAGGAAAACAACGCTGCGCTTATCGCCGTTGAGCATCATTGGACGCAAGCCGAAATCCATGGCGATGTCGCGTATGTCGATGCACTATTGGCTGATTCATACCGCTCCGTAAGCGCCGACGGCACAGCGCATCCAAAAAGCGCAATTCTGGCTAGCGTCAAGGCAAACGGAAAGTCAAACAAGATGGCGCTTCTGGTTGCTTCGTATATGAAAGCACATCCGTTCGGGACGCTGGCCACGATTCAGGGTGACACCGGTGTAGTGACGTTTTATTCCTTGAAGCAAGGGCCGAAAAAAGGCGTGATGTCGAGCGATGTTTTCGACTATGCGGGCCGAAGATAGCGCGCCGTCTACTCTCAGCACACCTGCGTCAAGGTCTAATTTTAGCGATCTCCGCGGGGATGCCACGGCGTGACACATTTCAATCAGCAGGCTGGCGGCCGTCTGGTACGGCGCCGGACCCGGATGAGATCCGCGCCATCCGTCGGTTGTGTGCCGGACGCGTCGGCGGCTTACAGCTTCGCTATGGCGCCCGAAAAGGCTGCGGGCGCTTCCATCAAAGCGCCCGCGCCGGCACGGTAATCGCGTTGCCTACTTGCCCGGTGGCCGGTATTTCACGCCCTTTTTGGCGGCTTGATCGAGCTCCTCGGGTGTCATCAGCACCGTAGTCCGAATGAGCGCCGAACCGGCGGCCTTTACCTGTACCGCGATGGCGGCAGCCGAAACGTTGTCCGGCATATCAACTATAATGACGATGTCGTGCTTGCCGAACGCAAAGTAAAGGGCTTCTATCTTGCCGCCGGCGCTTTCCACCATTTCTCGCAAGGCGGTACGTCGTGCCGAGCCACCGCCCGACAGTACGCCCTTCGAGCCGTCTAGCGTGTACGAAGCTTCGATGAGGAACTTTGCCATGGTTTCAATCTCCCTTCATCGGAGAAGCGCTTAGTTAGAGTAAGATACAGTTTTGCCTCTGCAGGCGTCGACACCCTGGCGCGGCTTCCGACGGACAATTTCGCCTTCGCGGCATCGATGAGGGGCTACGGCGCCTTAATCGTTGACTAACCCTAGGAAGGCCTAGACTAACCGATGAGGACGACGGCCGGCTCGCGCGGCTGGCCGCCCTTCGACGCCCGGTTGTCGCGGCGATCTCGGTAAAGGAAATCTTATTCCGACCTTCGTGCGAGCCTCGCAGATTATCAATCGGTCGCCGCGCGCCACCGCGCTGGCCAGGGCCAACTATGGGCGTTCGGCAAGACTTTTCAAAGCTGCCAGTACCGTTTGGAAATCTCCAGTAACCATTGGGTCAACCTCTGCCGCGTCCGGTCCAGTTATTTCTGTGCTGTAAATTATCCGGTTGCGGCCAGAACCCGAAGGTACGATTCTATGGTGTACGACTACACGCGTTTGATCGATGATGGTTTCGTCTGAAAAGATTTCATGCTCCTTAACATCGATCAAAGTGCTCGTAAAAGCATCGGCTCCTGGGGGTTGCATTGAGAAGGTTGTGCCTTTCGCGAAGGGACCATGAATTTCGACACTCTCTATTCCGGCGTTCCACTTCTTCCAGCCTGCGACGTCTGAAAAGAGCTTCCATACATCTGCGTGCGTAGCCGTCGTTTCGATACTTTCCTCATGAGTCCACATCTCTGTTCTCCTGTAGGTCAGCGTCCTTGTTCAATCTTGTACGGCGCAAGCTCTTCTTTGTACGCTGCGACAACGTGATCCGTAACTGCATACAGCGAGTAGGGTCGAGTTCACCGTCGCCGAAGCGCTGCTCGTATAAGGACGCTCGCGGCTCATGTTCTTCACTTGCATTGCCTCACGACTACGACGGCCTTCATAAACGGATGCAGCTTACAATAGTCTGCGTAGGTCCCGGCTGCGGGGAACCGGTGTGAAAACTGTCGGCTTGCCCCAGCCCTTGGAGTCGAATGAGCAGGATGCGGAGCAATCTACATATGCCGCAGAGGCGCGGACGGCTCACTATGCCGGTAAATTATTTGGGAACCTCATGGGCAAAAGGCTGCAACGGCCCTTATCCGTCACGTGGCGTCAACTCGACGAGCAGAAAGAGGCGATATGAAAAAGATCACTCCTTTTTTGTGGTTTAACGACAACGCCCAAGAGGCGGTAAATTTTTACGTCTCCGTATTCAAGAACTCGAAGACTTTCAACGTTAGTCAGTACGGGGAAGAAGGGCCGGGACCGAAGGGAACGGTGATGGTCGCGAGATTCGAACTCGAGGGGCAAGAGTTCTTGGCGCTAAACGGCGGCCCGGAGTTCACGTTCTCACCGGCCGTCTCATTCTTGGTGAACTGCGAAACCCAACAAGAAGTGGACCACTTTTGGGAACGGCTGTCCGAGGGCGGAGAGCAGCTGCAATGCGGCTGGCTCAAAGACAAGTTCGGCCTTTCGTGGCAGATCGTGACGTCTGTTTTGGGCGACATGTTACAGGACGATGATGATGCGAAATCGGAACGCGTGATGAAGGCGATGCTTCAGATGCACAAACTCGACATAGCGGCCTTGAAGCAAGCATACGACCAAGCGTGAGGCATCGACAAACAGCGGAGTAGCC
>JACRUD010000009.1 GCA_014304875.1 Vulcanimicrobiota bacterium
AGTACGCGCTCGAAAAGATTCTACACACCCTTGCGGTCAAGGCCGATGCCTTTCGCCTCGCGCACAGCTTCGTTCATGGAGCGGGATGCGACGCTGTCGAGATTTTTGCGCAGCGCGTCCGGCTGACCGTTGGACCTCACGAACGAACCCTTGCCGGGACTGGTCGCGATGACTTCGTCGTGCTCGAGCTCGCGGTAGACGCGGGCAATCGTATTAGGGTTCAAAGTCAGGTCGACCGCAAGCTGCTTTACGGTGGGAAGCTGCTCTCCGGGACTCAGACTTCCCAGCGCAACGGCGCGTTTGATCTGCTCCTTAAGCTGGAGGTAGACCGGGACGCCGCTGCGCGGGTCGACCGTGAAGACGGCGGACATGGCTAGATGCGTGGGCCCCAGCCTTGGAACATGCCGCCCAACACGCGGGGCGAGCCGATCAGGGGACGGCGCACTTCCTCTTCAACCAGCGAAATAACGGGGGCTTGGAACTTCTGCATGATGGTTTTCCTTTCAAGGCCAGGTTTGTACTAGCACGATAGTACAATAGTACACTAGGCTTGTCAATAGGGTTTGCAAAAATCTAGGCGGCCCGAGGGTCGGGGACGGCCTGGAGCACCATACAGGACCTGATGGTTACGGGATTTTGCTGAAGCCTGCCGGGATGTCGAAAAGCGACTTGTCCGCGTCCGTCAGCACCTTGATATTGCCGCGTTCAGAGACGATCGACACGCTGGGGCCGGCCATCCCTTTCATCTTGCCTTGCGTTTGAATGCTGCGGTACACGTACATCTCGGACGCTTTGCCCATTTCGTATGGTTCGCCGATCTTGGTCTGTTTGAGGCGGCAACCGCCCATCATGTTGCGTGCGTCCATCGGTGGCACTGCCAGAGCTTTGGCATCCTGCATGGCCTTCGGAGTTGCGATAGCGGGCGCAGTATACGTCGCGGTCGTCACCGTCGAGTCAACCTGCGGGCAGGAACCTGTGGTTTTGATTATAGCGGTTGAGATGGTACTGGTGGTGCCGGTCAGCGTGAGCCCCTCGTATTGGCGGGCCGGCAAAGACCCATGCGATCCTTTCACCGTCATCACCCCGGATCCGGGGCCCTTCGCCATTGACGCCCCCATGCCGCCCAACATGCTCTTGATTTGACTCAGGGTATCGGAAGGCGCCGCCGCTAAGTCGGCAACGCGGTACGTCCTTTTCGCCATGTCGATATAGATGATTTGATGAAGGTCCGGACGAGTGATCGTGGCGGTGTTCTTGGTCGGGTCATCGATGCGCGATGCGTCCCCTAGATAAGAATAGCGGAGAACGGTTCCTTTCATCATATTTGCGAGCCCGGTCGCCTGCATGGCTTGTAGCGCGGGGTCGCCCCCGGAAGCAGGATACTGGCTCGAGTCGCTGGCCGCGATGATCGCAGCGCGGTCTTTCGCAAAGGACTCGAGCGAGAGAGCCGCGCCAGCCAGAGACATCTTGTCGATTTGATCGAATGCGACGCCCGGAGCTTGATCTGCCCGGCTAGCCGCAGAAGCAAGACAGAAAATGATCAAACATGCTAAAAATGCAACGCGTTGGCGTCCTATCGACATATAGCCGCCGCCCCCTTTAAGGACTAAAGCCGCACTTGTTCGGTGAGGTTCGCAAGTGCCGTCCCTTTCTCCGCGTCTTGTCGACAACAAGTGAGAACTCGGGCACTCATCATTGCTGCAAGCCAGGGCGGGCACGGACTGCTTTCCACGCGGGTTTTTTTCCATCGACTCGGAACGTTCTGCTGGCCTTACTACTTCGTCGAAAAGGAGTGCATGGATGGCCAATCGAGCCACGCTGGGCTGCTTTGGAGCGATCGTCGTCGTGGTCTTGATCGCTCTGCTCGGAGGGGTGGGCACTTACAACAACCTCGTGTCGCTCGATCAGGCGGTGCAAGCGCAATGGGGACAGGTGGAAAACGTCTATCAGCGGCGGGCGGACTTGATACCGAATCTGGTTCAGACCGTCAAAGGCGTGGCCAACTTCGAGAAGAGCACGTACATCGCCGTCGCGCAGGCGCGCTCCAAGGTCGGCCAAGTCCAAGCGGCGACCCCGTCGAACGTCACAAGCGATGCGCAGAGCTTCGGCAAGTTCCAAGCAGCGCAGGACGGTCTGTCTTCGGCTCTGTCGCGCTTGCTTGTGGTCGTGGAGCGTTATCCCGATCTTAAAGCCAACGAGAACTTCCTCGAACTACAATCGCAGCTCGAGGGGACGGAGAACCGCATTTCGGTCGAGCGCATGCGCTACAACCAAGTGGCGCAAAGCTTCAACACCGCGCGACAATCCTTTCCCACCGCCGTTTACGCCGGGTTTTTCGGCGATCGCTTCAAGCCGAAGGCGTATTTCCAGGCGCAAGCGGGTGCGCAGACCGTTCCGAAGGTTAAGTTCTAAGTAGTGAGCCGAAGCTTCGGCGTCCTTGCGGGTGCGCTGACCATCGGCGCCGTGGTCGCCGCCTTGGCCTTCGAAACCATGAGCCTGTCGCGGGCGAGCGCTGCGGAAACCCCCATTCCGCCAGCGCCGACGGCCTGGGTGACGGACGACGCCGGATTGCTCTCGGCTTCGACGCGCGAATCGCTGAACCAACGCCTCGCTTCATACGAGCGGTCCAGCGGCCATCAAGTCATCGTCTGGATCGGCCGGACGACCGGAGATGCGCCGCTTGAAGACTGGACGATCCGCTCGTTTAGCGCTTGGAAAGTCGGGCGCAAGAAGCTGGACGACGGACTAGCGCTGTTCATCTTCAACCAGGACCGCAAGGTGCGCGTAGAAGTCGGTTATGGCCTGGAAGGCCAGGTGACGGACGCGATCTCGTCGCGCATCATCCGCAACGATATCGTGCCGCGATTGAAGGCCGGCGATGGTGACGCAGCTGTGACCGCAGGCGTTGGGGCGCTGCTGGCGACGATCGGCGCAGGCGCCGGCACGGCTCAACCCGATGCCGGCCAAAGCGGCGCCGGCAACGGCTCTCCGATCGACTGGGTGCTGCCAGCGGTGATGTTGCTTTTCTTCCTTATATTTTTTATGACCAGCTCGCGGTCGGCGCTCGGAAACATGCTCATCATCGGGTCGAGCTTGAGCGGAGGCTTTGGAGGACGCGGCGGTTTCTCAGGCGGGGGCTTTGGAGGGGGATTCGGCGGTTTCTCGGGCGGCGGAGGCATGGGCGGCGGAGGCGGGGCCTCGGGATCATGGTGACGTTCAAGGAGAAGCGATGACTCCACGACCTCGCCACCGGTTGGCGCGTTACGTCGATGACGAGCGCGTCCAAGCAGCGATCGATGCGGCGGAATCGCGCACGACCGGCAGGATTCAAGTGGCGCTTGCCCACGGCTTTTGGGGTGATGTGCGAGCCGCCGCGGAGCGTGCGTTCACCCGCTTGCATGTCGCCGGCGCTCCGGACCGCAACGGCGTCCTATTTTTCGTCGTTCCGACACGCCGCAAGTTCGTGGTGTTGGGCGACGCGGGCATCCACCAAGAGGTCGGGCAAGAGTTTTGGCACCGCACGACGGCGGCGTTGCGCGAAAGGTTCAAAAACGGCGATCTAACCGGCGGTTTGGTCCACGGCATCGACGAAGCCGGCAAGGAGCTGGCACGCCATTTTCCGCGCCGGCCGCAAGGGCAAGCCCGCCGCGACTAAAGTCGCGGCGCTACATTTGGCGCGGCGTTACGAGGACGGACCTAAAGGCCCGTGGCTACATTCAGATCGACGGCGATGCCTTCGTGAATTGTTCTTTTTCGGTCGAGCCGTCGGTGGCAAGGGTTGATGCGCGGCCGCCTGAAGCGACCAGGGTCACGTCTTCGAAGTAGCTGACGCCGACTTCATGTTGGTGGCGCGTCGCCGTGTAGCCTTGAGCTTCCAACTCGAACTCGCCGTTTTGCAGGCGCACGTAGGCGGTCATGCCTTCTTTTGCATACTCCTTGGAGAGTTGGTACATGCCCGCGTTGAGGCTGTGGAAGCCGGCTAGCGTGATGAACTGGAATTTGTAGCCCAGCGAGGCGAGCTCGGGTTGGAAGCGAGCGATGGCGGCGTCGTCGAGATGCGCCTTCCAATGGAAGGACGGCGAGCAGTTGTACGCGAGGAGCTTGCCGGGAAACTGCTCGTGAATGGCGGCTGCGAACTCGCGGGCTTGCTGCATGTCGGGCTTGGACGTCTCGAACCACACCAGATCCGCATACGGCGCGTAGGCTAATCCGCGCGCGATGGCCGACTTCAGACCGGTTTCGATCATGTGATAACCTTCTGCCGTGCGCTCGCCGGTGAGAAAGTTACGGTCGGCCGGATCGATGTCGCTCGTCAGCAATGCGGCTCCTAAGGCGTCGGTGCGCGCGATGACGTAGGCCGGGACGCCCATGACGTCGGCCGCCAGACGCGCGGCGGAAAGGGTGCGGACGAACTGCGATGTGGGCACGAGCACTTTGCCGCCGAGATGGCCGCACTTTTTCTCAGACGCCAGCTGATCCTCGAAGTGCACGCCGGCCGCGCCGGCGTCGATCATGTCCTTCATGAGCTCGAAAGCGTTGAGCACGCCGCCGAAACCGGCTTCCGCGTCGGCGATGATGGGGGCCATCCAATGCGTCTGGTGGCGGTCCTCCGCCCAGTCTATCTGGTCGGCGCGCAACAGAGTATTGTTGATGCGACGCACGACCGCCGGGACGCTGTTCGCGGGATACAGACTTTGGTCCGGATACATCTGGCCGGCAAGGTTGTTGTCGCCTGCGACCTGCCAGCCGCTCAGATAGATCGCTTTGAGCCCCGCTCTCACCATCTGCATCGCCTGATTGCCGGTGAGCGCGCCCAAGGCGGGCACGTACTCTTCCGTGCTCAGCAGTTCATGTAAGCGCTCCGCGCCAATGTTCGCAAGTGTGAAATCGCGCCGCACTGAGCCGCGCAGCCGAATCACGTCGGCAGCGCTATAATCGCGCCGGATGCCCCTCCAGCGAGCATCGGTCGACCACTCCATCGCCAGCTTTTCCGCCGCTCGCTTTTTCCCGTTCGGCCCGTTCGCGTGGATCATAGCGTTTGCTTCTCCTTCATTTCTTGGACCTAATGGTAGGCGGATTCATAGATAGTCGTAGGCGGGCAGCGTCAGGAACTCGATGAAGTCGGAGCCGAGGGTGACCGTTTCGAAGATGCGGACCGCATCGGCGAGCGCAGTGTCGCCCCTGCGGTCCCCGGCGCGGATGTTGCGGATTTCTTGTGTCTGGATTCCTGCGATCAGCTCGCGGCTGACGGCCCGGCCGTCCGATAAGACCGCCCCATGTTCGCGCCATTGCCAAATCTGGCTGCGCGCTATCTCCGCCGTCGCCGCGTCCTCCATGAGGTTGTCGATCGCCGCCGCGCCGATCCCGCGCAGCCATGACATAAGGTAGCGCAGCGTCACGTTGATGTTGAGGCGCAGGCCGCGCTCGGTGATCGAGGCCCCTGGAATGCCGAAGTCGAGCAATTGCGCGGCAGTCACCGCGACGTCGTGGCGCTTGTTTGCCAGTTGATGAAGATTGGCGCCCAGGGCGTCGTCGAAGACCGCGCGCGCTACCGGTACCAGGTCCGGATGCGCCACCCACGTGCCGTCGAATCCGTCGGCCGACTCGCGCAGCTTGTCCTCGCGCACCTTGGCCAGCGCCACCGCGTTGATTTCGCTGTCGCTGCGGCTCGGGATGAACGCCGCCATGCCGCCGATGGCAGGCGCGCCGCGGCGGTGGCACGTCTTGACGAGAAGGTCGGTGTAGGCGCGCATGAACGGGACCGTCATGGCGATCTGGGCGCGCTCGGGCAGCACGAAGTCCGGTCGCGCGCGAAACTTCTTGATGATGCTGAACAGATAATCCCAACGGCCGGCGTTAAGCCCCGCGGAATGATCTTTGAGCTCGTACAGGATCTCATCCATCTCGAAGGCGGCGAGAATCGTTTCGATGAGCACGGTAGCTTTGATCGTGCCGTTGGGGATGCCGAGCTCGCTTTGCGCATAGACGAAAACATCGTTCCACAGGCGCGCTTCCAGATGGTTTTCGAGTTTGGGAAGGTAAAAAAATGGGCTTGCGCCGCTTTCCATAAGCCGTCGGACGTTGTGGAAGAAATACAGACCAAAGTCTAAAAAGCTTGCCGATATCGGAAGCCCATCGATCAGAACGTGCTTGTCGACCATGTGCCAACCGCGCGGGCGCACCATCAGCGTGGCATGCCGTGCGTCGAGCTTATACCTTTTGCCGCCTGGGGCGTCGAACTCGAGCGTCCCTTTTATCGCGTCCGCGAGGTTGAGCTGACCGCTAACGATGTTTTGCCAGGTCGGGGAGTTCGCGTCCTCAAAGTCGGCCATGAAGACGCGGGCGCCCGAGTTGAGCGCGTTTATCATCATCTTGCGATCGGGTGGACCAGTGATCTCAACCCGGCGATCGTGGAGAATCGCGGGAAGCGGACTAATCGTCCAGTCACTCTCGCGGAGATGAGCAGTCTTAGGTAAAAACTCGGGCAGAGCGCCCTTGTCCAAGGCTATCTGGCGCAGCCCGCGCTGAGCCAAGAGAGCTTGACGCGTCGGCTCAAAGCGGCGAGCGAGCGCGGCGACGAACTCCAAGGCTTTCGCGTTAAGGATCGAGCCTTGATCCTCGACCTGCGGCGCCTGGATGTCCACGCCTGCGGGCAGCCCTGACGGCTTCGTCTGCATACTTCTCAACTGTACTCTACGAGCCATGGTTGCGTGCCGTGCCAGGTTACCTAAGCCCACATGTCTTTTGACCCGGGATAACGGGCAGCAGTCCTGGTACCGAAGCGGGGGGCGGCGCCGCATCGGGGCACTCGCAGCTATTGGAAGCGCGCAAGGGCACCGGGTCCGGCCGGCGGTTTAGCGAACCGGCGAAAGCAGATCAATGCGACGTCGAAGAGGAGCGTAAAGCCAGATGGACTTGACCAAAGAGTATCCGCGCAGCCCAAACGACCGGCTCATGGGGATACCCATGCTGCCGCGGACCATCGACAAAGCGCGCGCCGCGCTTGCGGGCGCGCTCGGCGAATACGTCTACGGCGACAAAAGCGGATTCGACAAAGCGTTGCTCGGCTTTCTCGGTCTTTCCCAGGACGAGTTCCTGGCGGGCGTGCGAGAATCACCCGATGATGCCGCCATGACGCGCTGGCTGGAGGCGCATGCGCGCAAGGCGACGCCGGCCCAAGTTGAGGATTTCTCGCGGGATTTCTTGAGCGACGGCGACGACGATGCCGACCGCGCCCGTTTTGCGCAGCGGCGTGCGGCGCTCCCCGCCGACGTTCAGTCCCGCGTCAAACGGTGGACCGATCTACTGGATGTGGCCGAGGGCAGGATACGCTGACTAGCCGAAGGACGCCGCGACGACGGCGGCGGCGTCCGCGGCATAGACTCCACCCAAACGGAGACGATCCGCTACAAACCGACCCGGCTGATCGCATTTTCAGGAACGCTTTACGGGCGAGCGTCGAAGTCAGACCCGTCGAGCGTCTGACACGATCACGACGGAGACGAACTTCACGCGGATCAGCGATACGCGCGATAAAGGATTCGCAGTAAATCGGTCTGGCCCCGGTGCCCGCGCGCGGGCCGACGTGATTGAGGCAGTCGACCTAATCGGCATGGCGCAGCTTGGATTTTTGGAACCCCGCGATTGGACGCTCGCCGACGACGAGCGCGGCACGATCGTCTATCGACCTCGCGTATTTTCGAACGAGGAATCCCCGGCGCTGTTCGGTCAGCTTCTCGAACAGGTTCAGTGGTCCGAGGACTCGGTTCGCATGTACGATCGAACCCTCGCGGTGCCGAGGCTGCGCAAAAGCTACAACGATGTCGCCGCTGCTCCGCAAGCGCTGCGCATCATCCACGAGCGTGTATCGAACATCGAAGCCGCCACGTTCAATCGCATGGGGTTGAACCTCTCTATCGCGACAACAACGACAGCGTCGCCTGGCACAGCGATCATGAAGAGGAGATGATAGAGCGGCCGACGATCGTGGTGGTCAGTCTGGGGACGCCGCGCCCGATGGACATCCGGGAGCGTGCGGACCACCGACGGCGCTGGCGGCTAACGCTCGAGCCGGGCAGCCTGCTCGTGATGCGAGGATACGCGCAGCGCCATTACGAGCATCGAATCGCGAAGCTAAGCGTGCCGACAAAACCTCGCATCAGCATCGCGTTCCGCCAATACGCAGCCGAAGGAGATGCGCCGCAGCCCTGCGCCCAGTGTGTTGGAGCGCGCCCGGCGGACGGCCGCCGGTAAAGGCGCGGTCCGCTGAGGCGGCGCTGCATCAAAATCGGCCTTACGGGCCGACCGTCAATTGTGAAACCGCACCGGCGCCTGAGTCGTACGAGAAGCTCCCGACCGACGAGCCCGTGTTTATCTCTCTGAACTTGACAGCCAGCCGGGCCGTCGATGCGGCGTTTTGCGCGGCGCCGTGTATCACGAAGGTGAGCGGCCCGGCGTTGGAAAGAAACTGCGAAAGACCAGAAAGCTGTCCGACGAGCGCTAGCCCCTGCAAGTTGGGACCTCCGCTTGAGTCGACGCGATAGATCTTCACCCCCAAGATCTCCAATGCAGCGTTGGCTTGCGTAATGTTCAAAGTTACGGTGTAGGTCGCTGCAGGCCACGCCGTCAGGTTCGGGGCGCCTGTTCCGGTGATCCAACCCCACGTTCCGGTGAAGCCCGGGGCGTAACTGATCGTTTCATTCGTGAGATTTCCGACGACGGCCGTGTCCATCTCTTTGGAAACCGCTCCTGACTCTTTGCCGGCCATGTAAAAGAGCGTCGTCGGCGCGTTCGGCGTGCCGGGAAGATAGACAGTCGGGGGACTCGGAGACGGTGATGCGCTCGCTGATGGGGTTGGGCTGGGCGATGGGGTTGCGCTGCCAGATGGCGACGAAACCGGCGAGGCGGACGGCGTGGGTGACGGCGCAATCCACATCCCGGTCAGCGGCCCAGCGCCAGAACTGGCGCCGAGGTAGCTGAGCCCGTACATTTCCTCGATGGTACGCAAGACGTTGAAGTGGCTGATGGTCTGAGCGTACTGACCGGCGACCACCATGGGGCCGACGAGGGTGGTTGTGATGTGATTGGCCGGATCCAGCTTAGAGTTCTCGGACTCGTCGAACGTCAGGATCAGCAACCCGTTGTGAGTGGCATCGTAATGAATGATGGGCGGCAGATGGTTGGCGAGCCACTGGTCACCCGTCGCCACCGAACAGTCGTGCATATCGTCGCACATGTCGGGAGATACGATCGCGACGGTCGGGTAAGTCCCGTTGGCTATGTCACTTGACAGCTGATCGTATGTCGTCGTGTCGGCCGCCGGCGTGTCCGAAAAATTGATGCTGGCCACGTGCTTGCGGCGGTACAAGAGATTTGCCGATGCGCATACCGCCGAACCCGCTGCGGGGATCTGCTCGGCGTACCATTTGAACGACAGGCCCGCGGCGATGAGCTCTCCGCCGAGACTCGTCGCGGAAAAAGTGTGGGGGCAGGAGTCATCGGTGACTCCCTGATTGGCGCCGGAGAAGAGATCGAGGTAGTTAGGCTCGCTTGGGTGTTCCACCCCATGACTGTCCGTCATGAGCGCATTGCTCTGGGCCAAAGCATTTTCGTAAGGTGCTGCCGTGGAGCCGATTATCTGACCGTACGTTTTGTTTTCCATCACCACGATCGTGATATGGTCGGGGACCGGTAAACCGTCCGGCACGAGCCTACCTGCGCCCACATCGACTGATTTATGGGTCGTCGCATGCGGCGAAAGCTGGCCTGCGCCGCCGCAACCCGCAATCCACAACAGCACTGCGGCGACTGCGGCGCCGCCTATGCATCTTATGGCCCGTATGTTCAAATTGCCCACTCAATAGCCAGGGTTGGACGGCTCGATAAACCATCGCGTGTGGCGCCTTCAGGAACCTCTATCCTCACTGCGTCATTGCAAACCCTGTAAGTTATCAGTTGCTCCGTATCATATGGCGGGGTGCTTGGAGTGATCTGCTACTGCGCGGTAAATACGTATGCGCGCATTTCTCCCTCGATCGCGCCTCCGCCGAGCGCGATGTCAAGCTCTCGTGTTGCCGCGTCGACCACGTCGCCCAACCGTTGCGGATCGCGCGCCGTGATCTCGTGACGCAGCGGCGTCCCCTCGCAGATGCCGACGGCTGCATCTCGCTTTGGAGCCCCGGCTGACGGCCTTGATGTTGAGGCGGCAGACCGGCCTCATTACTTTCTGTCGTCATGCTTGGCCGCGCTACCCTGCGCCCGCCGGCGCAAAACGAGAACCCGGGGGCACCGGTTCGGTGTCGATCGCGAGAGCGCCGGGGGCCGAGTAAAACCGAGGTGGACGAACATGGGATTTTGAATCAGGGCCAAGGATATGGATCAGGTCGCATACCGCACATCGATCGTGGACAACGGCTATGCCATCGTGCCGTCGGTGTTGAGCACCGAAGAAGTAAGGGCCATGCGGAGTGCCCTGGAGAGCCTACTAGGGGAAGCGCGCTTGGATCCCAGTTGGCGAGCGGGAGGCACGTTGCATCTAGGTGATCTCTCGCCGGTCGGCGTCTTCGAACCGGCTTGGACTTCTCCCAAAATTCGGGCGGTTGTCGAGCAACTGTTAGGGCCGCAAGCGCGAGTGGCGCGAGCGCATTTTCGCGCACCGCAACCAGGCTTCGGCGCTCAAACGCTGCACGCCGACTGCCCGGAGCCGATAATGCCGGGCGACGAGCGAATAGCGACCGCCATCGTGGCTCTGGTCGATTTCAATGAGGTCAACGGCGCGACGAGACTTGTACCCGGCTCACACAAGGTTCCGCGCCTGGCGCTGCCTGCGAACCCCGAAGATCGTTTTCCGGGCCAGATAGCCGTACGTTGCGCAGCCGGCGACGCGATCGTATTCAGCGGACACCTGCGGCACAGCGGAACACGCAATCGTTCGCGAGAGCGCCGGGATTCGCTCCAGATCAGTTTTTTGCGTTAAGGGATACGCAATCGCGGCAACCCCGACGGAGAAGTTTCCCCCCTTTGAGCGTTTATACTCGACGCTTGGCAGCAAGCGCGTCGTCCAATGAGAAACGTCCCGAGCCCGCGATGAGGAGCGCGATCCCGATGACGATCGGGAAGATATGAAACTCGAAACCTTCGCCGTGCTGTTGTCCCGTCCAATTCATGAAGAACCCGTTCGGCAGGTGAACCATCATCACGGCCACCAGCATATCGATGGCGATGCCCAGCGCCCAAAGCCGCGTCAAAAGTCCTAGAACCAGCATGATGGACCCGAAGAACTCGACGATCATGACGATCAACGCTAAAAACGCCGGTATGTGCGAGCTCGTCATGAACGCCATGGTTCCGCTAAAACCAGCGCCGCCGAACCAGCCCAGCATCTTTTGTGCGCCGTGCGCGAACATAACGACGGCCAGCGCGAGCCGCAAGAGAAGTAAAACGGCGTCCGTTGCGCTGTAGTTGGTTGCCAATAAACGTGAGCTTGATTGCATGAGCCGCCTTCCATTTGATGGCCCGGCGGGGTGCGAGCAACGACTAAAGCCCCGGCGCTACATTGGTTGAATGTGGGGAACCGTCAGAATTTGACTTTGAGAATCGTCGCGTTGCGAGAGCTTCGCTTCGACAGAGGGCTGTCCTTGAAGTCCAGTCTAGGGCAGCGACTAAAGCCGCGGCGCTACATTAGGCCCGTCGTCAGCGCCCTTCGTTGCGCTCAGCTCGATAATAATATTCCACTCGCGTGGCAGGAGCGGCTGCACCGAAAGGCGTTGACCGCGGCGGAGTAACGCCATGCCGCCGAGGCGCCGCTCGGCTCTCATTTCCGCAAGGGTGACCGGACGCGCAAGGCGCTCCACAAACTTGACGTCGACCATGTGCCAGATAGGCTTGCCTTGCGAGCTCCTGGAGTCATAATATTCACTCTTTTTGTCCCAGGCGGTAAAGTCAGGATAGGCTTCCCGGATGATCTCAACAATGCCCACGGCGGCGGGCTGCTTGATGCTGCTGTGATAGAAGAATCCGTAGTCGCCGATTTTCATGGCCAGCATGTTGTTGCGCGCTTGGAAGCTGCGAACTCCCGACCATTGAGTGATCCCGTCGCGCTCGAGATCGTGCAAGCCGTATCCCTCCGGCTCGCTTTTCAACAACCAGTGACGCAATTGCGGTTATTCCTTCACGCGCATGACAGCACAACAGGTTAGACGTGCATCGGGGCAGTCTTGCATGAGCGCCTATAACAAGGCCGCGCCGTCCAGCAGTGAATGGCTTGCCGCTCGCGAACGAGCGTTGCTATGCAGCCGCTAGATTTATCCAAACACCCACCGCGCAGCCCGAAGGTGGAACTCGTCGGACTGGTCATGCTGGCACGGACCATCGACAAATTGCGCGCCGGCCTGCCCGGCGGTAACATGGGAGTGTATACGATCGCGGGATTCAGCCAACGCATCTTGGACGCTATCGGTGTAAGTGAGGGTCAGTTACGCGAGGTGGTCAAGGATGCGCAAAACGACGAGGATGTCGTGGAATGGCTGCAGGCTCACGTCGATCGAAATCGACTCATCGAGGTCAGCGATTTGATTCGTCGTCGCAGCTTGGACGACGTCGACCGGGAAAAGTTCGCGGACCGCTATCCGATCATCAAACAAAAGCCCGAACTCTACTACCTAAGCGATGTGCTCGATGCCGACGACGCCGAGATGTTCAGCACGCGGCGATGAACGGGCGCGCTAGCCTAGGTCTTTCCGTCACCCAGCGGCGACGGGTGTTTGGGTTGGTACAGACCTAACACTTCGCCTCCCGGCAGGCGCACCTGCGTCACCAAGCCCCAGCCGCGATCCACTATCGGCATGGCCGTTTTGACGCCGCGCTCGGCTAGCTTCTCGGTTAAAGCCTGGACGTCGTCACAGACGAGGTAAAGCTCGTGGCTGGTCTCCCCATCGCTCGGATGAACGGCGATCTCCGTCGGAGGGGCGGCGAATATCGGCCATCCGTCGCCGGCGTCCACCGACGGCAACTCTAAAACGTCCTTGAAAAACGCCCGCACCTCATCGGCGTGTCTGCTAAAGATCATCGCGTGGATGCCGCTGATCACTCTAGGCTTTTTCCTTCGTCAGGCGCACGGGGTGCCGCAAATCGCACGTGGGCGAGGGATCATTTCTGCTCGTAAGCCGGCTTCCATACTTCCCGCGCGATCCTCAAGAAGTTGAGCCCCAGGATCTTGCGCACGTCACTGCGGGCATAGCCCAACCGCCCCAGCGCTTCTGAAATTTCGGGTATCTGCTCCGGTTCGGCGAAGTCGCACCCTTGCGCGTCCATAAGTCCTGGGTCCTCACCGAAGAGTCCGGGGTTCTCACGCAAATATCCCTTGAGCTCCTCTTGATCGAATACGTAATCGAGTCCGACACCGACGTGATCGGAGCCCACGAGCTGTGCGACATAGTCGATATGGCGAGCGAGCGTATCGCTCCGGACGTCGTTATGACCGAGGAACAATCCGACCCCGTTGATGCCGATGACGCCGCCGCGCTCGGCGCACGCGCGGATCACTTCGTCGTCGATGTTGCGTGGGTGATCGAACAGCGCGCGCGGATTCGAATGCGAGAAGATCACCGGCGTGTTCGAAAGCGCGATGACCTCGAGGGCCGTCCGCTTGCCCGTGTGCGAACAGCAGGCGACCATGCCCACCCGGTTCATTTCGGCGATGACGTCGCGGCCGAAGGCCGTCAAGCCCATGTCCGCATCCAAGCAGCCGCCGCCCACCCGGTTGTTCCGGTTGTACGCCATCAGCATCCAGCGAACGCCGAAATCGTAGTAGAGCTCGATAAGGCTGAGCTGGTCGGCGATCGCGTTTGCGCCTTCGATGTCGAAGAACACGCCGAGGCGGCCGCTTTGCCGAGCACGTGCGATGTCGTCGACGGTTTCAAATAAGAACGTACGAGACGGGCCGGGCCTTGAACCACGCGCGGAAGTGAGCAAGCATGCGGATATGGTGTTCGACGCTCTGGTCGCCGAAGCCGACGTTTATCCCGACTACCGTCACGCCGGCGCGCCGATAGCGATCGACGCCGGGTAAGAAATGCTCGTCGCTCGGGTCTAGCGGCAGGCATGCATGATTGTCCCACACGATCAAATCCAATTCTGATGCTCCTTAGATCGACCCAAGGCTGACCCTTTCGGGCGGCGAAGCGTGAGCCATGCATCGTACGCTCGCCGGTTTTATCTGTGTCGGCCTGGCGGCTGTCTGCGGCTGCTCGGGCCCGAGTCAGCAAACGCATAGCCGCACGCTGCGCGTCGCCATCGAGCAGGACGTGAAGACCCTCAACCCGCTCTTGGCCTCGAGCACCGTCGACGGGTTCGTCCAACGTCTCATGTTCGAGCCGCTGGTCTCGGCCGACGAACGGGGACAGCCGGTTCCTATTCTGGCGACCGAAGTGCCTTCAACCGCAAACCGGGGCATCTCCCGTGACGGTCTGACGATCGTATACCATCTTCGCAAGAACGCGAAGTGGTCCGACGGCATCGCCATCACGAGCAAGGACGTCCAGTTCTCGTGGGCGGCGATTCTCAACCCGCACAACAACGTGGTCTCGCGCCACGGATACGACGACGTCGTGCGCATCGACACGCCAGACGCGAGCACCGTCGTCGCGCATCTCAAGCGACCCTTTGCTCCGTTCGTCAACACGTTCTTCGGCGAAAGCGATCAGCCGTACGCGATCGTGCCCGCGCACGTGCTTTCCAAGTATCCCGACATCAACCGGATCGCCTTCGACGAGCACCCGACCGTGACCGATGGACCTTTTCTTTTCCAGGCCTGGGCGCACGGGGACCGGCTCACCTTCGTGCGCAACGACCGCTTCTTTTTCGGCAAGCCGAAACTGGACCACGTCGAGGTCCACGTCGTTCCGGATGAAAATACGGGCGTGAATCTCTTGCGCACGCACGAGATCGACTACATGTACGAGCCTTCGATCGTCACCTTTCCGGCGATCAGCCGAATTCCCGGCGTGCGGATCGTGTGGGTGAACGTCAACGGGTATATCGGCCTCGCGCTGAATACGGCACACGCGGCGCTGAGCAGCCCCGGTGCCCGCCAAGCTCTCGCGCTCGCGCTGGACAAGCCTCGCCTGGTCAACACGCTCACGTTCGGACAGGAACGCGTCGCAACCGCGGATCTGCCGGACTGGCTGTGGGCCGCCAATCCCCATCTGCGGGTGCCCAAACCGGATCTTGTCGCGTCGAGGGCAATGCTCCAGCGCTACTCCCGGAACGCCAAGTCGCTCCTGCTCGTCACCGACACCGCCAACGCGACGTTTCGGCGGGCAGCCGTCCAAGTGCAGTCGATGTTCGCCGCCGTCGGGCTCAAGTTGACGATCCGCTACTATCCGGCCGACTTGCTGTACGCGCCGGCCGGCATGGGCGGCATCGTGCACGGCGGGAAATTCGACATCGTGATGTGGCCATGGTATGCGGGCATCGACCCCGACAACTCATCGCAATTCCTGTGCTCAAGCCAACCGCCGAACGGCTACAACGACGCGCGCTACTGTCATTCGGAGATGGAATCGCTGCAGAATCAGGCGTTGACGACCTACGATCGGGGGCTCCGGCGCGCCGCTTACTGGAAGATCGAATCGCTGGTCGTGCGCGACAATCCGATCATTCCGCTGTGGTATCAGCGCCAGCAAGAAGCGATCGACGCTCGCTTTAAGGGGTTCGCCCCCAATCCGGTCGTCGAGTCGTGGAACGCCTGGCAGTGGAGCATCTAGCGCGGCTTGGCTAGTTGGACGGCAGGGTCGAAAAGAGCAAAGAGATGTAAAAAATCAGTAAAGCCAGATTGATCAAAACGACGGCTTTCTGCACGTACTCGTTTCGTATAGCTATCGGAACCATCGATAGAAGCGCGGACACCAGCTTGAGCCCGGTATCGACGTTGGCCTTGACGTAACCGTCCACTAGGAACGACTGCACGAAGCTCAGCCAGATCGCGGCACTGAGGAAAGCGAAGAACCACACCCGATTTTCCTCGTAGCTTCGGGCCATCTGGTCGTTGGCATGGACGTCGCTTGACGGCAAGATGAGCCCCGCGCACAGATATAAGAGGGCCGGCAGCAACAAGCTGACGATGAACATCGTGAACGTCCAGTGTGTGTGACGCGTGAGCCCGAAATCCGACCACCACACAAGCACCATGAGTACGAACAGATTGACCGCCCACGCCAAGCTCGGCCAGTAAAGCATCGTTCTCGAGCGGTTATGGATGAGGCGAATGAACGCTCCCAAAAGATGGGCGATGCCAAGCCCTAGTATTATGGAAATCAGCACAGACAGGTAGGCAAAGACTTCCATTAGATTCTGCTGCCCGCGCCGGCGTGCAGCAGACGGGCGTCGAATTGAAAAGACCTGGCGATGCGCGCCGTAATTCGCTGAGAGTCGGGATGCTGCGGATTGACGAGCACGTTGGTCTCTTCAGGAATCACGATCGACGGCACGGTCAGGATGGCACAACGTCGCTCGACAAGCCAGGTGTCTCCCATCCCCGCCAGGTGCGAGCGGCGGCGAGGGTGCCGCCAGTCGAAGGGCAGCTCCGCCGCCGTGATGCTCTCCTGCTTTAGGTCTTCCGCGCTGAGGATCTGCGCGACGTAATCCGCGGGAAGATCTTCCGCGCGCATGTGGACGAGAACTTCGAGCGCGGCCAGCGATAGGTTGAGCGAACAGTAGACCATCGGACGCCCCGGGCTATTCCAGCGACCACCGACGAGGCGGGCGCCTTCACCATCCGGCTTTTGATGAACACGCCGGCAGATGCGCCAGAAGCGCACCTACGAATAGACGCCGTAATCGATACGAGTCAGTATCGTTTCAACGACCCGCGCACCGGTTTCGGTCGTGGACAAATCGATCGGTCTTTTACCGTCCAACGCCGCGTTCGACGCATGGAGCCAGTGTTGAGCCTTGCTCTCATTTCCGAACACCTTGTTGGCGTATTCCAAGGTCCGCACGACCCGGGCGATACGTTCTGACTGCTCGGCATTGAGCCGCTTGCCGCTGGCTTTGTGGCGGCCGGCCGTCCTGCGAGGCACGATCGATTCGATCTGTTTCTTCGTTATCAACTTATTTTTTACCAAAGAGTCAAGAATGGCCGCCGGCAGACCCTCGACGATCAAATCGTGCAACTGAAGTTCCGAGCGCACGTCCTTGCCGAGGGTCTTGCGACCTCCCATGCTCCGCGCGATTCTTTCTGCGCTCACCATAATGGTTGGGCGTTCGCCTATTGTATGGTGGGCACCTGCCCACACCGCCTACGGGTTGGCGATAGTCCGCGGCTCGAGCGTTACGGACGGACACCTAAAGATCCGTGGCTACATGGTCCGTGGTCCATATACGCGCTCCTAGAGTGGTCGGCGCGGCTTATATCGTATTCTCCCGTATGAAAACCGACCGATCGCATGCCTTCCATCACGTCGACGTCTTCACGGATACGTCGTTCCAGGGAAACCCGCTTGCGGTGTTCCCCGACGGGCGGGGTATCGACGGCACGACGATGCAGCGCATCGCCCGCGAACTCAATCTGTCCGAGACGACTTTCATATTACCGGCGCAGAATCCCGATCACGCTGCGAAGGTGCGCATCTTTACTCCGGCCACCGAGCTGCAGTTCGCCGGCCATCCGACCATCGGAACCAGCTTCGTGCTGTGGTCGACCGGCGCCGTCGCACACGCTCGAAACGAGATCTTGCTCGAGGAGGGGATCGGAACCGTTCCGGTCCGCATCGAGCCGAGCGAGCGCTTTATGGCATGGCTGACGACGCCTCCGATCACATTCGGTGAAACGTTCGCCGGGGCTCCGTGGACGGCGGCGCTTGGGCTCGAGAAGGACGATCTGCTGAGCGGGGCCCCGGTCCAAGCGGTGAGCGCGGGAAACCCGTTCATCTACGTGCCGTTGCGCAGTGAGGAGGCGGTCGATCGAGCCACGTGCGATATGGCTGGGTTTCGTAAGGCGGGCGGTGCAGCTGCGGCGTCGAGCGGCATCTATTTCTTTGCGCTGCGCCGCGGCGGCGTCTACTCGCGCATGTTCGCCCCGGAGTACGGTATTATCGAGGACCCCGCGACGGGCAGCGCGACCGGGCCGCTGGCTGCGTACCTGCTCGAACACCGGCTGATCGAAGAGCGCGATGGCTTACGGTTGACGAGCGAACAAGGGACGAAGATGGGGCGCCGCAGCATATTGCACATCCTAATCTCAGGCGTGGGAAAGGCCCGGCGCATCGAAGTCGGTGGGAACGTCGTCCCTCTCATCCAAGCGACGTTGACGCTGCATTGACGCAAGCCGGCGGATGCTTGGGGTCGCGGGGGAGGCCTTTGTGATGAACGCTTTATCGAAAGTCTCGTTGCGCGAGAAGTTCTCGACGTTTGAGGAGACTTGGTCTCCTAAGATCGTCGCGACCGCAAACGATTTTGCCGTCAAGATCGCGAAGATCGAGGGAGAGTTCGTCTGGCACCATCACGATGAAGAGGATGAAGTCTTCCTTATCGTCGCAGGCGGCATCCGCATGCAATACCGGCGCGACGGGCTGCAAGCCGAAGTCGCGTTCGGGCCGGGCGAACTGCTCACGGTTCCACATGGCATGGAGCATCGCCCCATTGCCGAGCCCGGGACGCAGATCGTGCTATTCGAAAAAGCATCGACGAGGAATACCGGCGACCTGGCAGACGATGAGCGAGCCGCGCACGCGCCATAAAGCCCAAGAATATTGCGGCGGCCGCGATGGCTTTGGCATTCGTCGCGCGGCTCGCGCGCACGCGCTTGCGACGGTACTCTTTACGGGGACGCGTCGTCGCGGTGACCGGCGGCTCGCGAGGTTTGGGGCTGCAGTTAGAGACGGTTGAGGCGATCGTCCGCTCGACGATCGGGCCGCGACTAAAGCCGCAACACTACATTACGGATGACGTATTTTTAGGGACGACGTATGTAGCCACGGACCTTTAGGTCCGTCCATGCGTGCGGCCGTTCCCATTAGAGATGCGTGGGTAGCGGTCAGCGCAGGTAGCGGGCGAGCCAATCCAGGGTGACACGATAGTAGCCCTCGATGCGTACGGGGTCGCTCGGGAAGTGATGGGCGCCCGGGATGCCGACAAAGCGCACGGGCACGCGATCGTCGCGCAACGTATGGTAGAGCGCGTACGATTCGGTGGCCGGTACGGTCTCGTCCGCGGTGCCCGAAATGATGAGCGTCGGGGTTCGAATATCGTGACTGTAGGTGATCGGCGAACCGTCGCGGTAGAGCGCTGCGCTCGCAGCGTCTTGCGGGGTGCCGCCGAGCGAATCGCGAGCCCACGCGAGATTACCCGCGGCCGATAGTTCGTATTCCTGTTTCCAGTCGACCATCGCGTCGCCAGCCACCGCCGCACGCCAGATATGCTCGTGAGAGATGAGCCACGCCGTCATGTATCCGCCGTACGAATGACCGGTCACGGCGATGCGCGATGTGTCGACGATACCCATATTCTCGATGGCGGCGACGCCGGCCATGACGTCGGACGACGGCCCTTGGCCGGGGTCGCGGTAGATCGCGTGCTCGTGCGCACTGCCCAGATTATCGCTGCCGCGATAATTCGGTTGGAATACGATATACCCGCGCGATGCGAGCAGGTAGCGCAAAGCGCCCTCGCCGCTGTTGAACGCCGCGCCGGAAGCGCTTTCCGGGCCGCCGTGAATGCGCAGGACCAACGGATACTTGCGCCCCGGCGTAAAGCCGACCGGATAGGTCAAAACGCCGTCGCTGCGCTGCCCGTCAGGCGCCGTCCAGCTGAGCTCTTGCGGGCGCGCGGGCGGCAGGCGGGTAAAGAAGCGATTGAACGCAGTGAGCCGTTTGGGAGTCCCCGCCGGCGTCGACATGACATACACTTCGGACGGCGAGGCAGGCGTGGCGGCGACAAGCGCGATCGTGCCGTTCTTCGCGACGCTCATCTCAGAGGGCGAAAGATCGCCCAAATCGAGGCGGCGAGCGGCACCGTTCATGCCCTGCAGCCACAGCGACGTTCGAACCCCATCATTGCCGAGCGCGAGCAGCGATGTGCCGCCGGGCATCCAAGCCACACTTGTGATATCGCGGTCCAGATCAGCCGTCACGTCGATTCCGGCGCCGGCTCCGCGCGATGCGAAGACGTCGAGCACGCTGATCGGCCCGGGTCCGTGCGGATAGAGATACGCTATGGTACGCGGGGCCGGTGAGAATACCGGCTGATACTCGTATTGCCGATGCGAGGTCAGCGACTTGACGAGGCCCGTACGCACGTCGACCGTCGCGATGGTCGTGCGGTCGCTGTCGCCGTCGTCGGCGTCGGCTTGGCGCGTGAAGGCAAGCGTGCTGCCGTCATGCGACCATGACGGCGCGGTGGGGGCACCGACAAAAGGCGGCGCCGTTTCGAGGACGCTCCAGGACCCGAACGTCAGGCGCCGCGCCCGGCCGCCGGCCGCCGGAACGGCCCAGATGTGAGATGGCCGCGGCGCTTCGCTGGTGAGATACCCGTCATCGTGGATGTCGAAGAGATCGTCGTGCCGCACGATGGCGGCTGCGTTGGGTTCTTCATCTTCCGTGACGTACGCGATAGTGCGGCCGTCGGGGCTCCAGCTGAATTGCTCCACGTCGCGCTTGGCAGCCGTTGCGACGTGCGGCTTTCCGCCTCGAAGCGAAAGCACGAAAACTTGGTCGTGTCCGTTTCGCCCTTTGGCTAGGTACGCGAGTCGGCCGCCGTCCGCAGACCATGCCGGTGAAGACATGTCGCGGGCTTCGACCAATGCGCGTACCGCTTTGCCTGCGACATCGACCAGCATCAACGTCTCGTCGAAACGATCCGCGGGGAAATTGCGAACGCCGCGTACAAAAGCGATGCGTTTCCCATCCGGCGAAATCTGGGCGCTCGAAACGCTTACCAGTTTGCGAAAGGTCGTCAAACCGGTGGGGCTTGCCGTAGCCGGAACCACCGAGAGAATGATCAAGCTGGCCGCTGCGATGCAGCCGACGCATTTTTTCATGCGCGATGTTTCGTGGCCATTTCCGTCGCCGCCTTGGCCGTCCTCATCATCCCTGCTCATCAAGGTTGCTCGTTTTCCAACGTTTCAAGGTCGGCCAAGTCTTGCAGCCTCCCGGTGCCGCGCTTGTTGGCGACAAGAAGGTCGCGGCTTAGGATCCAGACAGGTACATGGCCGTAAAGGCTGTTTTCTTTCTTTGCCCATGCATCTTGAAAGGACACTCCGCTGATCGAGGTCATGATATCGATCCGTATCGGAGGGATACCGATCTGAAAGACCAGGTCTTCTCCTGCGAGCTCGGATTGCGACAGATCGTGAAGCGGTGCTCCAAAGGCAGCGAGCGCACGGTACACGCGGGCCGCGTTCTCAGGAGTAGGCTCGACCCAGACATCCAAATCCTTGGTGAAGCGGGGACGCCCATGAAATGCAAGCGCGTGCGCACCGACAATCAAGTACTTAACGTGTTCGCCGTTTAGCGCTGACAATAGATCGCTGTAATCTAAGTTTACTTCCATCAATTCCTTGCCACCGACAGCCTTCGAGAAACAACTCAAAAGTGATTGACAAGCGTTCAGCGGGCTTGAAAGCGGCCCAAAAGGCGCCATCAAAGGAACCGTCATCATCTCCGAGCCGTATTTTGCGGGTGACGGCTTGCATGCGGCGCGCTCGCCGCTGCGCCGCAGACGGCAAGGCAATACCGGTACCAGGGGGGCATTCCATACGTGTATGGTTCGCTCTTGACGGTCAGACTCCGCGCCGTCGGCACAGAGCACGAGGTTTATCGACCCCAACACTGCAAAACCGCGAGCCGATCAAGCGCGGCGACTCGCCGGCTCTTGACGACCTTCTCAACCGATTGGAGGCCTGTCCCATGATGAACGAGTTTGGAAGTCTACTGCAGCGTGTGACCGGCGGAAATGCCGATCCGCAGGCCCTGGAGCAAGCGGCCACCGACCATGTCTCTTCGATGGACACGGATGAGTTGAGCGGTCACTTGCAAACGGCGGCCCAAAACGCGCAGCAAAACGGACAAGGCGGCCTGGCACAGCAGATCACGAGCATCGTTTCTGAAAAGGGAGCCGACCCTCAGGGCCTCAAAGACGCGGCGATCTCGTTCATCAAGAGCAATCCTCAGGTATTGACTCACTTCGCGCCGCCTTTTGCTCAGGGGCTTTTGAACCGCGTCAACCTGTAAGGGCATGGCCCCATACCTGCCGACGATGAGGCCAAGATGAAGAGATTCGCGCTGACTATCGTCCTTTGCGCTTTGGCGGCGGGCTGGGGCGGCGCCGGGCTGGTGTCCGCGGCGCCGGCGACGGGCGTTTTGACTTATCCGACCGCACCGCGCGGCGATGTCGTCGACGACTACTTCGGCACGAAAGTGGCCGACCCGTATCGATGGATGGAAGATGTCGATTCGCCGCCGACGCAAGCCTGGGTGGCGGCGGAGAAAGATCTTAGCCGCCGATACCTCGATGCGATACCACAGCGCGCGAAGATCCGAACCCGGCTGCAAGAGCTTTACAACTACGAGCGGCTGAGCGTCCCCTTTCGCGCGGGCAAGCACTATCTCTACTATCGCAATAGCGGCCTGCAAAACCAGCAGGTGCTGTACGTCGCCGACTCGCCGACCGGCCAAGGCCGGGTCTTGCTCGATCCAAACACCCTGTCGCCCGACGGCACGGTCGCGCTGGGCGGAACCGGTTTCACGCTCGACGGAAAGTACATGGCGTACTCGACGCGCAGCGCGGGCTCCGACTGGGAGACGTGGCACGTCCGCGCCGTCGATAGCGGGCGCGACCTGCCCGACGTCCTGCAGTGGAGCAAATTCGGCTCGGCGTCCTGGCTGCGTGACGACAGCGGGTTCTACTACGAGCGTTACGATGCGCCGCAAAAAAACGTCCTGAAGGCCGCTTTCAAAAACCATAAAGCGTACTTTCATCGGCTCGGCACGTCGCAAGCCCAGGACGTGCTCGTCTACCAAAGGCCCGATCATCCGGATTGGTTGGTGAGCGCGGACGTGACCGAGGACGGGCGTTATCTCGTTTTGGGCACCTACGACGGAAGCCCGCGCAACCGCCTATTCGTGCGCGATCTAAAGGACAAGAGCGCCCTGGTGCGCGGCTTGTTCACCAAGAACGACGCGGCATGGAACTACGTCGCCAATGACGGCGCGCGGTTTTACATCCAGACGAACAAGGACGCGCCGCGCAACAAGGTCATCGCGATCGACGTCCGCCGGCCAAGCGCAGCGACGACGATCATCGCCGAATCCGGCGACGCGCTACAGGGAGCGAGCTACCTCTCGCGGCGTTTCGTGGTGACGTACTCGCACGACGTCCACTCGCTGGTGCGGGTTTTCGATCGCAGCGGCCGGGCGATTCGTGACGTCGCGCTGCCCGGCCTCGGCACGGTCGTGGGTTTCAACGGCTATCAAAACGACAGAAAGACGTACTACGCTTTCAGCGGCTATACCACGCCGACCACCGGCTACGAGTACGACATGATCACGGGCGAAAGCAGATTGATCCGCTCTCCGAAGCTGAACTTCGACCCGTCGCAGTTCACTACCGAAGAGGTGTTCTACAACAGCAAGGACGGCACTCGCGTGCCGCTGTTCATCTCGTATAAGAAGGGACTGGCGCGCGACGGCATGGCCCCGACCATCCTCTATGCTTACGGCGGGTTCGACATCCCGATCAACCCGTTCTTCTCGATCGGCGCGATCGAGTGGATGGAGATGGGCGGCGTCTATGCCGTGGCGAATATCCGGGGCGGCGGCGAGTACGGCGAGAAATGGCACGAAGCCGGCATGCTTGCCAACAAGCAGAACGTCTTCGACGATTTCGTCGCGGCGGCAAACTATCTCATCGCCAACAAATGGACGTCGACTCCCAAGCTGGCCATCAACGGAGGCAGCAACGGCGGCTTGCTGATCGGCGCGGCGGAAACGCAGCATCCCGACTTGTTCGGCGCCTGCATCGCGGAGGTCGGGGTGATGGACATGCTGCGCTTTCAGAAGTTCACCATCGGGTATTCTTGGGTCGGCGATTACGGGTCGTCTGATGCCAGTGCGGCCCAGTTCAAGAATCTCTACGCGTATTCGCCGTACCAAAACGTCAGGGACGGAACGGCGTATCCGCCGACGCTCATCATGACGGCGGATCACGACGATCGCGTCTACCCGGCGCACTCCTTCAAATTCGCCGCCGCCATGCAACGTGCTCAGAGCGGCCCCGCGCCGATCTTGCTGCGCGTGGAGCACAATGCCGGACACGGCGGCGGCACGCCGATCTCAAAGTACATCGAGGAGACGGCCGACAAGTACGCGTTTTTGGTGAAGGCGTTAAACGTCACGTTGTGATGGCCGCCGAGGGCGCCACTAAAGCCGGGGCGCTACATTTGGTCTTGGCATTACGGGGACAGCGGCGGGACGAACCGAATAGGCCGCCACCGCCTCGCCCCGCCGCGCCGGTATTGCTCTGGACGATTGGAGTTCGTTGGATGCAGTTTGGTTTCATAGTTCGCGTCATGGCCGCCATGCTTATCGCCGGGGCCACCATATCCGTTCAGCCGAGCAGCGCCCGAGCGTTGCCCACTCCGCCGCCCCAAGCCGTTCCGCGGCCTTACAGCGACACGTACTTCGGCACCGTGGTCCGAGATCCGTATCGCTGGCTGGAGCAGCTCGGCGATCCTCAAGTCGTCGCTTTCATGAAGCAGGAGAACAGCTATACTCGCGCCGTGCTCGACAGCATCCCGGGCCGCGACGCCTTATTGGCGAGAATCGATCAATTGAGCAACGCCGGCACATCGGTATCGCTCGTGCAAGCGTGGGGCGGCCGCTACTTCTACTATAAGGTGACCCCCGGGTCCAACAACCGCAAACTTTACGTGCGCCAGGGACTCACCGGTCGCGAGCGCATTTTGGTGGACCCCGACAGGCTTACCGCGGGCGGCGTGCACTACTCGATCGATTACTTCACCCCCTCGACTGACGGCCGCTACGTCGCGTACGGCATATCGCCCGGCGGCTCGGAGGACAGCGTCTTGCATGTGGTCGACGCGACGAACGGGCGGCCGTTGCCCGAAGCGATCGACCGCACCCAATTCGGCGCGGTGGCATGGCGCAACGATAACCGCTCTTTTTACTACACGCGGCTTCCGCGGCTCGCCTCTAACGCGCCGCAAACCGAAAGATACCGCCGCAGCGTCTCCTTTTTGCACCGATTAGGGCAACGCTCTGCGTCGGACAGGCCGGAGTTCGGCTTCGGCGTCTCGCAGCGCGCCCAAATCGGAGCGGACGACTTCAATTACGTCATCGTGTCGCCGGTTTCGCCTTACGTGTTCGGCGTCATCAATCACGGAGTTCAGAACGAGCTGACCGTCTATGCGGCTCCCTCGGCCAAGGTAAACGGCAGCGCCACGCCATGGAATAAAATCATCGACGTCAGCGACGACGTGACGGGTTTCGACGTACACGGCAACGACATCTACATGCTGACCCATCACGGAGCATCGCGCTATAAAGTCGTGCGCATGGATCTGGCGCAACCCGATTTCGCACGCGCGGCCGACGTCGTGCCCGCAAGCGAACAGGTCGTCACGCAGATCGGCGTCGCTCGCGACGGCCTCTACGTCCAAAGAGAGGACGGCGGAATCGGGCGCCTATACAAAACACCGTTGGCCGGCGGACCGGCGCGCGAAATCGCTTTGCCGTTTCTAGGTGCGATCAACACGCTGTTCACCAACCCGCTGCAGCCCGGCGCCTTGGCCCGGTTGACGTCGTGGACGAAGTCGCCGCTCTGGTATGCGTACGATCCCGGCCGCGACACGCTGGTCGACACGAATCTCGTCGCGGCCTCCCCGGTCGACTTCTCCCAAATCACGTCTCGCGAAGTAAAATCGCAAAGCGCCGACGGCACGATGGTCCCACTGTCCATCATCTACAAAAAAGGCATAGCGCTCGACGGCTCCCACCCGACGCTCTTGGACGGATACGGCGCGTACGGAATCACGATCGACCCGGCGTTCAATCCGACCCAATTGGCATGGTTGGAGCGCGGCAACGTGTCGGCCGAATGCCACGTGCGCGGCGGCGGCGAGTACGGCGAGGATTGGCATCTGGCAGGAAAGGGCCAGACCAAGCAGCACACTATCGACGATTTCCTGGCTTGCGCGCAGTATCTCATCGCAAACAAATTCACTTCGGCGGCGAAACTGGGCGGCGAGGGAACAAGCGCGGGCGGCATCACCATCGGCGGAGCCATCACGCAGCGGCCTGATCTCTTCGCCGCAGCGCTCATCCGCGTCGGCGATTCGGACTCGCTGCGCTCGGAGACCATGGCCAGCGGGCCTGCGAACATACCGGAGTTCGGCACCGTCACCGATCCGCAAGGCTTCAAAGCGCTGTACGCCATGGACGCTTACCAGCACGTGAAGGACGGTACCGCGTACCCGGCGGTCATGCTGACGACCGGCGCCAACGATCCTCGGGTGGCTCCGTGGGAAGCACTGAAGATGGCCGCTCGCCTGCAGAGCGCGACGTCCAGCCGCAAGCCGGTGTTGCTGCGCGTCGACTACGACGCCGGCCACGGTATCGGTTCGACGAAAAGTCAGACGAACCGCCAGATCGCCGACGAGATGTCGTTTCTGCTCTGGCAGTTCGGCGATCCCGGGTTTCAGCCGGGCAGTTAGCCCTTAGACGGCGGCAGGCGCAAGGACGGTCCGAGCATCGACCGCGGCGGCGTTAGCCGAGGCGCAGTTCGAAAAATTGCACGTCTCGCGCCCCGTGCGAGATCGCAGGATGGGCGAAATGGGACTTGCGAACGCCAAGGTAGTCGAAGCCGGCTTTTCGCAACACCCGGGCCGAAGCCGGGTTCTCCAGGTCGCAGCAACTTGAGATGATCTGCAGCGAAAGAGCCGAGCGCGCGAACTCGACGACCGACACGACCGCTTCAGGCATGATGCCGTGTCCCCAATGCGACCTCGCTAAAACGTAGCCGACGTTGCCTTGCGTTCCGGAGACGCGCAACTCGATCATGCCGACCGGACTTGTCTCATCCAGCTTGCGGATGACCCAGCAATACGAAGCTCCGGTGCTCGAGAGCGCCCGGCGCAAGGCCAAGAATTCCCTCGTTTCCGTTGCGTCTTTGTGCGGTCTCCACACAAGGTATCTGGTGACTTGCGGGTCTGCGGCATACGCGTCGAAAAGCGCTTGGGCGTCTTCGAGCTCGGGGTGACGCAGCTCGAGCCGCTGTGTTCGCATCGTCCGGGATGCGTGGCCCTGCTTTTCATCTTGGTGGCTCATGCGTCGACGTTAACTCGCGGTGGAGCAAGGCCCTTCGAGAAGAAGCGACGAAGAGCGAAGCAAACATCTCGTCATGGCTCAGTCTCCGCAGCGGCACTACGTTGTCCGATCCGTCGCAGACATGCTCGCTAACACGCCGCAGGATCGTGTTTATATGACGGCTGTCGATGGGGTCGACGGCGCGGGCAAGACGACGTTCGCGGACGAGCTCGCTTCGGCACTGACGGCTAACGGCAAAGCAGTGATCCGCGCATCCGTCGACTCTTTCCACAATCCGAGCCCGGTCAGATACGAGCGAGGGCGCCATTCTCCCGAAGGCTTTTTCCAAGATTCGTACGACTACGAGAGCCTTAAGCGCAACCTGCTCGATCCGCTTCGGGCCGGCGGATCCCGGCGCTACCGAGCGGCGGTCTTCGATACGCTGTCCGATACCCCGATCGTCGTGCCGGAAAGCGAAGCCGCCATGGGCTCCGTCCTGATCTTTGACGGCATCTTCCTTCATCGAAAAGAGCTGCGTGGCTACTGGGACTTTTCCGTCTTCTTGGATGTGGCGTTTGACGTTTCGATTCCGCGCGGAGCACAACGAGGCTGGAGTTTCGGTTTGCCCGACCCCGCGGCGCCGGAAAACCGCCGGTATATCGAAGGTCAGCGGATTTACATGCGTGAGTGCGCGCCGGCTCAGCATGCGACCATCGTCATCGACAACAACGACTTGGCGCAACCAGTGATTGTCCGACGACGGGACCGCGGCTGAAGCCGCGGCACTACATTGGCGGCACTACATTGGCGGCGGGGCCGCGACGACGGGGCCGCGACTGAAGTCGCGGCACTACAT
>JACRUD010000116.1 GCA_014304875.1 Vulcanimicrobiota bacterium
GGGCAGACATCAACGCAAGACTTGTCTTTGACCGTGATACAGGGCTGGCAGATACCGTAGGTCACCGAGTCCTCCGATCGACATCGAATCTCGCCGCAGATTCTCCCGCTTCGCCGCGCCTACCTCCGGTCATGAGGGAACGCGCCGTGCTCGCGATCTCCGGTTTCTTCGCCGACGCCCGCTTTCAATCGGCGTAGGAGGATCATCGCTCCCGCGATATCGTGAGCGAAATGGCCAGCCATGCACGGGATCAAAGAGCCGCTCCAGAGAAAAACGGCAGCGTAGAGCAAGCCGCTCAATGCCGTTCCCATCATACCAAGTCGGCCCTGATAGCTATGGGCTAGACCGAACGCCGCAGTAGAAATGACGACGCCGGCCGGCAGACTGCCTGTCAACGTCGCGATCTGCGTGAGCGCATACCCGCGATAGAGGAACTCTTCGCACATGCCCGCGGTGGCGGCGAGCGGCACGAACCAGAGCCAGTCGACCGGCGAATGTGGCAGCACCGGAGCTACCCGCTCCGCATACGACCGAGGAACAGCCCCGCGAGGCCCCGCGGTGATCGCCAAAAGCAGCCCGACGGCGAGCAGCGCCGCAAGTACGTCCTGCAGGTGTCGCGGCGGACGAAAGCCCACGTCAGCCGGTCCTTCGCCGTGCAAGCGAAGCGCTTCGAGAGCGAGCGCCGTGACGGCCCAAAGCACGAGCATGGTACGTGCGTAACGGCGACGTCTCAGATGAGGCGTCACGCCGGGCCGCCATGCAGTCGTTCACTCACAGACGGGCGCGAACGGACCGCGCTCGAGCGCCCCTTCGAGCAGCGCGACAGAGGAGGCTGCGCAAAGCTTGCGGGCGAAGACGCTGACATGCAAGAGCCGGTGCTTCATGCGTCCGTGCGTTTCCCGTCCCGGCAAGCACCGCCCGCAACCTCGCAGCGCATTGCGGCGGAGACCACGGCGACTCTTCGTCAAGCGCCGTGAACCGGCGGCTGCTCGGGGTGCTCAGTTTAGGCCACCTGGCCGTCGATGTCGTTGCCGGTGCCTTACCCGCCATCTTGCCGTATCTCCAGCGAGAGTTCGGTCTGTCGTACCTGATGCTCGGAGCCGTCATGATGACGTCGAACGTCACCTCTTCGATCGTGCAGCCGGTCTTCGGCGCCGTTTCAGACAGAGCTCCGGCACGGTACCTTCTGCCTGTCGGCGTTTTGCTCGCCGTCAGCGGGTTTGCGTCGCTCGGTATGGTCGGGTCGTTCCCGATGATCCTGGTCGGCGTCGCGATATCCGGCATCGGATCGGCCATCTATCACCCAGAGGCCTCCAAGTCGGCGCATTACGTCGCAGGACGGCGCACGGCGACCGGCATGTCCATCTTTTCCGTGGGCGGTAACGTCGGCACTGCCCTAGGCCCTCTGTTGCTCACGGCGCTGATCGGCTGGGGAGGTCTGGAGGCCACTCGTGTGCTGTTCGTGCCGGCCTTCGCGGCGGCGGCTGTCGTGATGGTCGTGTTGCCGGGGATCGCTCGAGCTCAGCAAGAGCATCGCAAGCGCACGCTTGTGCCGCCCCAGAGCGGGCGGCGCGGGACTCTGACCCAGCTCGTCGTCATAGTCGGACTGCGTGCCTTCGTCTACGGAGGCTTGTTGACGTTCGCGCCTTTGTACGCTGTGAACGTTCTGCACGCAAGCGTCGCGGGAAACGGTCCGTTGCTGTTCATCGTTTTGGCTTCCGGCGCGGTGGCAACGGCGTTGACGGGAACGATCGCAGACCGGTTTGGGAAAAAGCCCACTTTACTGGTCAGCTTCGCGCTTGCCCCGGCGACCCTGACGGCGTATCTGCTCACCACCGGGCCCCTTGCGCTCATCGCCCTGGCGCTCACCGGAGCATGCCTCATCGGTACTTTCGCTCTCACCGTGGTGATGGGTCAGGAACTGCTGCCCCACCGGTTGGCGCTCGCCTCCGCGTTGATGATCGGTTTGACGACCGGTATCGGCGGCCTCGGGGTGGCGGCTCTGGGCAGAGTGGCGGACTTGGTCGGTCTGGCGGCCGCGATGTGGTGCCTCGTCGCCGCGGCGGCGGCCGCTTTCGTGCTGGCACTGTGGCTTCCGGGCACAGCAGCGCGCAGCGCTCGGTTAGCAGCAGACGTCGCGGGCGCCGGGGCGCTCGCCCGATGAACCGCCGGGGAGCGTGCGCTTTGACGTTTCTGGCCTTCGCAGCGGTTTTTGGGGCCGCGATCGCGGCGAGCGGGTGTCAACAGAAAGCCATCCGTCAGCCAAACGATTTGATCGCAGCGGACGGACGGACGTTGACGGTTCGCGGCGTCGATCGCTATGCGGATCAGCAAGGGGCGCCGCTGGATCAGATCATCCTGATCGTCAGGGCGACATTTACGAACGCGAGCGCTTTGCCCGAATCGGTCTCGCCGAATAAATTCATGCTGACCGACCTCATGTCCGGATCTACCTACCTTGGCCTATGGGGAGGCGACATCAACGTCCCGGCCGGGACGAGCCAGACGGTGGCCCCGGCGCAGTCGCTCGACGTCACGGTGGGTTTCCGGGTCCCCGTGGCACTCGGGCCGGCGCGACTTTCCTTCTCGCCTTAGAGCATGTCGCTGTCACCGGGGGCACCGCACGGTGCCAAACTGCTGCTCATCGATGTGTACTCGCTCGTCTATCGCGCTTTCTTCGCCCTGCCGCCGCTGTCCACGTCCCATGGCTTTCCGGTCAACGCCGCATACGGTTTCGAGCGCATGCTCAACAAAGTGCTGCGAGACGAGAAACCCACTCACGTGATCGCGTGCTTCGACGCCGGCATACCGGCGGAGCGATTCGCCGCCGTTCCCGAATACAAAGCGCAGCGCGCGGAGACTCCCGACGACTTGAGAACGCAGTTTCCTTTGGTGCGCCGGATCCTCGATGCATACGGCGTGCCGGCCGTCGAGGTGCAAGGCGAAGAGGCGGACGACTGCATCGCGACGCTGGCCGCAAGGGCTTCGCAAGACGAACTCACCTCAGCCGTCGTTTCGGGTGACCTTGACTTGCTCCAGCTAGTCGACGCGCATTGCACCGTCGTGGTGACTCGGCGCGGCATCAGCGATATGGCGCGCTACGATGTGGAGGCCGTGCGCGCACGCTTTGGATTGTCGCCCCGGCAGCTCCCGGATTATCGCGGCCTAAAAGGCGATCCGTCGGATAATCTGCCGGGCATCCCGGGAATCGGCGAAAAGACGGCGGCGAGGCTGATCCACGAATTCGGCTCTCTCGAAGCTTTGATAGAGCACGCGGCCGAGTTGCCGCAGCGCCGGACGGCGGAGCTTGTGCGCCAGTATGCCGATCAGGCGCGGCGCTGCCGCCAGGTCTCGCTCGCAAAGCGAAACCTCGCGATCGATATCAGCTGGCAAGCTTGCATCTACAGCGCCCCGTCGGCGGAGCGGCTGACGGTCTTGTACGGCGACTTGGAGTTTAAATCGCTGCTCGCCAAGGTGACCGACGCTGCGGCACCTGTCGCTCAGAGAAATTTCGGGGAATCTCCGCTCGCCGAGGCGCTGGCCGCGGTCCAGGCCACCCGAGCGGCTGCGCCGCAGCAGCGGGACTATAAGGCGATCGCGACCACGGCGGAACTGGCCGCCGTCTGCGAGGCGGCGCGCCGCTGTGGAATCGTCGCCGTAACACCGTTACCGCCCGTTGCTTCATGGCGCGCAAAATCGCCTACGGCTTTTGCGTTTTCTTCACGACCGGGTGCGGCGGCGATTGCTCCGGCATCGCTCGTCACGGGGGAGGGAGCTGCCGCATTCGCCGGTCTGCTCGAAGACGCGGCGATCGTGAAGGCCGTGCACGGAGTCAAAGGATTCGCAGGTTGGCTTTTAGCGCAATCGCTGCCCGCTCCCGTCCAAGTCTTTGATACTTCGGTCGCGCTCGGGCTATTAGATCCGGCCGCAGCTCCGCTCGCTCTCGAGGATGCCGCATCCCGGGTCGTTCCGGAGCTGCCGATCGTGCCGCCCGATGTCAGCGAGCAGGCTCCGCGGCTGTTCGACGGCGGCCGCCCCCCGAATGCTCAGGCAGCGTCGGCTGCGGACGCGCTGCTGCAGATGTGCTCGCTGCTCCGACAGGCCGCGAAGTCTGCGGGCCTCGAGCCGCTCTTGACCGACGTCGAATTTCCATTGGCGGCGGTATTGGCAGCGATGGAGCGGACCGGGTTCCGCCTTGACGTCGCCGAGTTGGACCGCATCCGCGCGGAACTGGACCGCATGATCACCACATCGCGCGATGCCGTCTTCACGCTCGCCGGCGAAGAGTTCAATCTAAATTCTCCCAAGGCGCTGGGGACGATCCTATTTGAGAGACTAGCTCTTCCGGGCGCGGTGAAGACCAAGACCGGCTACGGTACCGGCGTCGACGTCCTGGCGCCGCTGGCGGCGGACCATCCGATCGTCGCAAAGATCTTAGAGTACCGGGAAGTCGCGAAATTGAAATCGACGTATGTCGACACGCTTCCGGAGTTCGTCGATCCGTCGACCGGGAGGATGCACACCACCTTGCGGCAGCTGGGAGCAGAGACGGGAAGACTCTCCAGCATCAATCCCAATCTGCAGAACATTCCGGTTCGCAGTCCGGCCGGTCGCGCGATTCGGCGCGCGATTTTGCCCGCCACGCCCGGAAACGTGCTGCTTGCGGCGGATTACTCTCAGATCGAACTGCGGCTGTTCGCCCACCTATCCCAAGACCCGGCGATGGTCGGCGCATTCATGTCGGGCGAGGACATCCACGCGTACACCGCCCGCGCCGTGTTCGGCCTGCCCGCAGACGAGCGCGTTCCGGCGGAAATGCGTCGGCGCGCCAAAGCGGTCAATTTCGGCATCCTGTACGGCATGGGCAGCTTCGGTCTCGCCCAAAGCGTCGGCTTCTCCCGAGCCGAAGCCAAGCAGTTCATCGCGGAATATTTCGCCCGCTTTCCGAGGGCGCGCGATTACATCGACAACGTGCTGGCCCAAGCCCGCATGGACGGGTACGTGACGACGATTCTGGGACGGCGCCGCTATTTGCCCGAGCTGCAATCGAAGAACAGAGCCGTTCGGGCGGCCGCCGAAAGGATGGCCACGAATGCACCGCTGCAAGGCAGTGCCGCCGATCTGATCAAGCTCGCCATGGTGCGCGTCGCGGCACGGTTGAAGCAGGCCCGCATCCCCGCGCACCTGGTTCTCCAAGTGCATGACGAACTGATCTTCGATGTGCCGCCCGAACATGCCGACCGGGTGCGCGCGGAGGCGACCGATGCGATGGAGAATGCACTGCGCTTACGCGTGCCGATCGTGGTGGACTGTAAGATGGGGCCTAACTGGGAACAAGCGGAAGCGATGGTGTAGGTGCCGGAACTGCCCGAAGTCGAGACAATCGTGCGCGGCCTGCGGCCCCTCGTGCGCGGACGCCGGATCACCGAAGTGGCGGTGGAGTGGGCCCGCACGGTCGATGCATCCAGCTTGCCGCTCGAGCGGCTTATCGGCGATACGATTGTGGGCGTGCAACGTGCCGGCAAGTTCATCGTCTTCGAATTAGCCAGCGGCTTCCGCTTGGCGGCGCATCTGCGGATGACGGGCCGTTTGATGG
>JACRUD010000209.1 GCA_014304875.1 Vulcanimicrobiota bacterium
GTCGTGTTCTGCGTCGTCGCCGGGATAGCGGCGCCCGACGGCAGCCCGCTTACCATGGCATTGCTGGCATTGCCGCTGATCGCTCTGTACGCGGTCAGCATCGTGGTCGTGCGCTTCACCCAGCCGAAAGTCGCAGCGCAGTAGCGCCGCGACGCGGCCGCTATAGGACAGCGCGCTCGGGTCCAAGAACGCGGACGGGTCCCGATGAGCATCGCCGCCCGTCATCGTCCGACACAACCGTTCGTCGAGGAGGTCCTCAAGCTCCTCAGCAACGTCTTGTTTCCGGTCGTCGTCTTTTTGATCTGGGCGATCGCCACGACGATAGGCACCGCCGTCGACCAAAACCAGCCGCCCGAGCGCTACTACGAAGAGTACCCGGTTCCGGTCGCCAATCTGGTGTTGCGCCTGCATCTGACCAACGTCTTCCACTCCATCCCTTACATTTCGCTGATCGTGCTGCTCTTGGTCTCCATGAGCGTGTGCACTTTTCGGCGCGTGATCCCGAAGCGATTTCCAAAAGATCGCGCCGTCCCGATCGAGAAGTTCGCCCTGCACGCGGCGCAGATCACGGCCGCCGACTCGGATGGATACGCGCTCGCCGCTAGGCGATATCTCGAGAGGCGCGGATTCGCCGTCCGCCCGCAAAGGATCGGCGATGCGAACTGGCTGTTCGCCGACAAGCAGAAATGGGCGCGCTACGGAGTCTTAGTCGCGCATCTGGGATTTGCCGTCATGGCGCTGGGCGTCTTTTTGGGCTGGCTTGCGGGCTATCGCGGTCAACTACAGATCTTCAGCGGTCAGACCGTCGCCGTGGACCGCGCCGCTGTGCTGGTGACCCTCAAAAAGTTCAGTGCCGTTTTTCAACCCGTGCAGACGCCGAGCGGCGTGACGTACCAAGCCGCAAAGTTCCAATCGGACGTCGCCGTGCGAGACTCCGGCGGCATTCATCCAGAGAGCATCCTCGTCAACCACCCTTATCTCACGCCGAAAAAAGTGTACTTCTATCAAGCGTCGTTCGGCTTCGCTGGGCGGCTTGCGATCCTGCGCAACGGCCGTCCCGTTTCTCTGCCTGAGTCGGATGGAAGGCTGATGCCCGGTGACGGGATAGACCTGCCCGGGACTAGCCGAACGATCGAATACGGCACCATGCTAGGACCGTCGGATCCTTCCCAGCTGCCTGCCGGCCTCGCGTTGCCGCGCCGCGATGAGTACGCGCTGTGGATATTCCACGACAAGATCCCGACGACCGATAAGCCGATCCTCTTGCCGATCGGTCGGTCGGTCGACGCGGGCGACGGCTACGTCGTTTCCGCCCTGCCGCCGCTGGCCTGGTCCGGATTGACCTACCGCTACGATCCCGGTGAGCTTTGGGTCGGCGCGGGTGCGCTGATCTTGGTCGGAGGCTTCATCATGGCGCTCTTCTTCGTCCCGGTGAAGTTATACGCGCGCGTCCAGGCGACCGCCGGCGGGGCGACACTGGACTTGGCGGCAACGACGACCAAAGGGAACGCGATCTATGAGGAAGATTTCGGTGCGCTGGTGAACGGCCTGCGCGATTGCGTCGAGATCGGCGGTGCGGCGGGCGCCGCTTCGGTGGAGGCATATGCCTGACACGAATCCGTACACTCAATACAATACCAATGCAGGCGGAGCGATGAACGCGCACGTCGGCGCTTACATGGCGTGGTACGAAGCGGCAGTCGTCGTCTACGTCCTGGCGGCCATTGCGTTCTTGGCGTATTGGGCGTTCGCCCACCGCGCGATCGTAAGGACCGGCGCGAGCCTCGCCGTCATCGGCCTGCTGTGCCAGGCCGCAAGTCTCGGTCTACGGTGGCGTTACAGCGGCCACGTTCCCTGGAACGACTTGTATGGATCGCTTTCGGTCGTGACTTTCGCAGCCGTGACGTTCTTTTTGTTTTTCAGCATCCGCTTCGGCATATGGTTCGCAGGACCGCTCGTGCTGGGAATCGCAGACGCCCTGCTGGCTTATGCTCGCGGATGGAACAAGGGCCTAGAGCCCCTCGTCCCGTCCCTGCAGAGCCCTTGGATCCTCATCCACGTTCCGGTCGTGCTGTGTGCCTACTCGGCGTTTCTCATCAGTTTCGCCACCAGCATCGTCTACTTGCTGAAAAAGCGCGTTGAAGATCAAGCCTTGCATTTCGCCGGACGCTCCGTCGGCGCAGCGGTCGCGGCCATCCCTCCTGAAGCCGGCTTTGTCAGCGCTCCGTACCTGCGCTGGCTCGATCGCGTGCCCTCGTCCACAAAGCTGGACGTCATCACGTACCGGGTCACGGCGGTCGGAGAAATACTGCTGACGGTCGGGATCATTTTGGGGGCTTTGTGGGCCCACGTCTCGTGGGGCACGTACTGGCAGTGGGATCCGAAGGAGGACGCGGCTTTGGCCTCGTGGGCCGTTTACGCGGCGTACCTGCATCTCCATACGCGCCCGTCCTGGCGCGGAACCAAAGCGGCCTGGGTCTGCATAGCGGGCTTCGTTTCGATTTTGTTCTGCTACTTCGCCGTCAATATTTACATCAGCGGACTGCACTCCTATAAGTAGTAGGGGCGTTCGAAACGAGCCAGACCTTCGCGGCGCGCTTGAGCACCCAAAGCCGCAGACCCATCCCGCGCAGCCCTTGATACTCGCCCGGCACGATGATACAGAAGACGCGCGGCCGACGGCGGAAGAACTCTTTTGGTCGCGCGTCGCCTGGCATCGGACCGACAAGGGTAATGCCCCGTCCTCCGGTATAGAACAGGAGCGAAAAGCCGCCGCTGGCTCCCGTGATCCCGATGTCGTCCCCGGGCTGCCACATCGACATGATCGCTGCCGCCATGCCCTTCATCGGCTTGAACGCCTCCACGCGGGGCAACACAGAAAAGATGAGCGCGGCGACGAAACCGGCCATCATGGCGCTCAAGCCCAGCGGGGCGACCCATGCGCGATTCACGGCAAGCGTCAGCACGAAAGTCGCGACGGCTGCCGGCACGACGATCCAACCGAGCAGCTCTAAGGAAGGAACCAGTTGCAGCGTCGGACCCAAGAAATTTGCTCGCCCATAGATCATCAGCCCGATGCTCAAGAGCACAAGAGACGCCGGCAACACGACCAGCGCTCCGCGCAGCGAGCGCAAGTCGTTGCCTTCGATCGCGCGGCCCAAAACGGCGCCGACCAAGACAGCCAACGGCGGGAAGAACAAAGCCGCATAGTTCGGCAGCTTCGTCTGGGCAGCCGAGAAGAAGAGCAGCGGAACCGCAGCGCAGCAAAGCAAGAACCGCTCGTCATCCCCCCGCCGCTTCCACGCCTCTTTCAGGGCTTTGGGAACGAAGGCGATATAGGGAAAAAATCCGAGAATCGACACGGGAATGTAGTAATAGAAGGGCCCCGGCTGGTTCTCAAAAGGCGACAGGAAGCGGCCGACGTTCGATAGGCCGAAATACGCGCGCGCGAAGTCGGCGCCCCAAACCGCCGTCTCGGCGTAAAACCACGATCCGGCAAGCGCGACGTACACCAACAAGCCAGCAGCCCACGGCAAGCAGCGTAAGCGAGGCCACGCTTTGGTCCAAGCGGCGTACGCGCCGAGAACGAGAACCGGCAAGACGACCGCGACCGGGCCTTTTGTCAGCGTGCCGAGCGCGGCGGCGATGATGGCCAGCCAAAAAGCGCGGCGGTTGTGGTCGCGGACCGCGAAGTAGATGGCAAAAAACGCCACGGTGGTGAAGAACACCAGCATCGTGTCGAGGATCGCGAGCCTGGAGAGGACGATGAACTCTAATCCCGTCCCGAGCGCCAGCGCCGCGCACAGCCCGGCGATCTCGCCGTAGAGCCGGCGCGCCGCGTAGTAGACAGCGAAGTCGGACAGCATACCGAAAACGGCGCTCGGCAGGCGCACGGCTAATTCGTCCAGCCCCAAGACGCGCACGATAACACCTGCCGTCCAAAACCAAAGCGGCGGATGGACGAACCAGGGCTTGAAGTTTAGGTGCAGCGTGAGCCAGTCGCCCGTTCGAAACAGCTCCTTGACGATCTCGCCGTAGGTGGGCTCGCTGTTGTCCCACAAGCTTCCCCCGCCTAAGCGCCCGAAATACAGGAACGCCAGCAAAATGAAGACGCCGGCTCGGGCGACCATGAGAGGCGCAACGGTCGATTCTCGACGTCGTCCAAGCACCTCGCGCAAGTTGCGCCACGATGCGCGCAGCGCCTCCCGGCGCGCTTTGTGCGAAACCGTCGAAAGGACCAGAATCGTCGCGGCTCAAAGCCGTTGCTTCCCATGAAGCCTCTCCGCGTCGCCACCCGCAAGAGCGCCTTGGCTAAGGTTCAAGCCGCGATGGTCGTGGATCGCATCGAGGCGGATTCCCAAATACCGTGTACCGTCGTCGGTATCACGACGCTGGGAGACATGGTTTTGGATAAGAGTTTAAGCCAGATCGGCGGAGACGGCGTCTTTGTCAAGGAACTGGAGCGCGCGCTCCTTGACGGGCGCGCGGACATCGCGGTGCATTCGCTCAAGGATCTGCCGACCGAGCTTCCCAGCCGCTTGCGAGCCGGAGCCATCCTGCCGCGCGGCGACGCGAGAGACGTTTTGGTCTCCAGGGACAACGTGCACGATTCGATCGCGGCGCTGCCCCGCGGAGCGATCGTCGGGACCAGTTCGCTGCGCCGGCGTTCGCAGCTGGCGGCTGTACGGCCCGACCTTCGGATCGTCGACTTGCGAGGCAATGTGAACACGCGCATAGGTAAAGTGCTCGATGGATACTTCGACGCCGCGGTGTTGGCGCTGGCCGGACTGGACCGGGCCGGACTGCTGCCCGATGTATGCGGCGGCACGGTCCTTTCTGTCGCCGACATGGTGCCCGCGGTCGGCCAAGGCGCGCTCTTCGCTCAATGCCGCTGCGATGACGTTCGCAGCCGAAGGGCGCTCGCGCCATTGAATGACGTTTTGACCGCGACGGCGGTCACAGCCGAACGAGCTTTCCTCAAACGTATTGGGGGCGGCTGCGCCGCTGCGGTCGGGTGCCACGTCGCCTTGGTTGACGGGATGTGGAATCTCGACGCTTTCGCCGGATCGATCGACGGCAAGCGGGTTTTGCGACGCCAGTGGCGAGGCCGGGTCTGCGGCGAAACGGAACTGATATCGCAGGCTGAGAACGTCGCGGGCCAAATGCTGGACTCCGGCGCCGCTGTGTTCTTGGCGCATTCCCAGAGCGGCAGCGCGGTCGCCCAATGATCGCGTCGCAACCCCCTATCCGGCGGGGATCACCGCTGGCTGTCAGGCCCCGTCGATTGCGGCTGACCAAGACCATTCGCCGCCTCGTCGCCGAACACAAGGTCGCTGTCGATGATCTCGTCGAGCCGCTTTTCGTCGTTTCGGGTCGAGCCGTTCGAGATGAGATATGGTCGATGCCCGGAGTCTACAGGCAGTCGGTCGACCGCATCGCCGAGGACGCGAAAGCAGCCGCGAATGTCGGTATCCCGGCCGTGCTACTCTTCGGCATTCCTGCCGACAAAAACGAAGAGGCGACGTCGCTTTGTGATCCCAAAGGGCCCGTCCAACAGGCGATCGCAGCGATCAAGGCAGCCGCGCCTGACCTGCTCGTCATCGCGGACCTGTGCGCGTGCGAGTACACGTCGCACGGTCACTGCGGACTGTTGAACCGCGATGGAAAGATCGACAACGACCGCAGCGTCGAACTGCTCGCGCGCGGCGCCCTGTCGTACGCGAACTGCGGCGTCGACATCGTTGCGCCGTCGGACATGATGGACGGCCGCGTCGGCGCCATCCGCCGCGCTTTGGATGCTGCTGCGTTCACCCACACGGGGATACTGTCGTATGCCGTCAAGTACGCGTCGGCGTTTTACGGACCGTTTCGCGAGGCTGTCGATTCGGCCCCGCAGTTCGGTGACCGGCGCACGCACCAGATGGACGCGCCCAACGCGCGCGAGGCGATCAAAGAGGCGCTCCTCGACGTGGCCGAGGGGGCCGACATGGTGATGGTAAAACCGGCGCTCTCGTATCTGGATGTGCTGCAGCGGGTGAAGGCCGCCGTCCAACTGCCCGTCGCCGCGTACAGCGTCAGCGGGGAGTATGCGATGATCAAAGCGGCTGCGGCGCGGGGATGGATCAATGAAGAACAAGCGGCGGACGAGTTGCTCGTGTCTTGCAAGCGCGCCGGCGCTGACTTCATCGTGACCTATTTCGCGCGGGCGGCCGCGCAGCGTATCGCCAATCGGCGTTAGGCCGCAAAGATTTGAGGCCAAGCAGAAGATCAGCCGAACTCTACGAGGCTGCGCGCAAGCTGATACCGGGTGGCGTGAACTCGCCCGTGCGCGCTTTTCGCGCCGTCGGCGGGACGCCTTTGTTCGTGACGCGTGGTCAAGGTTCGAAGATTTATGATGCCGATGGCAACGAGTTCATCGACTACGTGCTCTCCTGGGGAGCCTTGGCTTTAGGACACGCCGACCCGGACGTCGTGACGGCCATCGAAAGAGCGGCGCAAGCCGGCACTTCCTTTGGAGCGCCGACGCCCGGCGAGACTGAGTTGGCGGCGATCATCGTCGAAGCCATCCCTTCTATAGAGCAAGTGCGTTTCGTCAATTCCGGGACCGAGGCGTGCATGAGCGCCCTACGGCTCGCGCGTGCTTTCACCGGCCGCGACAAAATCGTCAAGTGCGCCGGCTGCTATCACGGCCACGCGGACTCTCTTCTCGTGTCGGCAGGGTCCGGCGCGCTGACGCTTGGCGTGCCGGATTCGCCCGGAGTGCCGGCATCGTTCGCCGAGCACACGATTGTGATTCCCTACAACGATGGGGAAGCGGCGCACGCGGCGTGCCGGCGGTACGCCGACGAAATAGCTTGCGTCATCGTCGAACCGCTTGCCGGCAACATGGGATTCGTCCGTGCGAAGCCCCAGTATCTGCAGGAGCTGCGGGACTTGACCGATCGCATCGGCGCGTTGCTCATTTTCGACGAAGTGATGACGGGTTTCCGGGTGGCGTACGGCGGCGCCCAAACGCTGCTGGGCATCTCGCCGGATCTGACGTGCTTAGGCAAAATCATCGGCGGCGGTCTGCCGGTCGGCGCTTTCGGCGGAAAGCGCGACGTCATGCGACGCCTGGCGCCCGACGGGGACGTCTATCAGGCCGGAACGCTCTCCGGCAACCCGCTTGCCATGGCGGTGGGAATCGCCCAGCTGCGCCGCCTCGAGCAGCCGGGATCGTACGAACGACTGGAAGGCACGGCCCGTACTCTTGAAGCCGGCCTGCGCAAAGTATTCGCCGCGAAGCGGCTGCCCGTGTCGATGGACCGCGAAGGGTCGATGTGGGGGATGTTCTTCCAAGCCGGGCCGGTCACGGATCTCGCCTCGGCCAAGCGCTCCGATCTCGGCGCATTCCGCGCATTCTTCAACGAAATGCTGGCGCGCGGCATCTATCTGGCGCCGTCGGCGTTCGAAGCGGCTTTCGTGTCGACCGCACACAGCAAGAGCGATGTCGAGCGGACGATCGCCGCCGCGGCCGAGGCGGTCGAGGCCATGGTCGCCGTTGCGAGCTAAAGCGCGGCCTTCCAACGGGCGCAAGCCGACGGCTCAGCGACAGCAGGCGAGCGACGCGCTGGCTCGCGCGCGCGACCGCGTCTTGATCATCAGCCTTCCTCGCCTCTTTTTGTACCATCGGGCCTTGGAAGACGCAGTGCACGGCGGTTTAGCGGTCGTCACGTCGCGAGTACTTGCGGACCGCGTCGGCCGCGGGATATCGTCGACGCAAGTGCGCAAAGATCTATCGTCTCTCGGCAACTTCGGACGGCGCGGGCAGGGATACGACGCGACCGTGCTCGTCAACAAGCTGGGGCGGGTTTTGGGATTGGACCGCGATTGGCGAATCGCCATCGTCGGCTTTGGGTATCTCGGTCACGCGCTTGCGACGTTCTTGGAGTTTCGGGAGGCGAAGTTCCATATCGCCGCGATTTTCGACCAGGAGCCGTCGCTTGTCGGCACGCACTGGCGCGGCGTCCGCATCGGCCACGCATCTGAATTGGAGAAGATATTGCCTCACCTGGGCTGCAGCATCGGCGTCATCACGGTCCCCGCGGCAGCGGCACAATCGGTCGCGGAACGGCTGGTCGCCTGCGGCGTCACCGCGCTTTTGAACTTCGCCCCGATGACGCTGAAGTTGCCGGCCCGCGTGACCGTGCGCAGCATCGACCTGGCTTCGGAGTTGTCTATTTTGACCCACTACCTCGCCTGAGCGATGGTGGCGGCCGCCATAAGACTGCTTCACGCGTAATGTCGTAGCGGGTCGCGCCCCGGCGAGGGGTCGCGGCGGCCGGTGGAAAACTGCCCGTCGAGCAACTGGCCTGCAGAGAACACCGGGGAATCATAAGCCGTGCCTATCGTCGTGCTTGGCCTTAGCCACCGTACCGCGCCCCCCGACGTGCGGTCCCAGCACGCCTTTCCGCTCGAGCGCGTCACCGAAGCCCTCGGCGCTTTGCGGGACTACGGAGCCGTCCGGGAAGCGGCGATCGTGTCGACGTGCAACCGCCTTGAGATCTACGCCGACGTCGTCGACTTCGAGGTGGGAGTCGCCGAGCTCAAAGAATTTCTCACGACCTATCGCAACATGCGGGTCGAGGATTTCGACAAATACCTTTACACGATGCTCGGTGCCCAAGCCGTCGAACAGCTCTTCAAGGTGGCGAGCGGTCTCGATTCGATGCTGCTCGGAGAGACCGAAATCATCGGACAGGTCCGGGCCGCGTTCCTAGCGGCCGCTCGAGCCGGGACGGTCGGCCCCCAGCTCAATCGCCTTTTCACCGCTGCTATCCATACCGGGAAGCGTGCCCGCACGGAGACATGCATCGGCCGTGACGTCGTGTCGTTTGGGGCAGCCGCGGTGGAACTCGCAAGCCGCCATTGCGACGTCGAGCGCGCGGACGCACTGGTTCTCGGCTGCGGAAAGATGGGGGGCATAGTCGCCAGGCATCTGCGCGCGCGCGGGGCGCGCTCCATCGCGGTTGCCAATCGCACGGCGGCCCGCGCGGAACGACTGGCGTCCGAAGTGGCGGGCCGCGCTCTGCCGCTGTCCTCAGTGGCCGATGCCCTAAAGGCAGTCGATCTCGTCATCAGCGCCATCGGATGCGGCTCGTATGCGGTTGGCGAAGCCATGCTGCGCAAAGCACGAAAGGGCGTGCCGAGCCGTCCGTTGCTGTTCGTCGATCTCGGCGTGCCGCGCGATATCGATCCCAACGTCTCCCGCGTCGCCGACGTGCGGGTTTACGAATTGGCCGATCTGCGCCACGTGATCGACGAGAGCTTGGATGGCCGCAGAAAGGCCATCCCCGCCGTCGAGGTCATCATCGAAAGTGCTGTGCGCGAGTACATGTGCTGGTTTCAGTCTCGCGCTGCCGTTCCCCTCATCGCTTCCTTGCGCCGCAAAGCCGAACAAATACGCGTCGCGGAAATCGAGAAACTACTGTCGCGATTGCCGCGCCTGAACGAACGAGAGCGTGACTGCATCGTCGCCGCCAGTATCGCGATCATCAATAGATTTCTGCACACTCCCGTGACGCGTCTGCGAGAGACGGCGGCCGAAACCGCGGGACGCGCGAGCGAGCAGCAGACGTTAGAGCGGCTCTTCGACTTGGCCGACCTGGGCCAACAGCTCGAACGGCAGCTGGGCGCACAAATGACGTTGCCGCGGCCCGACCGGACATCGCGATAAGCCCGGACTCAAGCCTGCCTCTATAAGGTATGCGCCTCATGGTGAAACGCACGCCGCCCCAGGTCGATGACTTCGTCGAAATACTGCAGGGCCGCGGCGCTCGGGTGGAGGTCGTCCCTCTGGTCCAGATCAAATCGCCGCCGGACGAAGCTCGCCTGCAATGGGCCGTCGACTCCGCAGACACGTTCGATTGGCTTGTCTTTACGAGCGTCAACGGAGTGGCGTCGTTCGCCCGTCGACGAAAGAAGGCGCTTGGAGTCGGCCCTCAGATCGCAGCCGTCGGCCCGGTCACATCGGAAGCGGTGGCCTCCTTGCTGATGCGCCCTGCGCAGCTCGTGCCGCCTGCATTTTCGGCCGATGAGTTGGCGCGGGCGCTGATCGATCGTGCCGGTTTCGGCGAGCGGGTCCTCGTGCTGCAGGCTGCCGCGGCCAGCCCGGCTCTTGGTCGCCGCTTGGCCTCAGCTGGCGTGGCCGCCGTCTGCGTCGCCGCCTATTCCACGATAGAGAAGGCGCCCGCCGATCTGCCGGCTCGGCTAGCTCACGTCGACGTCGTGACTCTTGCATCGGGTAGCGCGGTCAGGTCGCTGGTGGGCGGGCTGGAGCGATCTGCCCACCGCGCAACGGCTCTGCGCGGAAAGCTCATCGCATGCATTGGAGCCGTGACCGAAGCTGAAGCGCGGCGGCATGGGTTGGCGGTGGATGTGATCGCCCAGCCGTCGACTGCCGAAGGGCTGGTGGACGCGCTGTGCCGCTATTACGCCGTTTCGTAACGGCCGTACGAGCCGGCCGGCCAAGCCGGTTAACGCGCGATCAGCGCGTTGGGATATGCCGACTCCAAAAACGCAAACCGCCCATCCGCGTACCGGTACTCGTACACGTTGGGCTGTTCGGGGTCGCCATTTTTTTGAAAAGACACGGTGCCCAAAATCGTCGGAAAGCCTCCGATCGAAAGCTGACGATCCAGCGTTCTGCGATCGCCCGAATGGGCTTGGCGGGCCGCCGCGATACCTACCTGTGCGGCGACGTAGCCGAAAAGAGCGAACGGCGACACGGCCCCGTGAGCGGATTCGTAGCGGTGGATGAAACCCTGTGCCTGCGGCAGTAAATCGATCGGCGGCGTAGGCGAACTCACCGTCATGCCGGCGGCATCGTCCCCCAGATTTTTGGCCATCGTCTGGCTGAAGAAAGCTTGGGTCGCCAAGAGCGGCGCGCCGACGCCCGCTTTGCGCAATGATTTGACGACTTTGACCATGTCGTCCCCGTTGCCGCTTATGTAGAGCAGATCAGGCGCGTACGCGCGGACCCGGACGCTCAAATCGCTCAGCCCTTTCAAATCGTTATCGATTCCGTAATCCTTGGCCGCCATCGTCTTGCCGGAGCCGGCGTAGTTCATAAAGCCCTGCGCCGCGTCGGCTCCGTAGTCGTTTTCTTCGTAGACAACGGCGACTTTTTTGGCTTTGCGCGATCGTTCGGCGTAACGCGCATCCAATTCGCCTTCGCTGACGTCGGTGGCCGAGAGCCGGAAGACATCGTCGTAACCGGCTCGCGTCAGCGATGCCCGCGACGCGGTCGGAATTATGACGGGAATCTCTTGCTGATGGTAGACCGGCAAAGCAAGGGTCGTCTCTTCCGCCCCTAGATGTCCGATGATGAACGACGTCGAGTCGTCGACCAACGCGAACTGCGCCTGCTGCGCGGCGACGCCGGGATCGGCTTGGTCGTCGAAACTGCGCATCGTCCACCCGTAATCGGCGATGCCCCGCACGTTATTGGCATCGTCGACGGCCTGCTGGACGCCGGCGGACAAATCGAGGCCGAATTGCCGCTGGGGTCCCGATAAGGGAGCGACCACTGCGATAGTGATCACCTTGGCATATGGCGGAAAGTCGGCGCGCGCGACGGCCGGAGCAGCGGATGCCGCGATGATCGCCATTGTCGCCCACTTCAGCATCCGCGCTGGCGATGTGCGGCTGTCCCTGCAGTCTTTCATTGCTGCGATGGGTTCTCCAGCGCCTCGTTGCAACCTGGCCGGACGGCGATCATAGCCACGAGGCGGCGGTCATCGCCAAAAATGTCACCGAAAAAGCCATGTTGGCTTTGAAGACGGCGGCGTTGAGAGTAAAGAAATCGCCGCGGCGTCTGACCAGTAGAATCTCGAACCCCAAGAGCAACAAGGCGGCTCCTACTCCCGCCCAGTAAAGGGGGTGGGCTTTGGTCACCAGACCGAGCCAAGCCAGCAGGACGATCAACAGCGCGTGCAGCCATTGGGCCAGACCTATGCTCTTGCGCTGTCCGAAACGCGCCGGGATCGAGCGGACGTTTTCGCGCAGGTCGAAGTCGCGGTCCATCAAAGCGTAAAGCACGTCGAAGCCCGCGACCCATACGGTCACCGCCGCGAACAGCACTATGGCGCCCATGTCGAAGCGTCCGGTAATGGCAAGCCATGCGCCGAGCGGGGCCAGCGCGTCGACCGTTCCCAATACGAAGTGTACTGCCCAAGTCCAGCGCTTCACGAGCGGATACGTCACGAGCGCGATGCATGCGATCGGGACCAACGCCAAGCAGATGGGCCGAAGCTCGAGGGCGGCTAGGCAAAGCAACGCCAGACCGACGATTGCGGCCACGGCCATTGCCGCCGGTCGCAGCCGGCCGGATGCGACTGCTCTTTGGGCGGTACGCGGGTTTTTGGCGTCCATGCGCGCGTCCAACAGCCGGTTGGCTGCCATCGCGGCGGTGCGCCCTCCGATGACGGCGACCGTGATCCATGCCAGCGCCCAAAGAGAAGGCCAGCCTCTTTGGGCGAGCAACGCCGCGGTGTAAGCAAAGGGCAGTGCGAAGAGCGTATGCTCGATTTTCATGTCTTCGAGAAAAAGCCTGACGCTGCTCAACGGCGGCGGATCAGCGGCGGCAATCCATAGTCCCGCCAGCGCTGCGTAACCAGCTCCTCGATGCTTGCAGCCATCGCGATTTCGCTGGGCCACTCGCGCGTATAGCCTTCATCGACGCCCTTGCGCGTGGCATCGATGCCGAGCTTGGTTCCGAGGCAGGGGAACGGCGCGGCGTGATCGAGCGCGTCGACTGGGCCCGGAGCAAGCACCAGATCCCGGCCGGCATCGACGTTGTTCAATGTGACCCATGCGACTTCGCCCGGTCGCTGCACGTCGACACGCTCGTCGACGACGATGATGTTGCGCGTCAGCATGAGCATGTGGCCCAAACCCCACAGCGCGTACATCACCTTTTTGGCGTGGCCCGGATACCGCTTGCGTATGGCCACCAGAGCCAGATTCTGAAAGACACCTTCGACCGGAAGATTGTAGTCGACGACCTCGGGAACGATTTGCTGAAGCAACGGCAGGAAAAGGCGTTCGGTCGCCTTGCCCAGCCATTGATCCTCCATCGGAGGTCTGCCGACGATCGTCGTCACGTAGACAGGATCGCGCCGCCGCGTCATGCAGGTGACGTGGAAGACGGGGTAGTCTTCCGCCGGAGTGTAGACGCCCGTGTGATCGCCGAACGGTCCCTCGCGCCGCAGCTCGGAATTATCGACGTACCCTTCCAGCACGAATTCAGACTCCGCGGGCACTTTCAAATCGACCGTCCTGCAGCGGACCATCGGCACGCGGCGCCCGCGCAAGAATCCGGCGAGCATCATCTCGTCGACTCCACCCGGCAGCGGAGCGGTGGCCGCATAGGTGACGACAGGATCTGCGCCGATGGCGACGGCCACCGGCATCCGATCGCGCCCGCCTGGCAAAGACGCCTGATGTTCTCGCCCGTGCTTGTGGCGCTGCCAATGCATGCCCGTGGTTCGAGCATCGTAGACCTGCATGCGATACATGCCCACATTTTGCGCGCCGCCGCCCGAACTTTTTGTGAACACGAGCGGCAAGGTGATGAACGGACCGCCGTCCTGTGGCCAGCACGTGAGGACGGGCAGCTCTCCTAAATTCACGTCGTCGCCTTCCGCGACGACGTCTTGACAGGGAGCCTGCGCGACGGTTTTCGGAAGGATTCCGACCAGGTCTTTCAAGCCCCACAACGAGCCGACTTTGGCGGCCGCCGGCGCAGCGCCGGTCAGGCGTAAAAGACCGCGGACTTTGTCGCCCAAGTCGTCCAGCCGCCGAACCCCCAAAGCCCTGCACATACGCCGCTCGCTGCCGAACGCGTTGATCAAGAGCGGGTACGCCGAATCCTTGACCTGGTGGAACAAGAGCGCGGGTCCGCCGGACGGGCTCTTGACGCAGCGATCCGCGATGGCGGTGATCTCCAAGCGGCGATCCACCGGGACGCGCACGTCGACCAGATCGCGATCCTTGCGCAGTGCGTCGATGAATTCACGGACGTTGTCGTGCACGGCAACGCTCGTTCTTAGCAAGCCAAATGAATGCCTGGAGCGGCACGGGAACTAAGCCGGCGCCTTTCATCGTTGCCATCAATGAACAGGTTTCGGCCCGCGAAGTCACTCAGCGCGCGAGGTGCCGAAGAAGCAAAGGAGTTGTATGCAGATGAAACTCAACAAGATCGTCGCGACGGGCGCTTTGGTCGCCACGCTGTCGGTAGCGCCGCTGGCAGCCGCGAACGCGACTCCGTTCCTCAACAAAGTGCTCGAGGGCGTGGGCGGCGTCTTCGCGGTGCGTGCCGTGGCGGCGCCGCTGAACAGCTTTATCGACAACCTGCTGGCGACGAACCACGTCGGCAACCGGGGCAAGACGAAGGTCGTTCCGATCGTCACCGTCGGCTCGGCGACCTATATCGGCGCTGCTCAAGTAAGCGGGCCCGCGTACGCGGTCGACCGAACACAAGCGGTCGGCGAATTCTCCGCCGGCTGGAACAATGACGTCTGGCAAGTCAGGACATTGATTCCGGTGGATCAGTTGAACGTGCTCAAAGGGTTCAAAAGGGTCTACGGCGTCGGCGTCTCGGCGGTCATCAACGCGCGCCTGTAACGCCTCTTCCCGGGTTCGTGCCGCCGCTTTTCGCGGCGGTTTTTTTTCGTGTGGGGTTGGGGCGTGTCGACGACTTGGAAAAGGCCGGCGCCTGAAGGTCGTTGTAAGCATCGGGATGATCAAGCACGCTTCGATGTCAACAAAGGCGGCGCTGTTCGCCTTGTGCGCCTGCGTCGCATGGACCGCGTCCGCGCGAGCCGACGACTCGTCCGGCCCAACGGTTTCGCTCTCGCTCGCGCAAGCCGTCTCCCTCGGTTTGGCCGGGAACCTGACGTATCGTTCGGCGCAGGCGGACGAGGAGGCGGCGCGGGCTCGCGTGATTCAAGCAGGCGCTGGAAAGGTTCCCAGCGCCGACGCCAGTTACACTTACGTGCACGCGCAAAACGCCGCATCGTTCAGCATTCCCGTCCCCGGCCCAGGCGGCGTCACGTTTAAGAGCTTTCCATTTTCTAGCAAAGACGTCAACAGCGTGAACGCAACGCTGCAATACGCGTTGTACACGGGCGGCGCGGTCGGCGCCGCGATCGGGCAGGCGGCAAGCTCCCTGGCGGCTTCCGAGAGCCAACTTGCGGCGACGCGTTCCACCGTCGTGCGCGACACGACGAACGCGTATTTTCAATTGATCCAAGCGCGCCGCTCCAGCGCGATCGCAGCCGAGGCGGCGGCCGTCGCCGCGCGCAACGTGGCAACGGCGAACGAGCTGTTCCGAGCCGGCAGCGCGGCCAGAGCCGACTTGCTGAAGCAGCAGCTCAGCCTTGCAAACTCTCAGGTGAGCGCCATAACGGCCGCTAATGCGGCAGCGCTCGCCAACGCCGATCTCGCCAATCTGCTCGACATCAACCCTGGCAGCACCATCATTCCGACCGAAACGCTGTCAGAAGAGCGGCAGGCTTTTTCGCTGGCCGAACTGCTCGGGCGCGCGGAGTCTCGCCGCCCGGAAGTCGCCGCTTCAGAAGATGCCGTCGCCATCGCCCAGCAAGCGATCGAATCGGCGCGCGCAGGCCGGTTGCCCGCCGTCGCGCTTTCCGTGCAGGAGGGCAGCACGAAGCCCAACTTCGTGAACGTCCCGCAGCCCCAGCTGTCCGAAACGCTGGCGGCAACGTGGCGCTTATTCGACGGCGGGCTTACCAGAGGCAAAATCGCCGAAGCGTCTGCGCAACTGGACAAGGCTCGCATCAACGTGCGGCAGATAGCAAACAGCGTCGATCTAGAGGTGCGGCAATCGTACCTGAACTACGTCGCAGCCGGCGCGCAAGTCAGCGCCGCACGAACCGCGCAGACGTCGGCAGATGAAAACCTCCGCGTCAGCCGCGTACGCTTTGCGGCGGGGGTAGGGACGTCGCTCGAGTTAGCAGATGCTCTGCTCGCGGACACCACCGCTCGGACGCAATACGTCGGCGCGCTTGCGAATCTGCGCGTGACGCTCGCGACCCTACAGCGGGCCGCCGCTTTGTAAGCTGCGGACGACCGGGCTGAAGGCATTTCTCCGCACCGTCGGAACCCTTTGTCCATGGACAACCACAGCGTCTCTGCGGACGTCGTCTCGGCGAAGCGTTTTCAGCTGTTGGATGATGACGGGGAAATGCGCGCTTTGCTAAAGACTTCGCATTCTCAGCCCATCATGCAATTCATGGACGATCATCATAAGGTCAAGCTCGATATCAGAGTGAAAAACAATTGGCCCGTCATGCAAATGCACGATTCGGAGGGGCACGTTCGGGTGGAGTTCGGCTTGGTCAACGATAAACCGACCCTGTTCTTCAACGATCAGCATGGCGTCCTCATGATGGGGTTAGCGCTCTCCAAAGCGGAATCGACGCCCCGGCTCGTATTCCTAGACGAGCATCGCAACGTGCGCTTCGGGGTCGTCTTAGACCAAGACGGGTCCCCCCGCGTGGTCGCGGCCGATCACGAGGGCCGACAGCATCGGCTGATGTGGTTCACCGAACCCGCGAAAGAGGCCATCGAGCCGAAGCGCAGCAGTCCGGGAAAGTCCTCCTAAAGCTTTCCGTCGCCGTACGAGAGCCAGACTAAGCCGAGTTCGAGCTGCATGGTTTCCGGCCTGACGGCGAGCCGCTGTGCGGCTTCGAGCGGTGCCGCGGCTCCATGTCCCAAGCGCGCTAATGCGCCGTTTAGCGACGCATTGGTTTCGGCAGCGATGACGCTTGCCGCGGCGATATCGGCCGGCGTGGAATCTCCGCCGAGCGCGTCGCGCACTGCCTTTTGCGTCACGCCGAAGCGCTTTGCCAGGAGCCTTGCAAAAGAATCGAGCCTCGGAGCGTCCGCGTCGGGGGCCGTCATGTCGAGCCGGTCCATGATCGCAAGAGATTCGGCATCGTTGAGCAGACCGGCCGCAGTGTCCGCAGCAACGGCTGCCTGCTTTGCGGCGAGCAGAGCCCGTTGCAGGGGAGCCTGCAGCTTGTAGTAGTCGGCGGCGTCCATGTCGCCGCCTTTGTAGTCCGACACCGCGTCGAACGCGTCTAAGAAAGTCGAGACGATTTTTCCGCGGTCGCGGCCGACGGCCATCGCGCCGCGGGCGGCCAGCGCCGCTTCGCGGATCTTTTTGGCCGCCAGTGCGGCGCGGCCCAAAAGCGTCTTAAAGCGCGCGACGCCGATGGGCGCGACGGCGTCCGGCTTGTCTAAGCGCTGCCGCAGATCCCGGCTCAGCCTGACGTCGGCGTCGGCCAAATCGTCGGCCTGAGCGATCGTCTGGCTTATCTCATCGTACGAATGGTCCATGGACTGGGATATCCGGACCTGGCTGCTCAGAATGCGATCCAAGCGGCTGCCACGATCGATTCCAAGTCGGCTACGCGCGTCGACGTAAAAACCGACAGAGTCTAGATACTTCTCGTATTCGGCCAGGTCGCGCTCGCCGAGCGTCACTTGGCTTTTGACCCCAGCTGCCGCCGCTTGCGCCTGCGACGATATTTCGTTTGCCATAGCTCGCATCGAAGGCGGCGGCCGAAGAACCGGCCTGCGGGGCGGCGGGCTGAATATAGCTTTCAACTCGGCGTCCCTCTCCCGGGCGAGCGCGTTGCTCGGCTGCACCGAAAGCACCCGCGCGAGCTTTTGCCGAGCGATCGAATACTCGCAGTCGTTTTGGTCGTGGATCGCCTGGGCAAGGATGGCATCTGCCGGCGGCCGGTCCAGTTCCGGATAGCCGCGCAGATGCGCGATCCGGTCCGGCACAGCCGGGTGCGTTTGGAAGTATCGACCCAGCAAGGACTTGTGCTCGGGGTGGATCGATTCGAGGCGCTCCAAAAACGTCGCCATCGCATCGGGATCGTATCCGGCTCGCGACACCAGCAGCAAACCGTATTGATCGGCCTGCAATTCATCGATCCGCGACGTCTTGTAAAGAACCAGGTCGGCCGCTAAGTTTCCGAAGCGGTTGACGCCGGGCGCGAAAAGGCCGGCCACGTCTAATAGGATCTCCAGGGCTTTTGCCTTCTCCGCAAGCGTGACGATGTGGCGTCGCTCCACGTGGCCGATCTCGTGCGCGAGCACAGCCGCTAGTTCGTCGTCCGAGTGGACGAAATTCAGCAGCCCGGCATCGACGAAAACAAAACCGCCAGGGATGGAAAAGGCGTTCACTTCTTCAGAGTTGATGACGGTGACGGTATAGGGAACATCCGAGCGAACCGCATACGCCGTCAGGTCGGCGCCGATGGTTTTCGCCCAGCGATTCAGCAGCGGATCGGAGAGCGTGCCCTCCTGGGCGACGACCTCACGCGCGATGCTGCGGCCCCAGTCGATCTCCTGAGCGGTCGTCATCGCAACTGCCGCCGTCGGGTTGAGCACGGCGACGGCTGCGGCGAACAAGAGCAGTGGGGGCAAGCGGCGCGGCGCCATGGTACGATGAGCAACGTAGCGCCGAGGCCAAAAGTCGCCTGGCCTCAAGCGCTTCGAGCGGCCTTAGGGCGCGACCGGCTCTGCGAGACCCTTACGGGTGAGGTTGATGCGCCCCTGGCCGTCGATTTCGGTGACTCGCACGATCACCTCGTCGCCGATACGGACCTCGTCCTCGACCTTGTTGACTCGATGCGGAGCTAACTGGGATATGTGGACCAATCCTTCTTTGCCGGGCAGTATTTGGACGAACGCCCCGAAGTTCATGATGCGGCGCACGGTCCCGGTGTAGACTTCGCCGACTTCCACGTCGCGAGCGATGTCCTCGACCATGCGCTTGGCCTTTTCGCCGGATTCGGAGGCCGGCGAGGATATGAACACGCGTCCGTCGTCCTGCAAGTCGATCTTGGCACCCGTCTCGGCGACGATCTTGTTGATGACTTTTCCGCCCGGACCGATGATGTCTTTGATCTTGTCCGGATGGATCTCCAGCACGAACATGCGCGGCGCGTAGCGCGAAAGACCCCGTCGCGGTACCGGCATGGCTTCTTGCAAAGCGCGGATGATGAACAAACGTCCTTCCCGCGCCTGGGCCATCGCTCGGCGCATGATATCGATGGTCACCCCCGCGACCTTTATGTCCATCTGAACCGCGGTGATGCCGTCGACCGTGCCCGCGACCTTGAAATCCATCTCGCCGAGCGCATCTTCAAGGCCTTGAATATCCGACAGAATCGCTGGCCGGCCGTCTTTGAGAATGAGCCCCATGGCGACGCCGCCGACGTGCTTGGCAAGCGGCACGCCTGCATCCATCAACGCGAGCGTGCTGGCGCAGACCGATCCCATGGAAGAGGAGCCGTTGCTCTCGAAAGTTTCCGACACGAGCCGCAACGTGTAAGGAAATTGGTCCGGGGAGGGGAGCATCGGGATAAGCGCGCGCTCGGCTAGATGGCCGTGGCCGATCTCGCGGCGACCCGGACCGCGCATGGGGCGCGTCTCGCCGACCGAATAGGGCGGAAAGTTATAATGGTGCATGAATCTCTTGAACGACATCGGCCCGAGCCCGTCGATTCGCTGTTCGTCGGATATCGAACCCAAAGTCGCGGCGGTAAAGATTTGCGTCTCGCCGCGCGTAAAAAGGCCGGATCCATGGGTCCGCGGCACGACGCCCGCTCGCGCGCTGATCGGCCGAATCTCGTCGAGTCTGCGGCCGTCGGGTCGGCGCCCTTCGTCGACCGCCATCGTGCGCAACTCATCTTCCTCGCGCTCTTTGACGGCTTTGCCGAAATCGCTGTTGCGCGCATCCTCTAGGGCTGGCCGAATCTCGCTTTCGTGCCGGTGACCTTGCACCCGGCGCAGCGCTTCTTCCTTGGAAAAGGTCTCGAAGGCGCGGCTGCGCTCGGCCTTGGACGTGACGCGCATGGCGCGGGCGATATCGGCCCCGAAGGCGTCGTCGACGAACTCGCGCATCGCCTGATCGGGAACGCGTAGAGAAAATTTGCGATTGGGTTTGCCGCTTCGTTGTGCCAGCTGGGCGACGGCCGCGAGGATCTCCTTGATGCGGGCGTGTCCGAATTCGACTCCCGCCAAGAGCTCGTCTTCCGATATTTCCTTGCAACCGCCCTCGACCATCATGACGTTTTCCGCAGTACCGGCCATGATCATATCGAGCGAGCTATTCTCTAGCGCGGTCTTTGAAGGATTGACGACGTACTCACCCTCGATCAAACCGACGCGCACGCCCGTTATCGGATGGTCGAAGGGGATGTCCGAGACCGCAAGCGCGGCGCCCGCTCCCACCAGCGCCACCACATCGGGGTCGACGTCGGGATCCACGGAGAGGGTGGTGCACACGATGTGGACGTCGTTGCGAAACCCGTCCGGAAAGAGCGGCCTGATCGGCCGGTCGATGAGCCGCGCCGTGAGAGTGGCTTTTTCCGACGGTCGTCCTTCGCGCTTGATGAATCCGCCGGGGATCTTTCCCGCCGCGTACATGCGTTCCTCAAAGTCGATGGTGAGCGGGAAAAAGTCGATTCCTTCGCGGGCGGTCGCGCTGCTGGTGGCGGCGGCGAGAATGCACGTATCGCCGTAGCGAACGAAAACGGAGCCGCTGGCTTGACGAGCCAGTTCACCCGTTTCGATGATAAGCGTGCGGCCGCCGAGCTCCATGTTAACGGAGTCTGGCAAAGTTAAGTCCTCCTACGATGTGCTGACTGTTTGCTTGGCGCGAGACGGGTTCTTAAAGCGAACCGAGCATCCCTGGACGGAATGCGGCGCCGCGCGCAGGAAGGACGAACGTCTGGGCTTTCTAGTGGCGCAGACCTAACTGTCCGACAAGGGTCCGGTATCGCTCGAGGTCGACCTCTTCGACGTAGCGCAACAGCCGCCGTCGCTTGCCGACTTTCATGAGCAGCCCGCGTCTGCTCGCGTGATCCTTCTTGTGAAGCTTGAGGTGCTCGGTGAGCTCGTTGATGGAAGTCGTCAATATCGCGATCTGCACTTCAGGCGAACCGGTATCGTTCGCCTTGCGGGCGAACTTCTCGATTACCGGCGCCTTACGTTCTTTCGTCAATGCCACAATTCAGAAGGATAGCATAGGGCGCAGGCGGCGTCAAACGCGCCAGCCGTGGACGGGGTTACGGGCGAGGCACGAACAGCACGGTGCCGGGAGCCAGAACCGCCCCAGCGCGCAGGTGGTTGATGGCGGCGACGCGGTACATGTCCTCGCCGACGTCGCTGCCCGCTGCGGAGCGACGTGAGACCAGGTCCCACAGGGTGTCGCCTTGATGCACGACCACGCGATCGTAGCGCGTCGGCGTTGCGGTATAGATGCGTCCGCCCGCTAGGAGAGGAGCTGCGAACACCAGCACGAGGGAGAGCGCTTTGATAAGCGGAACCAGGCTAGCCCGCGAGCGGGGCCGGTACGGAAAAAGAGTGGAATGCTTCACGTGGGCGCTACTTTCGAACGTATGTTTGCTGTCAGAATCTTACGATAGCGAGCGCCTCATGTCAATATAGGAATCGAACAAATGTTTGCATCGGGCTCGGCGCCGTGGTAATATGGCGGAGCTACCCGGTCGTCCTTCGCGTCGGTACGACGAGAAAGCAGTAAAGCTTGGACAGCAAACTCACCGGCCGCCAGCAAGCGATTCTCGATGTCATTAAGTCATTCACGCGGGAGCACGGGTATCCGCCGTCGGTCCGGGAGATCGGCGAGCGCGTCGGTCTGTCATCCAGCTCAACGGTTCAATGCCATCTTCGAACGCTCGAGAAAAAGGGTATCATCCGCCGCGATCCGACCAAGCCGCGGGCGCTGGTCTCCGGCTCGGAGTCGGGGTTCAATGTTGTGTCGGTGCCGATCGTGGGCCGCGTGGCCGCCGGCGTTCCCATCACAGCTGTGGAAAACATCGAAGACGAGTTCGCGTTGCCGGCGCACATGGTCACGCAATCGGGCGCCTTCATGTTGCGCATCAAAGGCGATTCGATGATCGACGCCGCCATTTTGGACGGCGATCTTATCGTCGTGCAGCCGCAGAAAGTGGCGGCGAACGGAGAGATCGTCGTCGCCATGCTCGACGATGAGGCTACGGTGAAGACGTTCTACAAAGAGGAAACCCGCGTGCGCTTGCAACCCGAAAACAAATTCATGGAACCCATCTACACCGATCGGGTGGAGATCATCGGCAAAGTGTCGGCCGTCATCCGCCGACTTTAGAGACGAGCGCGGGGCGCAGCCGAAACCCCACCGTCACTCTGGAAAATACCGCGTCACCGCTGACGACGCAAGCCGCCACTAAAGCGGCGGCAGTACATTACGGTCGAGCATGTGGCCACTGACCTTTAGGGCGCCATAGGCGCCGTTTCTTTAGCGAGAAGTTTGGGCGCGCGACGCAGCGCAGGGCGACATCCGAATGGGCGCCGAAATGGCCGGCATGAGGCCACGCATCGGCATTTCGGTTGATTCCGCACAGGTGCTCGACGGCCAAACGCGTGGAACGTACCGGCGAGCGGTTGAAGAGGCCGGCGGTGAACCCGTTCTCATCGCGGCGACCTGCGACATCGATTCAGTCGCCTCACTGGTGAACGGGTGCGACGGCTTGCTGATTCCAGGCGGAAAAGATTTGGCTCCCGAGGAGTACGGAGCTCGCCCCCACCCCGCCGTGAGGGCGGACTCACCGACACGTGACGTCTTCGAACTGCATGCATTGCGGCATGCGAGATGTGCCGGCATCCCCACGCTTGGCATATGCCGTGGGGTCCAGGTGATGAACGTCGCTTTGGGTGGCACTCTGTACGAGGACATCGCCGACCAATACAAACCGCCCAATGGTTTGAAGATCCGTCACGATCAGACGCCGGAGCGCTCACGCTCGGATGCGACCCATCAGGTGGACCTCACGGCCGGCTCGATGCTCTCAAGTGTGTTGGCGGGCGTCTGCATCGCGACGAATTCGATGCACCATCAGGCTCTCCGCCGCGTCGCCTTCGATCTGATGGTCGTGGGCACAACGCGCGACGGCATCGCCGAAGCCGTGGAGGCCCGCACGTGCGATCACCCGTTTTTCGTCGGCGTCCAGTGGCATCCTGAAGACATGGTCGAACACGACCGACCAAGCCGCGCGCTGTTCGCCGAATTCGTCCGCTGCGCCGCGGCGCGGGCCCGGCAGCGCGCGACGGACGCCGCGGTCTAGAGGCAGACAACGCATTGAATGCCGCCGGCGCGAGCGGCTTTCATCGCGCGCTTGTGGCCCTCGAGGTTGCATTGCTCCCCCGCTTGCGCAGGTGGGCCGAGGAGCCGCACATGGCGTCCATCCGGGCCGCGATCGGACCCGCGTTCATCGCCATGGCTGCCGCGACCGCGCTCGCGTATTTCATCGTCACGCCGCAAAAACCGCTGGCTCAATTTTTTGCGGCCTATCACGTGGGATTCGGAGCGATGGGCGTCGCGCTGGCGGCTTTGCTCGCCGATCGCTTGGCTCGCGCCTTCGGCTATAACCGGGTTGTGGCCGTCGCCTTAAGCCTGTCGGCGTTTTGGTTAGCTTTGCCGAGGCCCCAGCCGGCCGGCGTGACGCAGGCTTTGGGCGACCTATCCTCGACCAGCATATTCTTGGGTCTCGCCGTCGCTCTCGTCAGTGGCGAATTCCTCAGGATCTGCGGTCGTAGGATCGCAAACAGGACGGCGGCCGTCGCGGCGGGAGTCGTGGCGACGGCTGTTTTGTTCGGCGGCTTGGCGGCGGTTCACGTCAGCATCGCATCAGGGCTGCTCGTCGCCATCAAACCGCTGGTCCGTGTCGGCGATACGTTGCCCGCCTTGTTGATCGTCGTCCTTATTCAGATGCTGCTGTGGTCGGCAGGCATCCACGGGCCGGCATTCCTGGCCGGCATCGTCACGCCGGTCTACCTACAGGCTATCGAACAGAACAGTCAGGCGCTGCTGCATCATCAAGCGCCCCCGCACATCGTGACCGTCATGACGTTTTTGTTTTTCTATCCGGGCGGCTCGGGAGCGGCGCTTCCTTTGGCGATCCTCCTGAGCGCCTCCAAACGACCGCGCTTGCGCAAGCTCGGGCTTGCGTCGCTTCTGCCCACTTTTGCCAACCTGAGCGAGCCGCTGATCTTCGGCGTTCCGCTGGTCATGAATCCGAACTTGCTGATCCCGTTCATCGGAACTCCGATGGTTTTGGCCTGCATCACCTATGCGGCCATGAGGTTCGGCTTGGTCGCCAAGACCGTGGTCTATCTGCCGAGCGCCGTTCCCAGCGTCATTGGGGCGTGGATCACAACCCTAGGCGACTGGCGCGCCGTCGTCTTGGTGCTCGTGAACGTTATCGTCGGCATCGCTTGCTATCTTCCGTTCGTCCGGTCCTTCGAGAACTCGTTGCCGGAAGGCCGGACGGCAGGCGGTCCACCCGCAGGCATGGAGACGCAAGCGCGCGACGCGAATCAGCCGGCGTGAAATCATATCTGGCCGACGCTGCCGCGTTGTTAGGCATCCCGTCCCACATCACGAGCCTGGCGGTCGCTGCAGCCGATGACCTATCGGGCTGTTGGTCGCACCGCGACGCGCATGCGCTCGGCGTCAGCGCCAAAGTCATGGCAGCCTTCGCCGGCGTGGGGTTGAACGAGTCCCACCTCGCTGGCACGACTGGCTACGGCTACCATGATGTCGGACGCGTGGCGTACGAACGCATCATGGCCGTCCTTATGGGGGCCGAGGCTGCGCTGGCTCGGCCGCAGATCGTCAGCGGGACGCATGCGATCGTGCTGGCTCTTTCTACCCTCTTAGGATCGGGAGATACGTTATGCTCGCTGACGGGCCGTCCGTACGATACCCTTCGCCAGGCGCTGGTCGACCATCCCAGGGCGTTGTGTCGGCGGGGAGTCGCGTACTGCGAAGCTGGTGATATCGATGCCATGCTGGACCGCCGGCCGCAGGTGGCATTCGTGCAACGCTCGCGCGGGTATGCCAGCCGCCCTTCGCTGACTATCGCAGATATCCGGACGCTCGTGAGCCGGGTGCGGGATAGATCGCCCGAGACGCTCGTCGTCGTCGACAATTGCTACGGCGAACTCGTCGAACTCGAAGAGCCGTGCCAGGCCGGGGCCGATGTCGCGGCGGGTTCGCTCATAAAAAATCCGGGCGGCGGCATGGCTTTGGCCGGAGCGTACGTTGCGGGCAGCACCCAGATCATCGCGCGCATTGCGGATCACGCTTTCGCACCCGGGCTCGGAGGGGCGATCGGTCCCGGTCTTGGCGCGACGCGCTGGGCTTTAGCCGGCCTTCATCGAGCGCCGCGGACCGTCTGCGAAGGGCTCAAAGTCGCCGACTTCGCGGCGGCGCTTTTTTCGCGTCTGGGGTATGCCGTCGATCCGCTTGCGGGCGGCAAGCGGACGGACATCATTCAGGCCATCGCGCTGGGCACGCCCGAAAAGCTTCTCGCTTTTGCAAACGGATTGCAAAGACTCTTGCCGGTGAACTCCAAGGCGCGACCCGAGCCGGGACATGTGCCGGGATACCGCGATCCAGTCGTTATGGCAGGCGGCGCGTTCATCGACGGCTCTACCATGGAACTGTCGTGCGACGCTCCCCTCCGGCCACCGTACGAGATGTACCTGCAGGGAGGCATGGACTTGGCTCACGGCATGCTGGCGGCCATGAGCGCTGCCGCTGCCGTGTCTGCCGTGGGCCGGTAACGGACCGAAGTCGCCACCGCTGCGCGGCCGAAGCGAACGCAGTCGTTCGTCAGCGGGCGGACCTAAAAGGTCCGTGGCCCCATATGCCGGCTGAGTCGGAGGCGCCGTCGCCGGGATAGCCTATTAGAGCAGGCCGTCCATCCCCGTCGCACTCGCCCCTGAGGACGGCGGCCGCCTAGGCAGGATCGCGTCTGCGCATGGGGCCTGAGGCGCGATAGCGCCGCCGTCGCCGGGCGTTGGTCGGCCCAACGCCGAAAGTTCCGACTGCACTGCGTCCTGCTGCTGGCGCAGACCGGCTTCGAGCCCCTTGATGAGCCGAGTCGTCTGCCACAACTCGATTCCCGATTCGATGAGGCTGATCGCTCCCAGGAAAGCCATGGTTGATTCCTCCGTGAAAGAGTGTGATCGCGCGACTGGCCGGAGCATCACGCATGGCGCCCTCAGCGGCTAGCGGCGGGCAGGCGGCTCCGCCCGGCGCGAGAATCAAACGCCATGAGCGATGATTTACAAAGACGTCAGTACGTCCGCGTGGTGGTGTCTTTCCCGGTCGAGTTCGCCCTTGAGAACGAGCCGTCGTCCCACTGGGGCTCGATGTTGGACCTTGGCGCCGGCGGAATGCGGCTTGTCTCATCGCACGACCTGCCGGCTCGGTCCATCATCAAGTTGAAGTTCGGCTTACCCGGCACGGAGCGCACGATGGAGCTGCGCGGAGTGATCGTGCTCAGCTTCTTCACGCGTACCGAGCAAAAATTTCACCATGGCATCGCGTTTACGTCTATCGATCCGCACGATCGGCTCGCGATCTCAGAATTTGTGGAAAATCGCGCGCTGGAGCGCGGCCGGGAAACCAAATAAACGAGCGGTCCGATAATCGCCGTTCCTATAGGCGGCGGGGCGGAGTCCTCTAGCGCTTGGCCTCGCCCATGAATCCGTAGAAGTAGTATTCGCTTCCGTCGCTCATCAACACGACGACCCGAGTGTCTTCATACAGTGCGCTCGCGACCTGCTTGCCGGCCATCGTATCCAAGATGCCTTGAGCGAAGGTCTTTTCCGCCTCGCGCAACGCGACGGGATCGATATCCAAAAGGTCGGACTCGTAGATCTCTTTCACGGCATCGTTTTCCAACATTGGCCCCCGCGTATAAGCAGAGGCGCGTGATCCGCTGATATCGCCGCGCTCATGCTTTTTGTTCTCGGCGTCTGCCGGCGTAAGTTTAGCCTCAGGCGTGCCAGGCCCTGCGGGGCGCCGGCCCGGCGCCCCGCTTGCGCGGGAGGAAACAGCAACGCTCACGAAGTTCTCAGCATCATGGCGTACGCCCTCGAAGCGATGAACGGGCCGCTGGACGGCAAGCGCTGGGAGCTCGCGCCCGCCGTCGTCATCGGCCGCGATGCGAGCGTTGCGCAAGCGATCATCGCGACCGACAGCGCGGTGTCTCGCCGGCACGCGCAAGTATCGCTCGAGCATGGTGTGCTCACTATCGCGGACCTCGGAAGCAGAAACGGCACGCTCGTCGACGGCGTTCCCATCGCGCAGCCTGTGGCGCTGATGCGGGGGCAGACGTTTGTGGTCGGGAGAACGATGTTGGGCGTGATCGACGCCGGCCGCGACGACGGCGCAGCCGAGGACCTCTGATGCCGACCACCGTGCTCACGTTTGCGGAAAAGAAGGGGCGCGGCGAAAAAGTCGCGCTCGTCACGGCATACGACGCGATGATCGGCTCTATGGCGCATTCCGCCGGCATCGACGCGCTGCTGGTCGGAGATTCTGCGGCGATGGCGTTCGCCGGCCACGAGACAACGCTGCCGGTGACCATGGACCAGATGCTCTATCATACAGCGGCGGTCTGCCGCGGGGCTGCCGGCGCCTTCGTCATCGCCGACATGCCGTTTCTCTCGTTTCAAGGAAGCCAGGATGAAGCGGTGATCAACGCCGGGCGCTTCTTGAAAGAAGCGGGCGCTGCGGCGGTCAAGCTCGAGGGAGGAGGAAATCCCCATCTGGTGAGGCGGTTGGTCGCGGCGGGCATTCCCATCATGGGGCATCTGGGTCTCACGCCGCAATCGGTGCATGCCCTAGGGGGCTTCAAAGCGCAGGGAAAGAGCGACGAGTCGGCAGCGGCGATCCTGCGTCAGGCGATGGAGCTTGACCGGGCCGGTTGTTTTGCTATCGTCTTGGAATGCGTCCCGTTAGATCTCGCGGCGCGCGTGACCCGCGAGGTCGCGGCCTCGACCATCGGCATCGGGGCAGGCCCGCATTGCGACGGCCAAGTCAGCGTCAT
>JACRUD010000018.1 GCA_014304875.1 Vulcanimicrobiota bacterium
GACCTGGGTCATGAGCGCGGTGGTGGCGGCCTGGGCGCTATGGTACGGCCTTGAATTTTTCCAAACGCCCGCCCAGTTCGCGAACACTCCGACATACGCGGCAAATCCGGCGCTGGCGGCGGCGGCCGAACCCGCAGCGGGCTCGGTGTCGCTGCGCGGCCCCACCTTCAGCGGAAAAGGAGCTGCCGCGGGATTCGATTACGAGGCATCGGGGACGTCGGCCTACGCGGCGAACTGCGCGTCGTGCCATGGGGCCGGAGGTGCGGGCGTCAGCGGCACATTTCCAGCGCTTGCGGGCGACCCTGTCGTCACCGCAGGCAATCCGCGGCAGCACATCATCACCGTGTTGAAGGGCCTGCAAGGGAAGGCGATCAGGAGCAAGAGCTTTGCGGCCGCGATGCCGTCTTTTTCGCAATTGTCCGATCAAGATATCGCGGCGATCATCGATCACGAGCGCACGTCGTGGGGAAACCACGCCCCGACCATCACTCCGGGCGACGTCAAGCGAGTTCGCTGAGGATCATGCTCGCCGGCGAATGAGGCGCCGGTCCATCACCGATGTCGGCGGCCACGATCCGTCGCGCACGAAATCGCTCGGCCAGCTACGGGGCCATCCAATATCAGTCGTCACGATAGAAGGGCACTACACGGTCAGGACACGGCACCACAGGCTGACCAGCCAACACCATTGACAGCTCGTTCCTACAAGATGCGCAATGCGGCGATGCGCGGATCCTCATGTCAAGTTCCCTGGCTGAGCGGTTTCTTATAGAGTCTAGTGGCGCCTCCGAAAGCTCGGACCGAGCCCTGGCTGGTCCGATGCCTCGGCGGCGAGGTTGCACCGAGAGCGCGGCGGCCAGTCGCGCAACCAAAGCTAACTCCGTCCAAACGCCAAGCGTTAGCGCGGCTTCAATCGATGGAGAATGAACTCGAAACCTCGCTGTCCAAAGCGAACGCCAGACAGCAGCCCGGTGTCGGTCCGGGGAGCTCGCCCGGACTCAATGGCGTCGTACTTGCAGTTTACGGCTTCGGCGCTACGGGCCACGCAGTGTTGTTGTTTCACCGCCTGGCGCACATCGGCGTGAGCATCTCCTAATGCTTCGGGCAACTGCTGCTTGCTTGCTGCTGGCTTTAACGACTCTAACAGCGTGTTCACCAACGAATGATAGCATTGACCTGAGACGGTAGATTCGGACAGGCGAGACTGTGAGTTCTCGGGCGTAAGGGCCCGCCAAGGAGACTCACGTGCGCAAGAGCCGCTTTACCGATACGCATATCGTCTCGATCCTCAAGGAGCTCGATGCCGGCACGCCGGCGGCGGAACTGGCCCGCAAGCACGGCGTACATGCCAACACGATCGGCGCCTGGCGATCCAAGTACGCCGGCTTGGAAGCCAGCGATTTGGTTCGCCTCAAACAGCTAGAAGAGGATGGTAACCGCAAAGACCGAGTCATCGCCAAGCTGACGCTGGAGGTGGAAGCGCTGCGGGAGCTCATTGAAAAAAACGGCTGGGGCTCTCGCAGCGGCAAGCCGCGGTGAGAGCGTTGCAGGTCAAGGGAATCTCAGCGCAGCGCTCGTGTGCCCTGATCGGGTACACCCGCAGCAACTTGTATTATCGCCGCAAGCCGGTTTGTGATAACCTGTTGGGCGGACGCTTGCAAGAGCTGGCGACGCAACGACCGCGTTGGGGATGGCGGCGGCTGCTGATCCTCATGCGCCGCGAAAAGGCGTCGATCGGGGAATACCGGTTCCGACGGATCTACCGCAGCCTAGGCCTGCAAGTACGCGCTCGTCGCAAGCGCAAGGTCCGCTACGTGCGTGGCAACGCCATCGCACCGGTGAACGCTGCCAACCAGCGCTGGTCGCTGGATTTCATGCACGATACCCTTGCCAGTGGACGACGTCTACGCGTGCTGATGATCATCGATGACTTCACCAGGGAATGCCTGGCGACCGAAATCGAGCGCGGTTTTTCCAGCCGTCGGGTCATCGCGGTCTTGGAGCGGATTGTCATCATGCGCGGGTTGCCAAAAACGCTGCGCTTTGACAATGGGGCCGAACTAACCAGCCATGCGATGCTGCGTTGGGGTGCCGAGCGGGCTATCGATCTCCATTTCATCGATTCCGGCAAGCCGATCCAAAACGCCCACGTGGAATCTTTTAACGGCAAGGCGCGAGACGAGTTCCTCAATCTACATTGCTTCTTGACGCTGGATGCTGCTCGCCGCGCAGCCGACGCTTGGCTCATCGACTACAACGAGGTACGACCCCATAGCTCACTAGGCAATCTCACGCCGCATGAATACCAGCTGCGCTTATCCCCGCTATCCACAACATCCACAGCTACGACTACGACGACATACTCTTCACAGCTAACGACTGTCTGAAATGTCGCCTCAGGTCAATCGAGCCCCAAGGCCATGGTATATGAACCGCAGTTTGGCGAGGTTGGCGCTCAGCCGGTGATGATGGAGGAAAGCCTGGAGCTTGATTCACGGTTTTCGGCGTGAAGTTCTAAGCGGTCGGAAGGACCACAGATGCTGATTCCCCATGTTCGAAGACGGGCGTCAGCTGGCGCAAGGCGTTCGACGACGCGAGTCTTAATTTGGAGTCAGCACAAATGCACGATCCTTCCCGTGGATCGTTCCATCCCCGACGATCTGTCCGGAGTCGTTCACGCTGTAGGCCTCTTTAAGGAACCATCCGGAGCGAGCCGGAATCAACTTGTTGAGGTCCCGCATCTTCCCGAAGCTATACACGAAGGCGTGTTCGACATAACCGTTCCGGCTGTTCTGCTGGGACTGACCGACCACCACCCCAAACGAGTTTAGACCGAAACCCCAGCTGTAACCAACGCTTCCGGGAAGTACGCCAAGGTCCATCATTTTGCCGTGGCTCCACAGGAAGGCATGGGCCTGAACGTTCCCTCGCGTGTAGGCTTGGCCCGTGACTTGTCCTCCGCTGTTAATGCCATAGGCATCGCTCCAATCTCCGCCAAGGGTTCCGATGCTTCTCATTTTTCCGTCGCTCCAAAGAAAAGCGAGGAAGTTCCCGGCGGCGTTATAGGATATGCCGACGACCTGGCTCGAGTCATTGATGCCTTGCGCGCTGTTCCAAAATCCCGGACCGTGGCTGCCCAGAGTACCAAGGTCGGTGAGGCGCCCCTTGCTGTAAACAAATGGATGGTTAAAGCCCTTCCGCGTGATCGAAGATCCGACTACTATCCCCGTGTCGTTGATAGCGTATGCGGTGGCCTGGCCGCCGCCAAGGTCCCCGATATCTCTCATATTCCGGCCGCTGTACAGGAAGGCGCGATACTTTCCGCGGGCGTTGGTGGAATATCCGGCTACTTCGCCAGAAGCGTTGATACCGTTACCGTTGGCGCTGGACCCACCGAGGTTCCCGAGACTCATCATTTGGCCACCGGAGTAAAGGAAGGCGTCAGCTGTATTCGAGGCGCCGGAACCACCGGTGATTTGACCGGAGGGGTTGATGCCCTGTGCTCCGCTATATGCACCGCCGAGCGTGCCTAGATCGGTAACGGTGTACGTTTCCACCGGGCGCACCCCTCCGAACGTTGCTGCCCTCGGCGCATTGAACCAGCTGACCGTCGCACTCGCCGCTCCATACGATGCGGACGTGAAGCCGAAAGCGATGATCGCCGCGGCCAATGGGGTTTTCAAATTTCTCATGCTTTGAGTATAGCCGAATATTATGAAACAATCATGAAAGAAGTCCGGGGCCCACGAGACAAGGCTACACTAGCGGCCTCTATTCGCACTTGACCGCGTGTGCCACGCGTGTGCCAAAACGCCTGGATAATAGCGGAATAAGACGGAACAGTGACCTCGGTTCGGTAGCTTTCCGCACCATTTCATCACGCTCGTTTTGGTCTTGCGCCCGCGTGTGAAGCGAGTGCTCTACCGCTGAGCTATTCGCCCAAAAGCCTTATTTCACAACATTTTCTTCGCTCTGACCGGTCGACGTGTGCCAATCTCCAAAGACACCCGTCATTTGTTCTGCTGCGGCTTGTTGAAGCGACGGTACCACTTTAGCATAAACATCCAGGGTCATCTTAGCCGAAGCATGCCCAGCCTCTCTTGAACGACCTTCAGAGGCACGCCTTCCGCCAGACTTAACGTTGCGGCCGTGTGGCGCAAGTCGTGAAAGCGTAGAGGTTGAAGCCCTGCCGCCTTAGTAAGCGGTTGCCACGTGCGGTGCAGAAAATTGTGTTTTCGCAGCGGTTTACCTTGAGTGTTCGTGAATACCCATTCGCTAGCACACTTGGCCAATTGCCCTTTGCGGTGCGAACGCAACAGCTCAACGTCATGCTCAGCAAGATCAATCCGTCGAGAGCGCTTGCCCTTTGGTGGTCGGAGCGCACGCTGTCCGCGTTCTCGGACTAGCGTACCGCAAACCGACAAGAATCGTTTGTCAAAGTCTATGTGCTCCCAACGCAGACCGAACAATTCGCCTTGCCTCATCCCCGTCGCTAGTGCTACGTAAAAAAGCCATGCGGTCTCCACACGGTTACGCTTTAATTGGGGTATGACTAAGGACCAACGATGATCGGAACCACTTCTACCAACGGCCGCCCTCCGGAGAAGCGGGGGCTGCAGCTCCCTGGGATCTGCCTGGATTGGCGCGCAGTCGCTCTCGTCGTCGTTGCGGCGGTCGGTCTCTTCTTGTGGCATCCCGCGCAAACACGAGCTCGCCCGCGCAAGATGAAGTCGTGCGACTCCGTACCCGCATCGATAAACTGGAACGTGGGCTTCCTTCTCCGCACGATCGCGAACGCCAGTGAGCCGTTATTAAACGGTCTTACTTCGGGCGTGGATCGAAAAGAAAACATGCGTTGTAGAGGTGTGATCTCTCACATTTAGTCGTTCCGCTCGAGTGAGGCCGCCCGCCTTTTTTTAGATAGACGGATTTTCTCGTCTTCGCCTTTATGTTTTCCCACCACTATCACTTCGGAACAAAAGCCGAATCGGCAAACGACCTCACGATAATGAACCCGCCAACATGAGTCATCGATATAATCGCGTTGTGCGTCGATCAGGCGGCAGTTCCCAAGTACGTTCGGCATACGCTCGTACAAACGCATCCACGTCTTAGAAATCGCGAGTTGGAATCCGTCGCGACCGTACGTTTGATTTACCATGCAAAGCAGGCCGGTCGGTGAAAGCATGCGATGAGCACGGTTGAGCTGCTCATGAATTGCCTCGTTATCTGGCAGCACGTTCAGCACGTAGGTGGCCACGTATCGATCTACGCGTCCGATCCATGCGTCGATCCGACCGTCTTGCAGGGTGCGTACGTCGGCACGTGTTTGCCAGTGCTCCAGCCTGCGAGTGGCCAATTTGCGCATCGTCGCACTCGGTTCCATGTCAACGTATTGCGCATCGTTCGGGAGTTCGTGTTCTAGCAAGCGTGCTGCAAAACGTCCCGTGCCGCCGCCTATTTCAAGCACGCGCTGCGCGTTCTCAAAACACGCCACCTTCGTCAGTTGGTCCAGCGCCGCATGGACATAAAACCCGGCGATGTCGGCCAATGGACCCACGCGATC
>JACRUD010000038.1 GCA_014304875.1 Vulcanimicrobiota bacterium
CCGTGGGGCTATATCTGGAAGAACTACGTTACCGCACCGGGCGACCGCTGGCGTTGACGGGCTGAGATGTGGTTTTTCGCCCGAATCATCTGGCGAATCCCGGCTAAAGCATAACCCTGACGTCCATTAGAGAGACGTATGTAGGCAAGAGCGGCCTCTTGGGGTTCGCTGGTTCATTGCGGGCGGGGCCCAGTGCCACAGGAAAAGAGCGTACGCAAGCACGAGCGCGTACAGCAGGCCGAAGAACCAGAGCGGCAGATTCCAAAAAAGCACCCGGTCGGCCATGTTTTGAAACCACGTCGTCTGGCCGACGACCGTCCCCGCACGAAGCTTGCTCTCCCAAAGGGTCAGAAAGCACGAGCGACCCAAGAGCTTTTGCAGCGCCACCAGCGCAAGCGAGGCTAAATGCAGAGCTCGCCACCAAAAAATGGAGACAAAGCGCCAGCCGCGCCACAGGCCGAGGGGCACCGCCAGCAGCCCGAAGACGTTGAAGGCCGCGACGGTCAGGTGCAGGGCCAAGACCGCATTCGCTTCGTTCATGGCTGTCGCGGCCGTCGACCGGGAAACGTGTTAGCTGGTCAGGGTTTGACGAGCGGATTCTTTTCTGCGAAGGCGCCGCTGGGATTAGGCTTGACCCAGACGATCAGATCCCAGACCGCAGGAAAGTCGAAGATCGTCGCGACCTGCGAGGTCGACTTCACTCTCCCCATCTTCACCAGGATATCGGCGCTCGGGTTTTTCGGGTCCCCGCCGGCTTTACGGAAACGCGGCGCCATCACGTAGCCGTCGAATTTCATTTTTCCGGTCGCCGCGTCTTTGACCACGTAGTGCACGTGATCGTCGAACTCGTACCAACGACCAGGATTGACGCCGAACAGATGCGGGCGCACGCCGGTCGTATTCGGTACCGAAAAATCCGCACCGAGCAGATTGCCGCGTTTGTCGTACCACAGCTGGCTCGGGTGCCGTATGTCTTTGGACGTCCAGCGCATATTGGCGTAGCTGATCGCGCCGGTCTCGTCGGCATTGGTATAGCGAACGTAGCCTGCATTTTGGGCATCGGCAGCTTGGGGAAAACGCCCGTTGAAATCGCTCTGAATGGAGCCGACGAACGCCTTTTCCGAAGGCGACAGAGCTCGGTGGTACGTCGGCTCCTGATCGGCACGCGCTGAAGCCATGAAAGTAAACGAGAGGGCCAGACAGCAGAGAACGACGCGCTTGAACATCGCACATCCTTTCGGGCGGTGCCTGCGATTGTACGGCGACGTGCGGCCGGAGCCCTACAATCTCGGCATCGGCGCAGGGACCAGCGATGGCGTGACGGTCCCCGAATTGCGACTGCGACTTTACGTGCGCATGTTCGATAACGCGTGCAGGTAAAAGCAAACTGCCTTCGTCACGCGAACTTTTTGACACCCGTACCGGCCGTACGGACTTGTCAGACAGACTGCCAAAAAGGAGGGCAAAGATGCACCGTTACTTTGCGATCGGCGCTGCATGTGCCGTTGCGTTTGTGCTAGGCATAGTCACGGAAGGCGGTATATCCACCCGCACCGCAACCATGGCAGGCGCCCACTCCGCCGCAGGCGCGATGTCTCCGGCGCTGGCCGATGCCCCTACGATGGCGAAGGGACGGCCTACTGAGAGCTGGTCGCTCCATATCGACGCCAAGCGGCACTTCGGTGATGCGCACCCCGACGAAATAGCGCATCATTACTGCAAGGGAGTTTCCGGCGGCTTATTTGAGTGCCAGATTTACGACAGCGACGCCCCAGATGCACGGCTCGTCGCGGTGGAAACCATAGTCTCTCCAAGCGTTTACAAATCATTGCCCCAGCAAGAACAGGCGCTGTGGCACTATCACCGGGTTGAAGTGCCCAAAGTCGATGCCAAGCTACCCGATCTGTCACCTGAGGAGGCGAAGAAAAAGCTGAACAGCATGCTGGACACCTATGGCAAAGTCTGGGTTCTCTGGGATCCGCAAAGCTCCCAGAATCCCGTGGGCACACCAACGGTATCCATCCTGAAGTAACGTCGGACAGTGGCGCGGGCAAACGCCGCCACATAATAGAGCGAATCAAAAAGTAGGGCCGCGATTTAATCGCGGCCCTACTGGTTGTTATGCGGATTTCGCCTACGGCTTGACCATGGCGTTAGTGTCCAACGTGACGGCCCCCACTTGCGTCAAGGCCCGGCCGCTGAGCGAGGCGTTGGTCTGAAGAGTGATGGATTGCGAGACGAGCAGGTTGCCTGCGAAATGAGACGTCGTTCCAAGCGTTGCGGAGCTGCCGACGACCCAGTAGATGTTTGCAGCTTGCGTACCGCCGCTCAGCACGACGTTTCGTCCAGAGGTGACCGTCAGCGTCGACGCCATCTGGAAGATGAAGACCGCATTTGATCGCCCTGACCGTCAAGTGTAAGGGTTCCCGATGACAGAGCCAGCGACGATGTCGATTTATACAGGCCGGGTGTTAAGGTGCGCCCGCCGAGGTTTCCGCCGACCGCGATCGGGTTGTTGGTTCGGCTCATGGCGACCAGATACGCTGTGGTGAGATCGTGTTTTGCTTGCGCGGCAGTCGGGTCGCCCGCATGCAGGGTTCCGATCAGCCTGCCTGGTGGAAATCCTGCAACCGCCGTACCCGGACTCACGCCAAGATCACCGGTGACCATGCTCAGACCAGTATTTGTGACGGTTGAGCCGGCGAGGATCGCGTAGCGTGATGCGCTGCCAAGGTTCACAGAGGCGGGATTGGCAGTGGGCGATGCACTCGGTGAGGGAGAGACGCTGGGCGATGCTGAGGAATCGGGAGACGGCGAACTGCCCGGCCCCGGAGAGCCGCCGTTGCCTGGTGCGCCACCAAGCGCCGACCCTATGCCGGAGTTGCCGCCTCCACAGGCCGCGATAAACGCGCTGAGCGTGAGCGCAAACAGAGCCGGTTTGAATAATCGTTGCAATTTATTTCCGATCTTATCAAGGCGTTCGTAGTTTCGGAATGGGCTGAGGTGCAAAGGCACTTGCCAATGGTGATGCAACGCATATGAGTGTTGTCGGCGCTCCGGCCAGCGCGAAACCACAGGGTGAAAGCGACGAGAAGGTTTGGTGAGCAGCGTCACCGCGCTAGGGGAACATCAGCCGAGGCCCTGAACGCCCGGAGGCCCGATTCGGCCGGAGACTCCAGCGAATGCTATCTGCGCTTAGTCTGGGTGAAAGCGCCGTACGTTAGGCCCAGGACGGCTCCGTATGCCAAGTGATACGCTAGGCCACGCACCGCCGTTTGAAGAGGAAACCTTCTCGACGGAGGTGAGAGCTTAAGGGCGGGTACGCCGAACAAGTGAAGAACATAGAGCGCTAGACCGAACGGCACGCCGAGCAGCGGACTTCCACCATCGGAGCGCTCTTTAAAAATGGAATACGCCAAGCCACTAGAGATGCCGAAAGCCCAGTGAATCACCTTCCCGGCCGCCTCTATCTCTGCTTCCGACGGCCGTTCGCCGAACAACCGGAGCAGTTTTTCCCCTAGAGCTTGCGGGGCGGTATGATCCTCAAGAACGGCCTCGCGTCGATGCACGCTCTCGTCCTCGCGTCGATATATCGCGTCGTGCACGAGCCCTAAGGCGTAGGTCGCGACCGCGCCGGCGCTCAAACCGGCGGCGAGCTTGGCAGCAGTCGGCATTGCGCGGCAGCTTGGCTGCGCTGCGAGGCGTTGCCTTGTTCGGCAGCAAGCGGGAGCCGCCGCGGCGGAGGGGCTAGGCTTCGAGACGGCGCCACTGAGCCAGCGCGGCGATGAGCCCGACAGCCGCCAGTAGATACACACCGATGATCCGGGCGCTCAGCGTCAACGGCAGTACGCCGCCCGATGCCGCTGACGTTCCGTGATCGTTCGTCGTCACGGCGACCGTACTGAGATAGGCAAGAGGGTTCAAGAAATTGAGCGCCAGGACGACCTCGTGCAGCATAGTCTGCAAGGGCGCAAAGCTCAAAGCGATCAGCGCGAAAGCGACGGGCCATGCGAAACCGGAGACGGCTCGCCCTTTGCTTCGCAGCGAAGCGCTCGCTGCCTGGCTTACCGCATACCAGCTCAGAGCGACGCCGAAGCCCAGCAAGGTCGCGGCCAAGGCGCCGTCGGCGCTGATGAATGTCGCCAGCCCGAAGGTCGCTAAGACAGCCACGATCGCCAGCAGTGCCGCGGCCATCGCTATGATGATGGCAAGGATATCGACAAGCGCTATGCCGGCCGCGTAACGGCTGCGCGAAATCGGCTTCGTCCAAGCTAGCTCTAGATGTCCGCCGTTTTCACGATTCAGGCTCGTCCCGAGCATCGAGGCGATGATCGCCGCGCAATATCCGGCCACTAGGATCAGGACCGAGATGGGTATGGAGGTCGTCTGATGGCCGTTGATATCCATATGCGGCGTCTGCCCGTGCGAGCTGAGCATCGCAATCAGCGCCACGGCCGCGAGGACCGCGCCGTAGACGGTCAGGACTTTGCGGGCACGCAGTAATTCGACGTAGTTCACTTTCGCTCTCCTACCGCGTTCAGGAATATATCTTCCAGATTCAGATCGTGCGTCTGCAGCGCTTTGGGCTGCATGGCTTCCAAGTCGCGTATGACGCCGGCGCTATCGGTCCGCACAAAGGTGCGCAGCATGTGGCCCATGCGCTCGATGCGGCGGACTCGGGCATCGCTCGCCAGACCGTTGAGTTCGGGAACATCGTAATCGAAAATCGCCTCGACGACTTTTTCATCGCTTTTCAGCTCGTCCACCTCGCCGCTTAAGATCAGCCGGCCTTGCTTCAGGATAGCGATGTGATCTGCGGCTCGTTCGACCTGCGTTATCTGATGCGACGAGAAAAGAACCGTCGCGCCGCCGGCGGCGGCTTCGATGATGAGATCGAGCACCGAGCGCTGGTGCACGGGATCCAGGCCGCTGGCCGGCTCGTCCAAGATCAGGATGTCGGGGCGAGTGGCGAAGGCTAAAACCAGAGCGAGCGCGGTCTGCTGGCCTTTGGAGAGCGAACCTGCCCGCTTGCGCGGGTCGAGCGAAAACATCGCCAGCAGTTCTGATGCGCGGGCCACATCGAAGCTGCGAAAGTAACGGCGGCTCAGCTCGAGGTGCTGTGCGCCGGTCATCCATCCGTACAGGGCGCTGCGCTCCGGGAGGTAGGCGATACGCTCGAACGCGGCCGGAACGAGGGGGGCGCCTTCGAACGTCGCCGTGCCGCTCGTTGGCCGCGCCAGACCCAGCATGCATTTGAAGGTCGTCGTCTTGCCGGCGCCATTGGGTCCGAGCAGCCCGTAGACGCAGCCTTTCTCGATATGCAGCGTCAGGTCGGAAAGGGCTTCGAAGGAACCGTAGCGTTTCGTCAGGTGCTCTAAGGCGATAACCGGTGCGTTCACTGTCTGCCTTCCTTTGTTTCGGGGTACCAGCGATCGAGTACGCGCTCGAAAAGATTCTTCACACCCTTGCGGTCAAGGCCGATGCCTTTCGCCTCGCGCACAGCTTCGTTCAT
>JACRUD010000082.1 GCA_014304875.1 Vulcanimicrobiota bacterium
TCAGCAGCGATTCATGAACTCGATTCAAGAGATCCTCATCGCACCGTTGTCGTACCTTGAAATCCTCGTCGGTTTTCTCACGGGCAGCGTTCTGCGCGGAGTCGTGATCGGCAATTTGGTGATGATCATCGGCTTGGCGCTCGTGCACTTCTCGCCGCACCACCCGCTGGCGTACGCGTACTTCATGTCCGCGACCGCCTTATTGTTCTCATCGGCGGGCATGATCGCGGGGCTGCTCGCCAAGACGTTCGACAACCTCGCGATCGTGACGACCTTCCTCATCACGCCTCTGACGTACGTCGGCGGGGTCTTCAGCAGCATCCATCTCTTGCCGGCGGCGCTGCAGCGCGTCTCGCTCTTCAACCCGATGCTGTACATGATCGACGGCTTTCGCTACTCCTACACTGGAGCCGTTGACGTCAACCTCGCGGTGGACTCAGGCGTCGTGTCCGCGCTCGCGTTAGGTTCGTTGGCCATCGCATTCATCATGACCAAGCGCGGGGTGAACTTGCGGGTCTAGCGCCTGCGGGCGGAAACCGCCGCGCTTAGCGGCTTGCCTTCGAACTCTTCGATTTGCTGCCGCCGGGTGGCTGGGATGGGCAGCGACTTGCCGGCTTTGGGGTCGAACATTACTTGAACCGTGTTCACTTCGGCCACGAGCTGCGCCGTTCGAACGTTGCGGATCTCATGTTCCATCAAAAAACTCGAGCGCCGCAATTCCGTGACTCGGCACGCGACGGTCAGCTCATCGCCCAAGTGCGCAGGCGCGTGATAGCGGGCGCTCAGTTCGGCCAGGACGAAATCGTACTCCTCGACATCGCGGATGCCGGTGACTTTCATCCAGTATTCGTTGCGCGCCGTCTCGCAATAGGTGAGATACTGGGCGTGATTGACATGACGCATGCCGTCGATATCACGAAACGCGACTCTGACGGGCAAAACAAATCTAAACCGGTCTTCCGCCACTGTGCCGCACTTCCCAGTTCTTGCAAGGGCAAACGCCGAAGCGACGTCGTCTCTTAGGCGACGGCTTTGGCGCGACGCTTCTCGCCGGCGTCCTTTTTCCCTGGCGCTGTCGTCACGCGCCGCTTGCCCGTCTGTTCCAGGCTGCGCTGCAGCACGTCCATGAGATTGACCACGCCCTCCGGCGCAGCGGCCTTCTTCTTCGCCTTGGGCAGCGGCTTGCCCTGAGCCCGCGCGTCGATCATGGTCATGAGCTGCTCCCGATAGGTGTCCTGGAACGCGCTGGGGTCGAACTTGGCAGCCATGGTATCGATAAGCATCATGGCCACCTTCATCTCGGGCAGCGGAACTTTTTCCTCAACTTTTGGGATGTCCAAGGATTGGGAGTCGACGATCTCATCCGCGAAGTGCATCAGCTCCAAGATGAGGGCGTCGCCGTTGGGTTTGAGGGCCGCGAGATATTCGCGTGTGCGGATCACGACTTTTGCGACGCCCACCTTGCCGGCTTTCTTTAGCGCCTCGCGCAACAGCGCGTAGGCGTGGCGACCTTTCTTTTCCGGTTCGAGATAGTACGGCTTTTCATACATCATCGGATTGATCTCGTTGATGTCGACGAACTGGACGATGTCGATCGATTGCGTCGCCTCCACGTTGACCTTCGCGAAATCGTCATCGCTGAGAATGACGTACTCGCCCTTTTGATATTCGTATCCCTTGACGAGATCGCTCCATTCGAGCGTCTTGCCGCACTCGCCACACGTCCGGACGTTCTTGATACGGCCCTGGTCGGCTGCATGAAGCATATTGAAGTGCAGCTCGTTCTCGCGGACCGCCGTGTACAACTTCACCGGAATCGTCACCAGACCGAAGTTTATGGAACCCGACCAGATAGCATGGGCCATGGGTGCTCACCTCAGAAATTCTTATGAGACGTTTGCCCGCCCGCGACGGGCCGTAAACTATCTAAAGACGGAAAAGTCCAGGGTGCTCCCGCTTCGTGCGTTCGTATGCGTCCTCCACGAGCAGCGCGTTGAGCAGGAAACGCGGACCGCCTTGGTCACGTTGGGTCGGCTTGATGAAGCCCTTCTTCTCGAGGTTCCTCAACGTCGATTCTAGGCGCTGTTGCGAAAGGCGCATCTTTTTCGCGAACGGATCATGACCGGGGTAGCTCTCACATACCCACGTTCCGACCGTGCCCTGCGCCCAAAGGCACTGAAGCACTCGTTTTTCGGTCGAAGTGAGACATCGGCATGCGTCGACGGCGTCGAACAGGGCATCCCACAGCTGGCTGCAAAACGACTCCCGCTCGTCTCTCTCCTCCGGCATCCCCCGACCCCCGCTGACCGGCAAGCTGGTCGAACGTACGTTTGACCTTTCTTCACGGCTACCCTCCGTGACCAAGCCGTCCGGCTCAGTCCCCTACGCGAGCAGGACAGGTTCCGGGCGACTCGGTTTAAGCGCAAAGTTACATGGGCAACGCAGTTTCATAGCGTGCTTCCGCCCGTGGGGTTAACTTAATGAATTCAGGCGCTGCCTCATCGCTGGTCGTCAGCAGTCACAACTTCGCCGAAGGCGGGACCTTACCGATGTCTACCGTCTTCAGCGGGATGGGCTGCACGGGTCATAACCGCTCCCCTCATCTTACCTGGTCGGGCGAACCCGACGAAACCAAGAGCTTTGCCTTGACGCTGTACGATCCGGACGCGCCGACCGGCACGGGGTTTTACCACTGGGTGTTGTTCAACATCCCGGCGGATTGCCACCAGCTTGAGGAGAATGCCGGCGCTTCCGGTTCAATAGGAAAACCAGAGGACGCCGTCATGAGCCATACCGATTTCGGGTCGCGCGAATACAGCGGACCCTGTCCGCCGCCCGGCGACCCGCCCCACCGCTATATTTTCACCGTCTACGCGCTCAGCGTGCCTTCGATACCGGCCGATGCTGCGACCACCGGCGCCAAACTCAGCTTCATGATGAGAGAGAGCCTGCTGGCGAAAGGGTCGCTCAGCGGCCGCTACGGGCGTTGAAAAAGAGGCTGCGAGGTCGCGGCCGGATCGTTCAGTATTCCAAGCGCACTTTCGACCAGCGGCATGGGGCCTTGCGAGTAGACGCGGTCCAATCCGAACAAGCCGGAGATATCGACGGCACGACGGATCTCGTCTGACGTGACGTGGGCCTGCCAACCGCAAACCAGCTCCTCCGCCGTCGGCCTTTCCCGGCCCGCCATGGTGCGGGGGCTCGATGAAGGTCGGTCGATGGCCTTCAGCATGGCGTCGTCAAACGGTCGTCCGAGATAGGAGCATAACCGCTCGATCTCGCCCCGAGGATCCATGCAAAGATGTTCGTAAAACAGCATGTAGGCGTCGCCCTTGTTAAGCTGCATCAGGGGAACGTAGTTTTCCACGCACCAGTCGAAGAGATGGATCTCAAAACCGGTCCTCGCGCTTGCGATGTGCTCCCGAAACGGTGCCAAGAAATCTTGCATCAGCGCCGGCTGAGCGAAGAACATCTCCGGCAGCTTGGTCGTCCAACCTAGCTTGACCCGAGAGTGAGCAACGGCGCACGGGTGGCGCATCATAAACACGATCGGCAGGTCGGGGAAGTGCCGACGCATCCACGTCAGCATCAGGTTCGAGCGGACGTCTTTGATCAGCCGTCGCTTGTAAACGCGGGGCCGCGTCAGGCAGTCGATCAGGTCGTTGCGGATTCGGCCTGAAAATATGGCGCGCGCCGGCGCTAAGAACCTCGGGTCGTCATCCTCCGGCCGCAGGTACTGGCGAAGCGCGAAAGGCTTGCACTGCGGCACCCGACCGCAGTTGAACGGTTCCACCATGAACCGGTAGAAGTTATCGCTGGCGAGGACCTCGGCGATCCAAGTCGTGCCGCTGCGGCCCGAACCGGCCAGCAGTCGAGCCGCGCGATAATCCGGCTGCGCGTCGATGTAGATCTCGTGAACAAGCCGGTTCCAGCGCCGCCGCAGCCGCGCTGGGAGGGGCGGATGATTCTGAGCGGCGGACATTCCGCTAAGAAATCGCGCCAGCCGTCTGGGGCTGCGAATTGCTGTAGCGGATCACTCGCGCCGGGCAGCCCACGGCAAGCCCGTAGGGTGGTATATCCCGAGTCACGACGGCTCCGCCGCCGATCATCGCGTGATGGCCGATGGTCACTCCGGGAATGATGACCGCCCCTGAGCACACCAAGACGTGGTCTTCTATGATCACGGGATCGAATTCCATTTCGAGGGGCTTGAACACATCTTGGTTTTCGGGCGCGACCTGCTTTGCTTCGTGGGCGGTGATGCTCACGTGCGCTCCGATGTGCACGTCGTTTCCCAGCGTGATGCCGCCGGCGCCCCAAAGGACACTGTACGGACCTATTTCGACGTTATCCCCGGCCCTGATGAATCCGGAGTTGTTGCTCCAATCACCGCCAGCACAATTGAGATAGGCGCGAACATCCAAAAGAAGCGCTCGCCCGGCGAACAAGCGGTGCGCCCCTTTGACGATGACCCCTTCGCCGAGCTGGATATCCGGGAAGCGGGCGCGCAGCTCGCGCTCCGTCTTGGTTTGGCGCGCCGCCGAGAAAAAAGTCGACAGGGCGCTCGCAAATGACCAAACGGGGCGGCGCAAGGACATCAGTTCACCTCTGTATGGACGTTCGTAGTTCTAACGGATATACGTTACGCAAATAGGACTTCAACCATTTCGTTCCTGTTTGGGCCTAAGTGCTCAAACCCCGCCGCGCATGGTCACCGCCCCCCGGCTGTTCATAAGGGGAAACAAAACCGCCCGCCGAACTGCCCGCACGACTCTCAAAGGAGCTCTTTATGATCTCTATCTTTCGCCGTGCTGCCGCCGCTTCATGCGCCCTCATCGCCTTGACGTTTGCCGTCGCCGATCAGGCACGTTCGGAGAATCGTTCGGTCACCCGCACGACCTTGCATAACGGTTTGCGGGTCGTCGTCGTCCGCGATCCGCTGGCGCCGGTGGTGACGGCGATGTTGAACTACCGGGTTGGCTCCAACGAGCAGAATTATGCCGGCCAAGCGCACGCGCTCGAGCATATGATGTTCCGCGGAAGCGCGACGCTCACGCAATCGCAATTGGCCGATATCGCCGAATTGCTGGGTGGCAACTGGGATGCGGACACGCAGTCAGAGGTGACGCAATATTTCTTCACGGCCCCTGCGCAATATCTTGACGTGCTGCTGCGTATGGAGGCGTCGCGCGCGAAGGAGCTGACGCTGTCGCAAAAAGATTGGAATATCGAACGCGGTGCGATCAAGAACGAGGTCACGCAAGACTTCAGCGACCCCGTCAACTTCCTGTTTCGCCAAGTCGATTTAAAGATGTTTGCGGGAACGCCGTACGGTAACGATGGGCTGGGCACGATCGCGTCCTTCGACCACCACATCAACTCACCCCAGCTGCACGCGCTTTACAACGCATGGTATCATCCCCACAACGCGAGCTACGGCATCGTCGGCGACGTCGACGGCCCGTCGACCGTCAAACAGGTCGCGAAGTATTT
>JACRUD010000133.1 GCA_014304875.1 Vulcanimicrobiota bacterium
CGTACAGCGCGTCGAACGTGCCGGCAACGGCGCGGAGCGCCCCGTTGGCAAGCAGGCGCCCAAGGAGAAGCCCCAGCGCGCTGCCGACGATTCCCACAGCCGCACCCTCTGCCAGAAAAATGGCGAAGATCGTCGGGCGCGTCGTGCCCACCGCCCGCGCCGTTCCTATTTCCGCCCTGCGCTGAACCACCGACATCGAGACGGCGTTGAAAACTAAGTACGCGCCGACCAGCAGAGCGATCGCGGCGAGAGCGGCGAGATTGAATTGGAACGCGGACACCATCTTGGTGAGTTGATCCGCACGCTCCCCGGGTGTCGTTAGGCCGGCGGCTCGGGGCAGCACGGCTCGCAGCCTAGCCTGCAAGATTTTGGCAGAGACTCCCGGCAAAGGAACGAGATCGATGCGGTCCAGCAAGCCGTCGCGGCCCAGCGCCTCCTGGGCAGTGCTGACGTCGCAAAAGATCGTATTGCGGGCCGCGATCGGGAGCGCGGCATCGGGAACGATCCCGCCGACGACCAGGGCAACGCGATGGGACCCCGCAAGCATGGTGATGCCGCTTCCTAATCCGGTGTGGAACGCACGAGCGAGGCTCTCGCTCAACACGATGCGTCCTCGCCAAAGGATCGTCGGACTGAATCGGCCGCCGGGCGCACCGATCGAAGGGGCCGATTGGTCGCTCGCCATCCCCAATGCCGCGAGCAGATCGACGCCGACGAGATCGTAAGCCGCTTGACTGCGCCCGTCCGTCAGCGATCCGCTCACGACGGGCGAGACGCTCGCGACGCCCTGCACGTGCCGGACCGCCAACACGATGCCGTCGGGCAAACCATTCCCCTTGGCGACGATCTGCACCGCGGTGCCGCCGGCGACGGTGTTCGCGGTGCCGGTGAACGATGCGACCGCGCTCGCGTTGGCCAGGCGGACGGCGACCGTGACCGCGACGCCGATCGCGACGCTGGCGAGGGTGAGGAACGTGCGCCCCTTGTGCAAGATCGCGTGACGCAGCACGAGGGCGGTGAACAGCGCCGCAAGTGCGCGCATTACGTCAGCAAAACCCCGTCGCGTAAGCGCAGGATACGATCCGCCTTCGACGCTGCCTCGTCGCTGTGGGTCGCGATCAGGATGGCCGCCCGCCGGGCGCTGCAAGAGCGCTGCAGCAGCACCAGGATGGCGGCGCCGGTCTGCGAGTCCAAGTTCCCAGTGGGTTCGTCGGCCAACACGAGCGGCGGATCGTGCACGAGAGCGCGCGCGATCGCGACCCGCTGCTGCTGCCCGCCGGACAGCTGGGCGGGCCGTCGACCGCCGAGCTCCGACATTTCTATCTCCTGCAAGGCCTTGTCGACGGCAGGCGCCGACCGGCGGTGGGACCATCCCGCCAGCAACAGAGGCAGCTCGATATTTTCGCGCACCGTCATGGTCGGCATGAGGTTGAAGAACTGGAACACGTAGCCGATTGACGATCGGCGCAGCGCGGTCAGCCCGTCGTCGCTCACCGCCCCAGTATCTCGGCCGGCTATCGAAATGGTGCCGGACGTGGGCACGTCCACGCAGGCCAGCAGATTCAAGAGCGTGCTTTTGCCGGAGCCGCTCGCTCCCGTCAGCGCGACGAATTGGCCCGGCGCGACCTCGAAAGAGACGCCGCGCAGCGCCTGGACGTCTGCGGCGGCCGTGCGATACGATTTCCAGACATCTCGCGCCGCCGCGACGTGGAGCATCGAGCCGTGGCTTCTACACTATATGACCGCCGGCCCGTGTCCCGGGCCGACGAGGTGGGCCCGGAACCGTCCCTTAAGCGTTTCGTAGATGGCTCTGCGGTTAGCAGGAAGCTGTTTTTCCGTTAAAGGGGACAGTCGCACGTGAAGATCATCGCCGGAATCAACGCCTTCGTTATCGCCGCATCGGCCTCCGCAGCGCTCGCCGACCCCGGCGCATTGCCGCAGCGCTCGGACGCCTTGGCGGCTCACCGGGTCGGACAGATTCTGGATTACAGCTTGCAGGGCAATATGGCGCAGAGCATCGACGGAAAAGACGCTTTCGGGCGTGCGATCCACCAGAACGCCATGCCGACGACCATAAACGGACGCGAACGGATCGCCTTCAAAAGATTGTCCGCAAGCTCGATGTTCATCAGCCGCTCGGGGTCCCTCACCGCAACCGTGGCCGGAAAATCGCGCCCGATCCGCGGCGTCGGCCATACGGTCGTCGACCCGTCCGGAACCATCACGCGCGACCGGGGAACGATCGGAGGCGTCTTCCTTCTGCCGCTCGCATTTTTGGGTCAGCGATCCATGCACGCCGGCGCCGATCTTGTGGTAGGCGACAGCTGGTCGGGACAACTCGGCACAAAGCTTTTCGGAATGACCGCTCGGCCGCGCCTGCGCTATACGGTGACCGGCCGCCGATCCGTTTTAGGGGTCCAGGTCTTCACGATCTCGGCAAGCGGCCAAACTAAGATGAAGGAACCCGTTTCGACCGACGCAGGCGTGGCGGTCGGAAACGCCGTCGGCAGCGCGACCGTCTCGATGAGCATCGACTACGACCGCGACAACCAAAGGGTGGTATCCATGGATTTGCGGCTGAGCGACGCCTTGCATTACGCGATCGCGCCCGGCCATCACGGTGGCGTCGTTCGAGACCGCCAGCAATATCTCGTCGCCCTCGACGCATCTTCGATGCTCAACGCAGCGCCAAGCGCGGCGGATGCCGGCAGCCAGCGCTAGACAGATTGGGACTTGCGCGCCTCGCTGTGACGGTATCCGTAAAGCGCGTACACGATCAGCCCCAGGATTAGCCAAGCGCCGAAGCGCGCCCACACGAGCCATCCCGTGCCGTAAAATATCAATACAAGCGACAGCACGATGCCGAGCGCGGGGAACACCGGCACGTAGGGCGAGCGGAAGCGCCTCGGACGGTCGGGCTGGGTGTAGCGAAGGATGATGACGCCGGCGCAGACGCAGATGAATGCCGTCAGCGTTCCGATATTCACGAAGTCGAGCAGCGTGTTGAGATCCAGCATCGCGGCCAGCACGCCGACGACCAGTCCGGTGATCATTGTCATGCGCGCCGGGGTGCGGAACACCGGATGGATCGTCGCCACGCTCTTGGGCAGCAGCCCGTCGCGCGCCATGACGTAAAAGATCCGCGCCTGCCCGATGAAGGCCGTCAGGATGATCGAGATGGCGCCGATCACCGCGCCCGCGTCCATGATCCAGGCGATCCGTCCCAGGCCGATCGACTGCAGCGAGCTCGACAACGGCGTATTCTCATTGACGCTCGCGGCCGGAACGAGGCCGGTGAGCGCGATCGCGACCGCGATGTAGAACAGGGTTCCAAGGCCGAGCGAGCCCAAGATCGCAAGCGGCATGTCGCGCTGCGGGTTCTTGGCCTCTTCGGCCGTCGTCGTTATGGCGTCGAAGCCGATGAATGCGAAGAACACGATGAAGGCCGCCCCGATGATGCCGTGAACTCCGTGGGGCGAAAACGGCCGCCAATTAAGCGGATGGAAAAACGGAATCGCGATGGCGACGAACAGGATCAGTACGCCCATCTTCACAACGACGAGGACGGAATTGGTGGCCGCCGACTCGCGGATGCCGACCGCGACCAAAGCCGCGACCGCGACGCACGAGAGGAATGCGAAGACGTCGAAGTAGGTGTGGCTGGCCGGCGAATAAAACGCCGTCGCCCAAAGCGGCAGATGGATGTTGTAGCCCGACAAAAAATTCTGAACGTTCTGCGATAGGATGTTGGCATCCGGAGCGGCTGAGAGCGCGTATTCCAGGATGAGGTTCCAGCCGATGATCCAGGCGGTCAGCTCCCCGAGCGTGGCATACGTGTAAGTGTACGCGCTGCCCGCCACCGGCACCATCGAAGATATCTCGGCGTAGGCGAAGGCAGAGAAAACGCAGGCGACGGCGGCCAGCACGAACGAGAAGATGACCGCTGGGCCGGCGTAGGTGTGGATGCCCGGCCCGATCGAGGCGAAGATACCGCCGCCGACCATGCTTCCCAGGCCGAACGCGATCAGGCTCCATGGGCCGAGCGCCCGTCGCAGCCTCGGACCTTGCGCTTCCTCTGTTTCCCTTGTCAGCGTGTCGATGGAGCGCGTGACGAACAGATTCATGCGGGCGAGCAGCCTCCTCTTAAAGCGCGCGGGGGCGAAGACGGCAACGGCATGCTGCTCAGGGGCCGCCTTGGCGCGATCGTCGCCTGCGCATAAGCGATAAGGCCATCAGACCCTTAGCGACGCCCCGCAGATCGCTCGCGGCGATCCCCTTGGGCGGTGAATGGCCGCTCTCGAGAGATTCCAAGCGGCGCGCCAGATCGCTGACGTGCTCGCCGAGTGCGGCCGTCAGATCGACTAGCTGGGATAGATCGTCGAGATCGTGCTGTTGGCAATCCACGCTAGCGCGATCCCTTCATGCCGCGGCGTCTTTGGGGGAAAGCCGGGGCTGGCCTACAAGCGGCCACCGGATGCCGACCGATTGGTCTTGCCAGCTCAGGACTTTTTCTTGCGCGAGATCGTGATGGGCGGACATCTTATAGTGGACGACAACGTCGCAGGTCAGCGCTAAAAAGCCGTGTGCGAAGCCTTTGGGGACGTACAACTGCAAGTGGTTTTCGGCGGATAAGTAAAAGCCTTGCCAGCGCTTGAAGGTCGGCGATCCGTCGCGCATGTCGACGATGACATCGTAGATGCGGCCCACGAGGACTTGGACGAGCTTGGCCATACGCATGTCGTAGTGCATTCCGCGGATGACGTTGGCAGACGATCGGGACACGCTGTCTTGGACCCACTCGTCGTGCAGGCCGGCGGCTTCGTATTTGTCCTTGGAGTAAGTCTCCTTGAAGAAACCGCGATCGTCCTCGAAGACGTCCGGAACATAGATTTTCGCCTCGGCAAACTGCGTGTCGCGGACTTGGAGCATGGCCGGGCACTCTTATCAGAGCAGGCGGGGAATCCTGTCCCGAACGCGCGCACGGAGCAGGTAGCGCCGTCATGGCCGGCGCTGGTCGGCGGGCGCCCGCGTTCTAGCCGCAAACTGGATTAGGCCCGCAGCGGCTCGGCTAAACGACCGATATGAAGACCCGGCATTCGCTAGCGATGCAGATTTTCGACAGGAGTACCTTGTTTACTTGACGGCCGCAGGGGACAAGCGTGGTCTTTATGAGCTCAAAAGACTAGTACAAGCTTTACGGTGCACGAAAGCCAAGGTGGCCATTCGTCGTTACCGTTTGAATACCGCCATTGTCGCTAAGCCAAATGGTGATGACCATGCGCGGTTGCCCATTGCGTTGGGTACTGCAAGGCTCCAAAGCACCTGGAGAACACCACAGGCAGTCGAGTCCCCGCAAGAATTATTCGCGCGAGATTCTAGCATGATGGAACGGTCTAGAC
>JACRUD010000185.1:0-1603 GCA_014304875.1 Vulcanimicrobiota bacterium
ATGACCAGGATGATCGCCGCTGTGATGAACGCCATGTTGGTGGACTGCAGCAACCCCAGCAGGAAGCCCATGACGATCGCCAGCACGACGCCGAGGTAAGGAACGGCGTACAGCAAGCCGGTCGCAACTCCGAGCAGCAGCGCGTATTGAGAGCGCGTGAGCAGCAACGCCGCAAACGTGGCCACTCCGCTGAAGGCGCACAGGACGATCTGTCCCAGCATGAAACCGCCGACGACGCGCGAGACCTCGCGCGCGAATTGCTGGGCCCGCCGTTTGGACTGGGGCGGGAAAAAACTGTAGAAGGATGTGCGGATCTCGTCTACGTTGGTCAAAAGGTAAAACGATAAAACGACCGCCGTGATGCCGATGAGCAGAACGTTGGCGATACTCAGCAGGATATTTCCGACGCTTTGCACGGCGGTGTTGAAAAGGGTCGATAGTTGCGCCAGCGCATGCCCTTCGATGTCGGCAAATTGAGGCGGCAACACCTGCGTCCGTAACTTCGCGTGCAGCCAGGTTTGGACGTGGTCGACGAGGCGCTGGATCGCGTCGAGATAGGATCCGCTGCCGCTGAAGAATGTTTGCAGTTGATTGATCGTATCCGGAATGACGATGATGCCGGCGACGAGCACGGCCGCGAAAAGGATGCCGTACACCAGTCCGATGGCGGCCCCCCTCGATAGTTTGCGAGAGAGCCGGTTGACGACCGGATTGACCCCGTACGCGATAAGGATGGCGACGATGAAGACGGCCACCGTCTTGGGCACAAACGTCAAAAAGACCAGCACGACCAGGACAAGCGCTCCGATAGTGGCCTTGCGGAGCAGCGGTTTCATCCGATTCGCCTGGAGCGGGGTGGGCGACTCAACCATCTCGTCGAGCTGGGACCGATTTTGTGAGGAGCATCCGCTCTTGGAGGAATCCGTCGGAAGCATACAGCGCCCGCGCTTGGACGTTTTCCGACGTGACCATGAGGCTGACGTGCGGGAGATCCAGTCGATCGGCTTCAGCCGCAGCCGCCTGGAGCAGGGCGCGACCCAAGCCGCCGTGTCGGGCCTGGGGCGCGACGGCCATATAGGCGATGAAGGCTTGGTCCAGCCGGCTTACTTCATCGGGGACGTCCGTCAGCAGGATCAAAAAACCCGCGCGCTCGCCCTCAGATTCCACCATCAAGACGACGGTGCCGGGACGCGATCGACAAAAGCCGCGCAAGGTTCGAAACGAACGCGCCGCATCCGCCTGCGAGACGGCCCGCAAGGGCGACACGCTGCTGAGGGCAGTTGATTCGCCGAGCCATTCTATGTACGGGTCGTCTTCGGAAGTCGCCTGACGCACCGTTATGGCCACGTCCGGCGGTTCGCGCGCCGCCGATATGCGACCTTTGGCGTCACCGCGGCACGACGCGACGTCAGCGTATCGGGGACACCGTCCGGTTGCGGCCGCCTCGCTTAGCCTGCAGCAGATAGCGGTCCGCCTCGGCGATAAGCTGCGGGGTGCTTCGCGCTCCGTCGCCAAGCGGAGCGATCCCGCACGACACCGTCGCAAGCAACTCCGCTCCGCGCGCCGAGCGCAAGCGGGTGGCGCCGACCGCATCGCGGATGCG
>JACRUD010000185.1:1613-5318 GCA_014304875.1 Vulcanimicrobiota bacterium
GATGCGTTCGGCGATGATGAACCCGTTTCGCGCGTCCGCTCCGGGCAGTATGATCGCGAATTCTTCGCCGCCGAACCGGGTGACGATGTCGATGTCGCGCACGCTCGCCAGGATGGTTTGCGCGACGACGCGCAGGACCCGGTCGCCCTCTTGATGGCCGTGCTGGTCGTTCACGGATTTGAAAAAATCCAGATCCAAAATGATCAGCGATAGAGGAAGGTTGAGACGGCGCGCGCGCTTGATCTCCTCGCCCAGGCGTGCGAAGAGATAGCGACGGTTCATAACGCCGGTCAATTCATCCGTCACCCCGAGCGCGACGCTTTGTGAGAAGAGCGCGGCGTTGGCAAAGCCGCGCCCGGCTAGCTCGGATAGCGATATCAACGCCCGCAACTCGTCTCCGTTGAGGCGCTGACTTTCCATTTCCGCGATGACGATACAGCCCTGAGCCTTGGCCGTCGGCAACGAGGAAAGCGGCAAAACCGTAATCGCTCCATCCGGTGCGCAGGTCACTTCGCCCAGCTCCACGGCGTCGTTCAGCAGAGCGCGATGACGCTCGATGAACTGCTCGGCGTCGCGCCGATCGAGCCCGACGCCGCCGTAAAAAATCAGTCCTTCCTCGCCGGTCAGCGCCACGAAGTACCGTTTCGCCCGCAGGCGCGAGGCGATGCCGACAGCCTCGAGGGTGATCTGGACCAAAGTCGCCGGATCGATGGAACTGGCCAGCTGCGCGCTCGACTCGAAGAGAAAAGACAGCTCCAGATTCTTGCGCATCAGCATCGTGTTCGCCGACTCAAGGCTTGCGACGCGGGCGCGTAACGCACGGAGACCACTGGAGGGCGTCTCCTCGGCGGCCAACTCGCCAGTTGTCAGCAAGGCGCGCTCGGGTGAAATCGTGACGTTGTTGAGCTGCTCGCTGTAAAAGGCCGTCAACCGTTCGAGAGTGTCCAAAAAGCCGTCCGCCACGGTGAGCTGAAACGCATGAGGGCCACTTGGAGAGGGCGTGCGCCGCAAAACCCCGATCTCGCTGAGGCCATCCAAGGCCGAAGCCGTGGAAGCGCCCTCAGTCCCCAGCGCCAGGGCTATCTGGTCGATGCCGGCCGAACGAAGCGGTTCCGCGCTGAAGAAATCGATGATGGCGGCGGCTAGAGACGTGCGTGAGTCGGCTTGCTCCGTCCGAGCGCGCTGCGTGAGATTACTCGCCGTATAGGCTTCCGATCCGCCGCTCACTGAGACCATTGTGCCCGCATAGATAAAGTAATCGACCTGCGCGGCGCGCGACTCCTTGCCTTCGCAAGGATCGACGATGAGGTGTGATGGTCGGCACATCGATCTTGCGCTCGGAGCAAGCACGGCGGCCTGAAGAGACTTTCGTCAGCTGCGTGCGCGGCATATCGGGCAGCGGTCATGATTCGCTCGTCCAGGGGCGGGTGCGTATAGAAAAACCAGACAACAGCCGCCTGCGGATGCAAGGGAGTTAGATCATTGGCGCCGAGCCGAGCGAACGCTCGGATCCCGGCCTGGCCGAGATGCGTGTGGGTCGCGGCATAGAGGTCGGCCGCGCTTTCGATACCTCGCGACAACCGATTGCCGATCGGCATGCCGAGCAACGCATAGGCCGATAGGATCGCCGCGATCAGGGCCAGCGCGGCTGGATCATTCAGAGCGCAAACCGATGCGCAACGGCCGGCGAGTAAATCGCCGAGCCAGGCAACGACGGCGATCGCCAATGCGCAGCCGATCCACCCGTACAACGTCCCGATCCAGAGATGGCCCAGCTTGTAATGCCCCATCTCGTGCGCCAAGACGTAGAGAATTTCATCGGGCCTCAGGTCACGCAGGAGGTTGTCCCCCACCGCGATGCGCTCCGTGCGGCCGATGCCGGCGACGTACGCATTGTCAGTCGTCGTCTGACGGCTCATGTCGTATTCGTACACGGCAGAGGCGTTGATACCCTCATGTGAGGCCAGCGACAAAATGGCGTGCGTCAAGCGCGATGGGGGCAGCGCCGTGTAGTGATTGAAAAGCGGCGCGACGTAGACCGGGTAGATCGCGTTGCCGAACACGATCAACGGCGCGGCCGCGATTGCCGCGACGAATGGCCAGCGGCGCTTCCAGCGCCCCATCGCGGCGAACAGCAATCCCGCCAAGAACGCGGCGACGACGCAGCTCAGGGCAGTCTCCAGAGCGAAATCGCCAAGCCACGTCAACCCAGCCTCCCGGCTGAGTCCGAAGCGGTGCAGCAGCGCAAAGCCGGCCAGCCAGGAAACCGGCGCTTCGATGAGCGTTATCCCGAGAACTAAACAGACCGCGAAGGATGCCGCGACCGACCACGTCGCGGAGAGCGTTCGCTGCAGGCGCGTTCGCAACAGCGCCGCCCCCCCCGCGTAGTAAAATAGCAGCAGCGCAGCGAGCTGTTCGAGCGTCCCCAAAAAAAACAAAGGCCGCTCGAGCGCAGCGAGCTGGGCCGCCGCAGCCTGACGGGGCAGGGGATAGACAGCGTCGACGATTCGTTCGATGTCGGGCGGCAGCGCAATCACAAACAAAAGGCGCGTTCGTGCGCGAAAGCCCCGCTCCTTGGCGGGCCGGAAAAGCATCGGCTTGGGAAGTCGCGCGATTCCTACTTCCGCAAGAGCCGAAACGCCGCTTCAAGACGCATGAAGATTCGAAAGCCGGCCCGACGCGACGCGGCCGGCCTCAGATTCTCGGGATGGGACCTTCGCCGGGGTGCGAAACTTTGCGGTGCAATCCCCGGCCGCGCGAATACGAGACTCGGTTGCGCCCTGCCCGCTTGGCCTCGTACATTTGGCTGTCCGCGAGTTCGAGCAGCTTGTCTGCGGGGAACGGGTCGTCGGGCGCGACGTCAACCGGAAAATGAGCCACGCCGACGCTGATGGTTATGGGCATTGCGGCATCGGCGGCCGACGCAAGCGTTCTCTGAAAATCGCTCCGTTCTACTTTCTCGCTCAGGGCCTGCGCGACCGAGATCGCGGCGTCTTTGGTGCGGTCTAGCAGCGCGATGCAGAATTCATCGCCGCCGTTTCGGCCCGCGAATCCCGACGCTTTGCGAGCCGCGTCCGCGAACGCGTCCGAAAGCGACTTGAGCAGTCGGTCTCCGGCCGCGTGGCCGAAGCTGTCGTTCCAGTCTTTGAAATGGTCCGTATCGATGAAAAATAGCGCGACGTCCCTGCTCGCAGCCCCGCTGCTGTAGCGGCGCGCTTCGATCTCTTCCCGCAGTCTTTTGCGAAAGGATGCTCCGGTCAAGAGACCGGTCAACGCGTCCGTGTCCGATGTGCGGCGAACCCAATCCGAGTAGAGCGCTCGCTGCAAGGCGTCGGAACCCAAACGCGCCACGGTCAGGATTGTCGACGCGTCGTCGCTCGAAAAGGAATCGCGCCGCACGCGTTCGATGTAGAGAACCCCAAGGATCTCCGGCAGCAGACCGTAGCCCCGATCTCGAGTCAACGGCGCCGCCAAAGCCCACACCCGATCGCGGCTGCCGGCCGCGGGCCCGACTGCGTCGGTTCGGCCTCGGGCGCGCATGGAGAGATCCTCGATCCCTAGGCCGGCTTCCAAACCCGCGTCGTCCGGACCGACGATTGCGGCAAGCGCGTGATCGCGCGACCAGTCAACGATCGTATCGCCTTCGTACCAGTCGCCTGTTCGCAGGAAATCGGCGTAGCCGACACCCCGTTTGGCCCCCAATAA
>JACRUD010000076.1 GCA_014304875.1 Vulcanimicrobiota bacterium
GAAGAGAACCGAGCGCGGGATCGCCCGAAGCGGATGGCGCGCCTCATGGCCCAGAGCCGTTGCGCTTTCGAAACCCACGTAGCTGAAGATGGCCAGCACCAGACCTTGCCGCAGGCCGGCGGCAGAAACGCCGGCAAGCTGCAGCTGCGCCATGTCGGCCGCTTTCCCGCTCTTGACGAGATAGACGATAGCCAAGATCAGGATGAGCGCCACCGACGCGAACTCTAAGATCAACATGAATTGCGTGGACAGTTTGATGTCGCGATACGCGACGAACCAGGCAGCGATACCGGCGATGCTCATCGACGCGGGCGCTAACGCGACATCGAAGCGCGTCGCGCCGGCGGCGTGGGCCAGCACGTCGACGTAGTTGGCCAGACCGGCTAACACGGACCCGCCGATGATCAGGTAGGCGATCACAAGCGACCAACCCGCGATCATCGCCCAGGTCGGGCCCATCCCATGGCCCACGAACGCGTAGAGAGAGCCCGGTGATGAGGACCGGCGTGCGAATTGATTGATGTGATAGGTGACCAAGAGCAGCGCCACGGTAGAGAACACGTAGGCCAGCCACGTTCCGTTGCCCGTGCTCGCGAACACCAACGGAACGACGAGTGCGGGCGTCGCCGACGGCGAGATGTTGGCGACCGACTGCGCTACGACTTCCCAAAAGGACAAACAGTCCCGCCGCAGGCCTCCGGCATCGGCGCCGGCCCTACGCTGCGGCACGTCTTTCGACGCGCAAGATCTCCTGCGCGGCTTCTTCGCCCGTGACGACGGCGCCGTTCATGAATCCGCCGAAGATCACCGACGTGTGCTCTCCGCAGAAGTGCACGTTCCCTTGCCGTACCTTTTCGATTCCGACGAACTTGGTGCACTGGCCGACTTTCCAGTACGAATACGACCCGTGATGCCAACGGTCGCCGGCCCAGTTGTCCAAGTACGCCTTGCCGTTCCACGTCGCTTTGATGCCGGGGTAGACCGGCTCGATTTGCGCGAGGAAGCGGCGCGCGGCCTGTGCGCCGGCCGGACCGTGCACCGTCGATTGAAACGACGCCCCGACGTCACCGCCGGTATAGTCGACGAGGATGCCGGGAGCCCCGGCTTGGCCGCGCGTCACGTCCCATGTCTGCTGATAGCCCGTGTCGGCATACGACGCCCCGTTCGACCCCAGACCGTGCCAATAACGATTGCGAAACTGAAGATGAAGCTTGGACGTCGTCCCGAGCGGCAGCTCCTTTATCGCGGTTGCCTTTAAGGCGGAGAAACCGGCCCCGGAAAAATCCACTTCGCGGAGCAGCGTAAAGGGCAACGACAGCACGACGTGATCTGCCGGCACGTCGAAGGCGCGGGCGCCCGATTGGAACGTGCAGGTATAGGAGCCGTCCGAGCGCCGGCGCAGCCCGACCAAGGCAGTATCGGTGTGCACGGTCCCGCCCGGCAGATGTCGGCTCATGCGCTCCACGATTTGGTCGTTGCCTCCGGCCACGTTGTACCGCTCGTCGGTCCCCACTATGTAAAAACCGCCGCCGGCTTCGTACGTCGGCATGTAACCGAGCATGTAGATCAGATTGAGCGCGCTCTGCTGTGCCGCCTCGCCCGCATTTTCCGTCGTGCAATCGACGTCGAGCAGCCAGCCCATCTTCGATTCCAAGCCGCCCGGAACGTTGGCTTTTATCCAATCCACCACCGACATGCGATCCAGCGCCACGCCGGCGCGCGTGTGGCGGTCGTAAGTGGTCGGAAAGCCTGCCGCCGCGACATCCCTTTGCAGAGCTCGGTACACCGGAGCATAATCGCGGATCACATCGCGTTCGGCGTAGCGTTGGCCGCGCACGAAGTACGTCTCGTTCGCGGCGGGGTTTCCGGCGCGCAGATCGACGAGCTCCAAATCCAATTCCCGAACCAAGGACCGCAAAGCTCGATGTTCGCTTGAGATGAACTCACCGCCATGCTCGGCGATTTGGCCGCCGGCGAAGAATCGACGCAAGGACCACGTGCGGCCGCCCACCGCCCGGGCCGCTTCGTAGACCTCGCACGGCAGGCCGGCGTGGGTCAATCGATAGGCGCACGTCATGCCGGCGAGACCGGCGCCGACCACGACGATCCGGCGAGTTTGTCGGCTCTTCGTCGTTAAAGGTTGCGGCGGCGCCGGCGTCTTGGCGCACCCAGTTACGGCCCCGACGGCAGCCAGAGCACCGACGCCCGCGGCTCCCGCCAAAAAGTCCGCCCGAGATAGGCGGGTCGCCGCCTGGCCTTCGAACACTTCGTCGACGGGCACGCCGGTGAACTGGGCTTGCGCGTGTGCCGCGTGAATGCGACGGAGCATCTGCGTCAGCCCGCTACGCGCCATGCTATGCTTTCGCCTACAGCTTGAAGTTGACGCTGAGGATCGCCGTGAGCGGCGACTTTTGGCCGATCTGACCGACCTCGACGTTATTGTACCAGCTGCCGTACGGATACGCCAACTGAGGCGGCGGGTTTGCGGCGAAATTGCCGGCAGGAGCCAGAAGGTTCGACGCCAGCTGTCCGTAGATGCACGTGGTTGGCGAATCCCACGGCTGTCCGCGCTGATAGCAGTGATCGACGAGGCCGGTCAGCGTTAGATTGGTTTTCACCCGGTCGCTGATTTCGTAGCCAAGCGAAACGTTGGTCGTCAACCGAGTCGGCTCCCGGAACGCTCCCAAATTGTCAAAGCGCCCCGTGTACTTGTCCGGGATGAAGAGGAAGCTGGAGCACGTCGTCGGATCGGCCGCCGCCGTCGCGCCGACGGTCGCGGTGCAAGAAGAGGGGTCGTATCCCGGCCACACCAAAGGCGATCCGTAAACCGACCCGGAGCTGTACGTGGCGCTCGGCGATACGTTGAACTTGCCGCGCTTGTAGTTTAAGATCAGCGAAGTCTGGATGGGTGTTTCGAATCCTAGGGCCGCGTTGAAGGGCGCCGGGATCAGATCGTACGTCGTGTACTCGCCCGAGCGATCGAACAGCGATTGCGGCGGCTGACCGTAGTATGGATTGGCGACGGGGACGCCGTTGTTGCTGAAGACGGGTTGCGCGTTTGCCGCGCCTGCCAACCCGCACACGGCGGGATTGGGATTAGCGCTCGCGCACGCCGAGGTGTAGGAATTATACTGCTTGACGTACGTGTTCAGCAGGTCGATGATATTCGAACCGTTGTGGAAATTGCCGTAACGAATGCGGCTGCGCGTGTATGTCAAGGACGCTTGGAAGGAAAGGCCGTCTTTGGCGAAGTCCCCGCGGCTGAACGCGAACTCCACGCCGTAGGAGCGTTGACGTCCGACGTTCTCACCGGCCACGACGCCCTGTGCGTTCAAAGCGAGATATTGGATCTGATTTTGCGTGTTGCGATAGAAAGGAGTCAGCTTGAACGCCATGTCGGTTCCCTTGAAGTGGTGCTCAAGCGAGAGGTCGTAATTGTTCGACGTATCGGGGCGAACATCGTGGACGGGCGACGTGTAACCCAGATTCAGGAAGGTCGCGATGAAGCTGGGAAGGTCTTGCTGGAAAGTATTGTATTGTTGGTACGACGTCGGAGCCGGACGCGCGTAGCGCCCGTACGATGCCCGGATCACGTTGTCAGCCGAGAGCTGGTACGTAAAGCCGAGACGGGGTTGCACGACGGTATAGCCGGTCGTGCCGCCCGTATAGTTTTTGAGCTGAACCGGGGTCGTCCCAGTCGGGCATTGGCTCAAGTTCCCGGCGGCGTCGTACGAGCGCTGCACCGGATCGACTAGCCCAGGCCCGAAGCAGTTCTCCCGGTTGTACGCGGCAAACCAGAACGCGCGCGCGGGATAGCCGCTGCTCAGATCCTGCAGCCGGTAGCGAAAGTCGTCTACCCGCAGTCCGAGGCTTACGGTGAGCTTTTCGTTCGGCCGCCACTGATCGTTCAAGGAGATCGCGCTAAAATACGGCGCGACGTTGTCGACCTGGGCGTTCTGGCCGTTCTCCGTGACGACCCACTGGGCGTTGTTCGTCAGTCCGGGTGTGCCCGGCGGGGCGGTGATGGCGGGCGTCAAGCCGGTCGCTTGCCCTGCGGTGATTCCGGCGATCGTCCCTTCGGTCGGCATGCCGCTCGTGTCGGAGTTGTTAAAACAGCTGGTCTGGAAACCGGTGTTGGGGCTGTAACAGACTCCGCCGGCATCGATCCAGTTCGTCACCGGGCCGCTTCCGAACCCCATGGAGTATGTTTGCAGCTTCGACGTCTGGTAGGACGTCGTGAGATTGACTAGGTGTTTTTCGCTGAGCTGTCGCGAGTAGATGAGATCGCCTCCGTAGGTGTGGCCGATGACCTCGTAATCCGGAAGCTGCGCGCCGTAAATGAGCTGGGCGCTGACTGGGCCGCTGATGAACCAGTTGGAGTAGTCGGTATACCCAAGCAACCGGATGTAGCTCTTGGCATCGATATTGCGCTGATACTGCAGCTTGAGCAGCGTGACGCCGTTGTCGGACCCTTCCCGCAAATTGGCCGGTAAGGGATCGGTAAAGCCCGCCCGGTTCTGCGGCGAATTTGGGAAAAGCGCGACCGAGCCGTCGCTTGGGTTCGGGGCGGCGTAGAGAGGGCCGTTATAGGCGTATTGGTCGAAAAACGGCAGATAGCTGCCGCCATTGGCGGCATTGTAGACGTAAGCAGGACCGCCTAGATCGTTGATGGAGCTATAGAACCTCTGCAGTATGTCGCTGCTCATGTACAGCAGCTGCACGTCGTCTTTGATGCCGGCCGACCCATGCGGAATGCCCAGATGAAAATTGGCGATCGATTCGTGATCGGTCGTGCTCGCGATCGCATAGCTCGCGCCGGGCGCAAAGACGGCAGGGCCCGAACCGTCGTACACCGTGCCGTCGTTCGACGGGATGGCAAGCGGGTAAAAGAAAAGCGGATTGCCGACACCGTTGTATTGATCGCCGTAGCGAAAACCTTGGCCGACGAGCGACGTGCCGACGTAGTAACTGAAGCGTCGGTCCGGGGTCGCGCTTCCGATCTCAAGCGATGCGGAGTTGTACAGCGCGGGTCCCCCGAGGCCCACGTTGAGCTCGCGGAACCCGGGGTACGTCCCGGTCCTGATGACTTGGTTGACGTAGCCGGACAACCCCGAGGCTTCCGCGGAAGCCGGTGTGCCGCCGGTGTAGATCTGGACCTCCTGTTGGCCGAGGTTCGTCAGGGTCGCGCGGGGCGCGCTGTCGGAGA
>JACRUD010000129.1 GCA_014304875.1 Vulcanimicrobiota bacterium
GCCCTGGACAGGTTGCATGTACAGCAGGTTGACGCGCGCCGGCCTTGGATTCACGTCGGCGTACTGAGGACAATCGTTGAAAACCGGTTGGCTCAAGTCGTAGACTTTCTGCGGCAGCTTCACGGTGCGTCGCTTCTCTTCCATGCCGACGCGAACGCTTCCATGTTGCGGAGCAGCACGTCGCGGAAGTCCGCGCGCCACAAAGAATTCGGAAGCGATTCGCCCGAAAATATCTCCAGCACGTAGGGACCGTCGTAGGCCGCTTTTCTGATTTGCGAAATGATGGACGCGAGCGGTATTTCGCCGTCTCCCAAGCTGGTTCGATCGTTGTGGGAACGCGGTCTGTGGTAGTCGCTGACTTGAACCAGGAACATTTTGTCGCTCGCCTCACGAATCACATCGCCCAAACTTGGACTCTGCCAGATGTTCCACAGGTCGACGCACAGACCGAACGACGTCCGGCCGACGGTCCGGACAAGATCGAGCGCGTCGCCCAAGGACCATATCGCCGTGTCGCTGTTCATCAGCATGGGGTTGAGCGGCTCGAAGGCGAGGCGCATCCCGTGCGCCTCGCAAACGCCGGTCAGCTCGCGAAACGCGGGTACGGCCGTCTCGTAGACTTGTCGGACGTCGCCGCCCGGTGCCGCACCCGTGACGGCGACGAACGGCGTCCCGGCGGGGACGTGGGGCGCGATGTTCTCAATGGACCGGCGGATGTGCCTGATTCTGTCTTGGGGCGCTGCCGGCTCGCCGGCCAAACCGTCCGGGTACAGGGAATGCACGGTAGCTTGCACGGAGCTCACCCCAAGCCCGAACTCCTTGATGGACTGCAGCTGTTCGGCGAGGCGAGCGTGGTCGAGCTTGAATTCCGTCACCTCGATGCAATCCACTCCGGCGCTCGAATACAGAGCAAGATCCGCGTCGAACGTGTTCGGCCACGTCGTAAACTCGCTGACGCCGAATGAGTAAGGCTTGTCAGCTTTGCGCCCGTCGGGTGGCATCACCGGCGCTTCTTCAACAGGCGCGTGGCGATCAACCCCATCGCCAACCCGGCAACGACCAACAGGCCTTGGCGGGTTGCCGCTGTGCCGGCCGCATGGGGATCGGGCATGTAACGGCGCTCCGGCAGCGGACCGGCGGAAGTGGCGTCGCGATCGTCGAGAGCCATCTTCACGAGTTGCGCGGGATGGAGAGCCTGCCGCCGGCTCAGCTGAGAGATCTGTTCGCGGCAGCTGAATCCGGTTGCGACGATGACCGTATCGTCCGCAGCCTTGCGGACCGCCGGGAGCAGCGCTCGTTCTCCGGTAGCGACGGAGACTTCGTAATGGTCGCCGCGCTCGAAGCCGAAAGCTCCGGCCATGCCGCAGCAGCCCGAATCCGGCATGGAATAGTCGACTCCCAGCTTCTTGAGGAGCTTTTCCTCGGCGGCGGCATCCAGCACGCTCTTTTGATGGCAGTGGGCGTGGGCGATGACCTTGCGCTTGAGTTTCGGGGGCGCGTAATCGGGCGCGTATTTCTCTAAGAACTCGCTCAGCAAGTAGGTTTGCGCTTTGAAGCGCTTGGCATCTTCGTTCCCGTGCAGCAGGTTCGCCATCTCGTCGCGGAAGACTGAGACGCAACTCGGCTCCAGCCCGACGATGCAGACGCCGGCTTCGATTTGAGGCTTTAGAGCATCGATGATCTCGTCCAGCATCGTCTTGGCCAGTCCTAGCATGCCGTAATCGTACAGCGGCCGGCCGCAGCACAGCGGCACTTTGGGAATCGTCACATGAAAGCCCGCGTCTTCCAGGACTTCCACCGCGGCTTGCGCGGTCGTCGGATGGAAGTGGTTGTTCCAGGTGTCCGGCCATAAAATAACTGCGGTCTTTCCCACGTTGCGCGGCGCGCGGCCCGCGAACCACTTGCGAAATGTTTTGGGCGCGAAAAGCGGGATGCGGCGCTGCGGAGCCATGCTGGCGGCGGCTTTGGCGAGGTCGCGCAGAACGGGTGTCGCAGCAATAAAGTTGACCAGACCGGGGGCGAGCGCTGCGGCTTTAGCCCACCAGTACATCAGGCCGAACGCGTACGCCGCGACCGGTCTGCGGCGGCCCTCATAGTAATGGGAAAGGAACTCCGCCTTGTAGGTCGCCATGTCGACGTTGACCGGACACTCGCCCTTGCAGCCCTTGCAGGCCAGGCACAGATCGAGTGCGTCCTTGACGGCTTGATCCTGCCAGCCGTTCTTCAGCGGATTGCCGTCGAGCATTTCGAAAAGCAGGCGCGCGCGGCCGCGCGTCGAGTGCATCTCCTCGCGCGTGGCCATATAGCTCGGGCACATAACGCCGGAATCATGCTTGCGGCATTTGCCCGTCCCGACGCAGCGATTGGCCGCGAAAGCGAAACTACCATTATCCTCGACGAATCCGAAATGGGTCTTCGGTTCCCAGGGATCGTAGTGCGTGCCCCAACGCAGGTTCTCGTCGAGCTTGTACGGATGGACGACCTTTCCGGGATTCATCTTGTTGTGCGGGTCCCAGATCGCTTTGAATTCGCCGAACGCCCGCACGAGTTCGTCACCGAACATGATGGGAAGCAGTTCGCCGCGGGCTTGTCCGTCGCCGTGCTCGCCCGAGAGCGAACCGCCGTACTTCACGCAGATGTGCGCCGCTGCGGTGACGAATTTGCGGTACTTCGCGATTCCCTCGGAGGTGTAGAGGTCGAAGTCGATGCTGCAGTGCAGGCATCCTTGACCGAAATGCCCGTACAGCGAAGCGTGATAGCCGTATTCACTTAGCAGCTTTTGGAAATCGCGTAGGTACGGGCCGAGCTTGTCGGGTCCGACGGCAGAGTCTTCCCAGCCTGGGTAAAAATCGGGCAGGTTCGGGATCTTCGACGTCGAGCCAAGCCCCGATTCTCGAATGTCCCACAGCAGCTTCTCTTGGGGCTCGTCATCGAACAGCTTCATGCTCGGCACGACATCGCGCGACTTGAAGGCTGCCATCAACCCGCGCGCCTTCTCGTCGGCCTCCTCGGTCGTGTTGCCGCCGAATTCGACTATCAGCCATGAATTGCCGTCGGGGAACATGGCTCGCCCGCTGGTGGACATGCCTTTGTCGTGCATGTAGGCGAACATGCTGGTGTCGAGGCCCTCGAGCGCGATGGGTCCGTGGGTGTTGCAAAACGGCACGTTATCCGCGGCGGTCGCGATGTCGGAAAACCCAAACACAACCAGGGTCCGGCAGGGTGGGCTGTGTACGAGACGCAGGGTCGCTTCCAAGACGGTGACGCAGGTGTTTTCCGTTCCTACCAGCGCGCGGGCGACGTTGAAGCCATGCTCGGGCAAGAGTTCCTGCAGCGGATACCCGGAGACTAGGCGCGGGATATCCGGATAGCGCTTGCGGATCAAGTCGCCGTATTTGTCGCGGATGGCCCGTAGTTTGGCGTAGATCTCGCCCCGGCGACCGCCGCTCGCGATGATGCGCGCGAGCTCATCCTCGCTGGTGGGGCCGACGCGCATGCGCAGCCCATCGTAGGTCAGAATCTCGAGCTCGTCGGTGTTTTCTTCGACCTTCCCGGCCAGCTGCGCGTGCATGCCGCATGAGTTGTTGCCGATCATGCCGCCGAGGGTGTTCCGATTGTGCGTGGCGGGATCGGGGCCGAACGTCAGACTGCGTTCCTCGGCCACGTCACGGAGATCGTCCAGGACGCAGCCAGGCTGCACGCGCGCTTGCTTTTTGTCCCAGTCGATATGGACGATCCGGTTCATGTGCTTCGACATATCGAGGACGACGGCCGCGTTGCAGGTGCTGCCCGCCAAGTCGGTCCCGCCCCCGCGGGCGAATATCGGCGCGCCGTACTTGCGGCAGACGGCGACCGCGGCCTCCACGTCGTCAGCGTCGCGCGGAAGGACAACGCCGACCGGCACCTGCCGATAGTTGGAGGCATCGGTCGCGTAGAGCGCTCGACTGCCGTCGTCGAATCTGACCTCTCCGCGGACCGCTTCTCTTAGGTCCCTCTCCAGGGCTACGGAATCGACGTCAGCCGAATTGACCGCGTCGGGACGCTGCGTCGGCTTTGGCCGCGGCCCGTTCGAGTTGCCCTTGGATTCAATGCTTTGGAGTATTTTGATCATAGTCTCCCCTAGGTTCGCACACTCACGTTTCAGACACTGCGTGCGGACCGCGCGGCCAACGCCGCCTCCTGCGGCGGCCGCCACACCGGCGCGCCGCGCTTCGAATCGGACGGCTTAAAATCGCTTATTCCCGTTCTGAACGATTTTATCGGAGCGAAAACGGACGGCGCTCAGCCCGATACGTTTTTTGGCTTCGATTCCCCCGTCGAGTCCAACGTAAACGCGAAATTTTTAGCTTTGGATGTGCATCCCAAGCGCGTGCCGATCGAAGGCGGCGCTCTTTGAAGGGCTTGAAATTACGCCGCGGAAAGCGCACCTCGCCGCTTATCGCAGAATTGAGGACCAGTGAAGCGCTCATCGAAAAACAGCACGCGTCGAGGCGATCTCGACCGGTTTCGCGCGAACCCGCGCGGCACGCACCTTACGACGAACCAGGGCGTCCCCATCGCCGACAACCAAAACTCGCTGCGCGCATATGATCGTGGGCCCACCCTGCTCGAAGATTTCGCGTTGCGCGAGAAGATCACGCACTTCGACCACGAGCGAATACCGGAGCGTGTGGTCCACGCGCGCGGCGCGGCAGCTCACGGCTACTTTCAGGTGTACGAATCCATGGCCCCGTACACGCGCGCGCACTTCCTGCAAGATCCTGCCCTCAAGACGCCGGTCTTCGTGCGCTTCTCGACGGTCGCTGGTTCGCGCGGCTCCGCCGACACCCCGCGCGATGTGCGCGGCTTCGCTGTCAAGTTCTACACGCAAGAAGGCAACTACGACCTGGTCGGCAATAACATGCCGGTCTTCTTCATTCAAGACGCGATCAAGTTTCCGGATTTCGTCCATGCGGTCAAGCCCGAACCCCATAACGAGATGCCTCAGGCAGCTTCGGCGCACGACACGTTATGGGACTTCGTGTCGCGGACGACCGAAACGGCGCACATGATGATGTGGCTTATGTCAGACCGCGCCATACCCCGGTCGCTGCGCATGATGGAGGGATTCGGCGTCCACACATTTAGGCTTGTGAACGCCAAGGGCGCCTCGCGGTACGTTAAGATCCATTGGAATCCGGTCCTGGGAGCGCATTC
>JACRUD010000124.1 GCA_014304875.1 Vulcanimicrobiota bacterium
CCGTAATACGTCAGAAGGGCACACGCCAAGCAACTCACCCAGATGACGACGTACAGGCGCATTTGATCCGGCGTTGCGGGCAGCGGCGCGAGGTTTCGCTGGATGAGTCCAGCGAGAAGGCCTAAGCCTCCGCTGACTGCGGTCGCCGGGGCGGAATACCCGCGAAACTGTTGACAGCTTGCGAGCCGGTCCCTGACTTCCTCGAGATCGGCCAGAGCACGCTCTACTTCCACATTCTACTTTGTATCACAAAGTAGCTGTATTTGCAATCGTCGCCGCGCTCGGCGTTTATCAGTCGGAGGTCGCTAAAGCGGGGGCGCTAGGGCGCAAGGGGAAGACGCCCCTATGGCGCAACGGCCAGTTACCCCCATAGGTCGGCACACGTAATCTCGAGGAGCGGTGGATGGAGCTGGGCGACGTTTTCGTCTATCATGGCGGCCGCTACGTTCCCTATCGGGACGCCAAGGTAGGCTTGCTCACTCATGGGCTCAACTACGGCACCGGCTGTTTTGAGGGCATCCGCGGCTATTGGGACGCGGTCGGGCTGCAACTCCATTTTTTCCGGCTACGAGAGCATTTCGAGCGCATGCAGAGGTCGTGTCGGCTTCTGCTCATCGAGCTGCCGTGCGGCGCCGAAGAGATGTGCGCTCATACCATAGAGCTCGCCCGGCTCAACGACTTCCGGCAGGATGTCTACGTGCGGCCGCTGGCATTCAAAGCCTCTGAAGAGGTGGGCGTGCGCCTTCACAACGTGCGCGATGACTTTGCCATCGTCGCGGTGCCCCACAAGAGTTATTTCGATAGTTCGCAGGGCCTGCGTGCCTGCGTCTCTTCCTGGCGGCGCATGGACGACAACACGGCGCCCGCGCGAGCCAAGCTAACCGGGATCTACGTCGGCTCGGCGCTTGCTAAAAGCGAAGCGCACGGCAATGGTTTTGACGAGGCGATCCTTCTGACTCATGATGGCCACGTCGCCGAAGGCAGCGCGGAGAATATTTTCATCGTGCGCGACGGCGTCGTGCTGACGCCGCCGGTCACGGACAACATTTTAGAAGGTATTACGCGGGCGTCGCTGATCGAGCTGTGTCGAAACGAGCTGCGTTTGGAAGTCCTGGAACGGACGATCGACCGAAGCGAACTGTACGTGGCAGACGAAGTGTTCTTCTCGGGGACCGCAGTCGGCGTCTCCCCCGTCGTTGAGGTCGATCGCCGGGCCGTTGCCGATGGCACTATAGGCCCCGTCTCTCGAGCGCTGGCCAACCTCTACCACGACATAACTCTGGGCCGAAACGCGAAGTACGGCAGCTGGCTGACCACTTGCTTTGCGGCCGAAGTCCCGATCGAGCCCTTGGCCGCAAGCGCCTAAACCCCGTCCTGCCGCTGCAGGCTTCTGCTTAGCTTCGCCAAGCATCCAAGCAGGCGGCCGTAAGGCCATAATGCCGATAGCCTAGCACTACTTGCTATTTCATATTAACAGGCGTATACTCGTAACTGTGACGGGCATCACAGTTGTGACGACCGGCACAAAGCGAATGAAGCTCGATTCCGGTTCCGCGCGCCTGCAAAAGAAGCCGCTCGAACAAAAGCGGCGCGGCAGGCGGTCCTTCTTGGACAACCGGGCGAAGTCTAGGTGAAGCCGGTTCTTTTGGGTGTCGCTGTGACACGTTTGCCGGGTGGCAGCCCGACAGGCGAAAGCAAAAATGCGGCGGCGCTTTAAGTCCCCGGAACCGATCCAGGCGTCGCACAAGACATCGGTGCTCCGGACGCTCGCGAGCAACTTATCAAAGGAGCTCCATCAATGCATCTTCTCATCGCTGACATCATTCTAAAGCGAATGGACATCATCCTCAAGGGAGCCGCCCATTTCGGCCACGTCCTGTGGACCATGCACGATATCATCCTACTCCCGCACTAGGCGACGATATCGCACAGCAAGTCGACTAATCTTGGATCGTATACCGTTCGACAGCGCTCGCGCAGCTCCGCGAGCGCTGTCTCTTTTCCAAGCACCGCGGCGCCGTCGTAGCCGGTCAGCATCCGCACGTAATCGCGCGCGATCCTGATGATCCGCGATGGAACCGGAATGGCTTCCCCCTTGAGCCCGCGAGGCTGGCCATCCCCGGCAAAGTTTTCGCTATGGTACTCGATCCAGTCAGCGATCTCCGCAGGCAGCAACGCGTCGTAGTTGCGCACCATGATGCCGCCCATCCGGGCATAGGTGTCGTGTCGCGCGCGTTGGCCCGCGTTGAGACCGTCGTCTTCGCGGACCGTGGCCGGCAGGCGCGACTTGCCGATTTCATGCAGTTGAGCTGCGAGACCGACGAGCTCGACGTCCTTTTTGGTCATGCCAAGGCGGCGTGCCATCATCTCGGCGATGTTCTGAACCTCGCTCGCGAACTCCACGTGACCCACATCGGTGAGGTGAATTAGATCTTGAGCTAATGCCCGGCCCTGCGTTTTTGCCTGGTCCAACAAGTTTAGCCGGACAGTGATGTTCAGCACGTCCTGCAGCAGTCGCGTCTGTGCGACGACGGCGTAAAATATCGCCGCAGCCAGAATTCCGCCGAAGCTGTACATGGCGAGCAGCAAGTACGAGTAGATCGAAGCCACGACGCCGACCCGGACGAATTGCGCCAAGGACACCGGTCGACCGACCAGGGCGAAAGCGATGGCTGCTGCGACGTTGTGCACGGCTTGGCCCACTAGCCCGACGGCGATCGCGCCCAGCAAAGTGACGGGGACGGAAAGGCCCGGATTGACGCTGTGAACCGCCCACGTCGTGAAGTGCCAGGTCGCGATCATGCAGTACGTGGCGACCACGCTTAGGCCGAATTGACCCGCATAGGCCGTGGAGACCAACTCCGCCAGGGCGCTGCTCTTTTGCCGCGTCCGAAGGCGGACGGCGGTCACGCCCAGCAGAGCTAGAACTATAGTCCATGCGCCCAAGGCCATAGCGCAGGCCCCGATGACGGCGGTCAGGGGTGCCGTGAACCTTTCCCCGGCGCGATGGGGCCATTCGGAGACGATCAAAAAGGCCGCAACGACCGCCGCGGACAGTAAGGTCGAAGGTCGAAGATCGTACGGTAAGGGCAAAAACACAAGCAGGCTGATACCGGCCAGCGCAAGACCGACATAGTACCCTTGTCGTGCTATGAGTCGCCAGCCCTCAGAGGGGGCTGCCGTTCGATCTCCCGCCAAGGCCAAAGTACATCGAACCTTTTGCGCTGATCGCGCGATATGGGTCGCGTTGTCTCGCGCCGCTTCCAACGTTATCGGAAAGGCGCGCGACAGCCGGTGGGCATATTCGCGAGGAACCCATTTGACGAACGAGCGTTCGTCTACTGCCTCTGAGAACCGTCCCCATCCACCCCTTCGGCCGACAGCAGGCCGAGGAATGAACGAAAGGTCAGCCTGGAGGCTTGGCGGATGAAGCGTTCTCCGAAGTCCAGATCGCGCAAGTGCGTCGTGAGAACGCAGATGATGTAGGGAGAGCCGTCCAGCTCCACGACCCCGACATCGTTCAGCGTGTCATGCAAGGTTCCGGTCTTGTGCGCGATGGGCACGTCTTTGGGTAATCCGACCGGCAGCAGAGTATTGTGGCGTTGTGCGAGCATCATCTCGAGCATGAAGTCGCAAGCGCCGGCATTGATCACTCTGCGCTGCGCGATCATCGACAGCAGGTGCATCATATCGTTCGCGCTGGTGCGCAATTCGCGCACGTCGCCGTCGCTATGGATGATGTCGCCGAGGCGGGTCTGATCGAGCCCCAAGTCGATCATGGTTTGATTGATACGGTGGCGGCCAACAAGCCGTATTAGCATATTCGTCGCCGTGTTGTCGCTGCGCGTGATCATCAACCACAGCAGGTCCCGCACGCTATAGGGTCTTCCGGAGGGCGCGTCGCAGAGGCTGCCGTAGCCCCAGTCCCGATCTCGGTTCTGCAGCGAGACCGTCCGGCCCAAGGAGAACTTGCCGACGGTTACCTGGCGCAGGACCTCCACCATCACGGGAATTTTTATGGTGCTAGCCGCCGGGAGATCGTCATCGCCGTTGATGTTGAAAGTCGTTCCCCGACGGAGGTCAACGACGGAAAGCGCGATGGCGCCGGGGACGGCATTTGCAAGCCGCATCAATCTACGCTGGAGCGATGCCAGAGCGGTCGGACTCGAAAACGAGCCCGTGATGGTCGGATCCGTCCGGGCGGAAACCTCGGCGGGGGCAAAGATCAGGGCCACTGCGGCGAATGCGATGAGGCGGGACGCCAAGAGACGTATGACAACCACCTAACCCGTCGCTCACACAATGCGGCGGCCGGCCCCGAAACTGGAGATTCGCGTCACCGCGCGAAATCGTGCGGCATGAAAGGCGCGACGGACGCGTTCAAAGCGCTACCGCCGCAAACTTTATGCCATCAATAGAAGGCGTTTACAGTATGGTTGCATTGCCCCCTTCACGCGGCTCCGGACAGACAATCGACATCATCGGCGTACCGATGGAGTGGGGAGCCGGTCGCGCGGGCGTCCGGCTGGGTCCCAGCGCCCTTCGCTCGGCGACGTTAGCGCAAAATCTCACAGCGCTAGGCTACAGCGTCCGGGATCGTGGCGATGTGGACGTGGTCGTCGTAGACGATGAGCCCGATGATTCTTCACCACGGCCCCACCACGTTGACGCCATTCGCCGTGCATGCGCGCAGCTTGCAGACGTGGTCCAAGGCTCGTTAAACGACAGCGCCTTTCCTGTGGTCATCGGCGGCGACCATTCGCTGGCCATCGGCGTGCTGGCCGGCGTCGCGCGTACAAAAGGTCCTCAGGGCGTTATCTGGATCGACGCTCACGCTGACATGAACACGCCGCGGACCAGCCCGAGCGGCAATGTGCACGGTATGGCGATGGCCATCGCTTTGGGGGAGGTACCCGATCTGTTTCCCCCGCCTGACTTCCCCGCTCCGTCGGTGGACGCGTCGCGTTGCGTTTTTGTGGGACTCCGGGATGTTGATCCCGGCGAGCGGCGCCTCATACGCGAGCGTGGCATCGTCTGTCTTACGATGTCGGACATCGACCGGCACGGGATGGCCGCGGTCATGGATCGCGCGATTGCCGTCGCGGGCAGCGGGCCGGGGAGCGCCCATATCAGTCTGGACATCGATTCACTCGATCCGCAGACGGCACCGGGAACGGGGACGCCCGTGCGCGGC
>JACRUD010000110.1 GCA_014304875.1 Vulcanimicrobiota bacterium
AGGGGAGCCGGACCGAGCAGACGCTGCTGCAATGCGGAAGCGCGATTCATGCCCTAGCGGTCGGTGAGGGCGACGTGCAGGATCGGATATTTCCGGGGACCTGCGGCCTGTATCAGACCGGGGGATACGAGATCGTCCGCAAGGCGAAGCTGCGCGAAAACGCTCGTCGCATCGGGGAAGAGGCGGTCGCTCTGCTCAGCGCTGACCAGTGTCCCAGCGCGACGGCCGACATCGTCCTTTCCGGCGATCAGATGTCGCTGCAGATCCATGAGTCGATAGGGCACGCACTCGAATTGGACCGGGTTTTGGGCTGGGAAGCAAACTTTTCGGGGACGTCTTTTGCGACGTTGGACAAGCTGAACCGCTTCCGTTACGGGAGCCCTTTGGTCAACGTGGCGTGCGAGATGAACTGCCCGCTGGCGCTGGCGACGCAGGGATACGACGACGAGGGGACGCCGGCACGCTCTGTCCCTCTGATCAGCGCCGGGATTTTGGTCGGATACATGGCCGGGCGAGACACCGCCATGGTGGCTGGCGTCGACGTGTGCGGATGCGTCCGCAGCGAGTATTGGGGACGCCTTCCGATGATCCGCATCGGCAACGTCAACCTCAGCCCAGGAGACGCGAGCTTCGAAGAGCTGATCGACGGTATCCGCGATGGCGTTTACATGGAGAGCAACCGTTCGTGGTCGATCGACGACAAACGGTTGAACTTTCAGTTCGGCTGTCAGGTCGGCTACGAGATAAAGAACGGCAAGAAGGGCCGTCTGCTGAAGAACCCGACGTACGCGGGCATGACGCCGGAGTTTTGGGCATCCTGCGATGCCATCGGCGACGAATCGACATGGGTCGCCTGGGGAACTCCCAACTGCGGCAAGGGGGAGCCGATGCAGACCGCTCGCTCGTGCCAAGGGTCGTCGCCGGCTCGTTTCCGCGACGTCGCCGTCGGGGTGGGCTATGGCCGCTGAAGATGCCGGCATGCAATCGAATTACCGCGACGTCCTTTCGGAAGCGCTCGATGCATCGGCCGCAGACGAGACCGAGGCCCTCATCATGTCGAGCGAGGCTGCCCTCACGCGCTTTACGGACAACGCGGTTCACGAGAACGTCTTGGAGAAGAACGTCCATCTGAGCGTGCGAGTGGTCATCGGCAAGCGAGTCGGAGTTGCCTCGACGAACCGCATCGATCGGCAAGGAATCGCCGATGTGGTCGAGCGAGCAGCGCGCATAGCGCGCGTCTCTCCGGCCGATGATAACTTTCCCGGCCTACCGTCGGGCGGAGGCGACGTCGGCGCTCTGCCCGATGCCTGGGACGCCGCCACGGCCGCGGCCCGCCCGCAAGAGCGTGTCGAAGCGGTGGCTGCCGTCGGAGCAGTCATGCGTGCTCACGGCCTAAGCGCCGCAGGCTACGTGGCGACGCGCTCGGGCGATATCGGCGTGGCGAACACCAAAGGTATCCGACGCTTCTTCCGATCGACCGATGCCGCCATCAACATCAAGGCCATCGGCTCAGATTCCAGCGGGTACGCGGAGGGTTTCTCGCGCCGCTTTGGCGATCTCGATCCCACCCGGCTTGCGCAGGCGTCGGCAAAGAAAGCCGTCGACGGGCGCAAACCGGCCGACCTTGAGCCGGGCGCTTACACCGTCATATTGGAGCCGCCGGCCTTTCGCGAATTCTTAGCCTACCTGTCTTGGGTTGGGTTCGGCGCCCAGCCGTTCGAGCAGGGGTCCTCGTTCATGTCGGGGCGCATCGGCCAACCCATCATGGGCGACAACATCACGTTGCGGGATGATTTCAGCGCGCCACTCGGCGACGGGATTCCGTTCGACTTTGAAGGCGTTCCGCGCCGCTGCGTGGGCCTCGTCGAAAACGGCATCGCAAAAGATGTGGTCTACGACAGTTATTACGCGGCCAAGCTGCATCACCCCAATACCGGCCACGCGTTGCCGGCCCCCAACGGAGACGGCCCCTTCCCGCTCAACATCGTCGTCGAGCCCGGCGCGTCTAGCCTGGACGAGCTGATGGCGGACATCCGGAGGGGCGTTTTGGTCTCGCGTACCTGGTACATCCGGCTCGTCGATCAAAAGCAGACGCTGATCACAGGGATGACGCGCGACGGGTTCTTCCTCATCGAGAATGGGCTCATCAGCAAGCCTCTGAAGAACATGCGCTTTAACGAATCGATCGTCGGAGCGTTAAGCCGTTGCCGCCTCGCCGACACTCTCGTGCGCTCCGAGAACCACGTTCTGCCGGCCGCGCGCATCGACGGGTTTCACTTTACGAGCGGCACCAGCTTCTGAGTGCGAGGCAGTCATGCTATGATCCCGGCGTGCAGTTCTGTCCGGCGCAGAACGAGAGCAGCGGATGGAGCTCGATGCCGTTGGGCGCCTCGCCGTACGCGTTGTAGTAGGCATAGTCGAAGAACCCCACGCCGGTGATGGTGACCGGAACATTCGGATTCTGCCCGGTCGACGTGACCGTGAATTGGGAATCGATGGCCTTGCGCACGGCCGCCATCTGGGGGCGGAAGCGGCTGGGCACGGTCTGCGCGCACAGGGCGTTCGGAGCTTCGACGATCATCGTGCGGCCGCCGCCGTCCTGCACCACCATCGTGTAATCGTAGTCGGGGTTTGACTTCAGCCATATCAGGGTCACGTTGGTCAGACCGAAGACGGTCGTCTCGGTCGGCTTGATACGATTGTCATTGGGCAGCGGCGTGGGCGGAGCCGCAAGAGTGCGAAGGGACTGGATCGTCGTGCTTTGCGGGCCCAAGTTGACCGAACCGACGTCAGCGTCGATGCCGATTTTGACGTTCCAGCGCTTATCGTCCACGGCCGGAATGTTGCACGCGATCGGCGTCGAGGTCGGGCTGGGCGACGGCGAGGGGCTGACCGGCGGGCTCGGCGGCACGGTCGGAGTCGCCGACGGCGAAATCGAAGGCGATGCGGTCGGTTGTGCCGAGGGCGAGGGGCGCGGGGGGTCGGGAGGAGTGCCCACGGCTCCGCCGCCCCCCCCGCACGAAGCCATAGTAATAGCCGCGAGGAAAGCCCCAACGGACACAGCCACGGGGAAAAATCGATTCAAGATGTCATCCTAAAGGCGGCGCTTATCCCTGTTCAACGTATGCGCGCGCCTAAATCGTTTACCGCAAACCTGCAAAGACTATGTCCGGCCGGCTATATAGGACCGGAGCCCTACCAACGCAGGTCCGTCCAGACCGAGCCCAGTGGGAGGCCCAAAGCAAAACGCCCGCCGGGTGCGCCGGCGGGCGTTATACTGTGGCTTGGCTTTAGAAGCCCGGTGTGATCGTCACTCCCGAGGCCGCACCGGCACCGGCGTTGTAGGAGAAGGATTGATTCGTCGCGTTCGTGTTGTGAACCCGGATCTTCACGCCAACCCGGTCGGTCGCGGCGGAGACCTGAGCGGTTCCGGCGATGACGGGGAACGTGATCACGCCGGGCGTGCCCAGCGACTGAGTAAGCAAAGTATCGGACCCAATCGGGCCGCCGCCTAGACCGTTTGTGCCCGGGCCACCGTTAGCGTCGACGCGGTAGATGTCGACTTCGGTCACGATCAATCCAGGTCCGGCCTTGCGGACGTCGAGTCTGACCGTATACGTCTCCGCCGGCCATGCGAGGACCCCCGGAGTGCCGGCTGCCGAAATCCAGCCGAAATTGGCGCTCACGTTGCCGCTGTAGACTACCGATTGGTTCGCGTTTGTGCCCGTACCCGCATTGGGGTCCATCTGGCGTGATATGGCCCCGGTCTCACCTGAGCCGGCGGTAAAGAATAGCAGGGTCGGGCCCGGGGCGACTCCCGCCACGAACGATGTGATCGTCACGGGTGAGGCTGACGGCGACGGGGAGACGACCGGGGACGACGACGGCGACGCTATAGGGGAGGCTGACGGCGACGCGATCGGCGAAGGCGACGCGGCCGGCGAGGTCGACGGCGATGGGTGAGAGATCGGCGGCGCCGGGGTGCTGGTGCCGCCCCCGCAGCCTGCGACCACCGCGGAGCCGATGAGACCGGCCGCTATCGCAAGTGGCGCGAACAACTTCCGAAACATGAACATTGCAACTCCTGATCTGCAGTGCTGTACGGTGAGAGAATAAAGGCTTTGCCTGTACAACTCGGTATCGGCTGATTTAGTTCCGCGGCTTAGGGCCCCGGTCGGGTCAAATTTTCTTGGCCTGCCTCACTCGCGCGGGCGTCGGAGCGCACGTTCCCGGGCTCGCCCGGAGCATCGAAAGGGCGCGTCGGACGGCCCGTGAAACCAGGGCAGTCCGCGCCGAAGTGGCGGAACTGGTAGACGCGCAAGTTTCAGGTATTTGTGTCCGCAAGGACGTGCAGGTTCGAGTCCTGTCTTCGGCACGGCGGCGCGCAGCCACCACAGGAGTTCCAGGAAGGGGTCAGCTCGATGTCGTCTACGATCGATCGTTCCGCCAAGCAGTCGACGGACAACGTCTGGGAGATGGCCCAAAGTCAGCTCGACGACGTCGCCGAACTCATCGGGCTTGCGCCTGCGATCCATGCCTATCTACGGGTTCCCAAGCGGGTGCTGACGGTCTCCGTGCCGTGCGAGATGGACGACGGCTCGAGCCGCGTCTTCGAAGGATATCGGGTTCAGCACAATATGGCGCGCGGACCGGCCAAGGGCGGCATTCGCTTCCATCCCGATGTGTCGCTCGACGAAGTCAAGGCGCTTGCCATGTGGATGACCTGGAAATGCTCCTTGGTCAACATCCCGTTTGGCGGCGCTAAGGGCGGCGTGATCTGCGACCCGAAGGCCATGTCGATGCGCGAGTTGGAACACATGACGCGCCGCTACACGACTGAGATATCGATCATCATCGGTCCGGAAAAAGACATTCCAGCTCCGGACGTCTACACAACGCCGCAGATCATGGCGTGGATCATGGACACCTTTTCGATGCAGAAGGGTTATTCCGTCCCCGGCGTCGTGACCGGCAAGCCGGTCGCGATCGGCGGGTCACTGGGCCGCGACAAAGCCACGGCGCGCGGCTGCCTCTACGTCGTGAACGAGGCCATGAAAGAACGCGGGATGGAGTTACAGGGAGCCCGTGTAGCGGTGCAGGGCTTCTGCAACGCGGGATTGAATGCGGCGTCGCTGATGGCCGCCGAAGGCTACAGCATCGTCGCCGCCTCGGATA
>JACRUD010000119.1 GCA_014304875.1 Vulcanimicrobiota bacterium
ACCCTTGACCGATATGGCAGCATCAATAATAGAATCCCATCATCAGCTTCGCTTCATCGCTTGCCATCGTGCGTGGATCCCAAGGCGGAGAGAACGTCAGATCGACGGTGCATTCCGCGACGCCGGGAACGCTTTCCGCGCCGGCCTTCACGCTCGCCATGAAAGCGCCCGCCACCGGGCATCCCGGCGACGTCAGGGTCATCAAAACGTGGACCTTATCGCCGTCGATCTTGACGTCGTAGATGAGCCCGAGGTTGACAACATCCAAGCCGATCTCGGGATCGATGACGCTCTTGAGCTCTTCGCGGATGCGCTCTTCGCTGAGCGGCGCGTCGGCTGGCGCCTGTGGCGGTGTCGCGGCGGAAGAATCAATAGACATGATGGTTCAAACTTACGGGCGGGTGAAAGCGACTCCTGCGCAAAACTGAGCGCCATGGACGCCATCCAAACGCGTCGTCTGACGCTCGGCCATTCGCCGGATTCGGACGATGCGTTCATGTTCTACGGACTGGCCAGCGGCAAAATCGACACCGACGGGCTCACCTACGAGCACGTGCTCAAAGACATCCAAACGCTCAACGAATGGGCAAAAGAAGGCCGGCTCGACACAACTGCTATCTCTGTTCATGCCTACGCGTACGTCGCCGACCGTTATTCCATCCTGAACCATGGAGCGTCGATGGGTGAGCGGGACTACGGACCGCTGCTCGTCTCGCGCTTCGAGGTCACAAACCCGCAGCGGCTGCGGGGCGCTCGGATCGCGATTCCCGGCTTGATGACCAGCGCCTACCTCGCCTTGCGCCTGGCGATCGGGGATTTTGTCGCCGAGGTGATGCCGTTCGACGCGATAATGGAGGCCGTCGCAGAAGGCAAAATCGACTACGGCTTGCTGATACACGAAGGTCAGCTCACCTACGCAGCCCTCGGTCTCCATAGCGTTTTGAATCTCGGCGCTTGGTGGCACGCCGAGACAGGGTTACCGTTGCCTTTGGGGGTCAATGCGATCCGCCGGAGCCTGCCCGACGATGTGAAGCGTGCGGCGTCGCGCCATCTCCGCCAAAGCATCGAGTACGGGCTCGCGCATCGCGACGAAGCGTTGGCCTGGGCCTTGCGCTACGCTCGGGGCATGGAAAGGGCGACGGCCGATACGTTCGTCGGGATGTACGTGAACCGCCGCACGGCGGATTTAGGCCCCGAGGGCAGGCGCGCCGTCGCACAGTTCTTGCAGCGCGGAGCTGCCGCCGGTATCGTGCCCGAAGTGAGCACGCCCGACTTCGTCGAGTGACAGAATGAAAGCACCGGACCCCTCGCGCTGAAAAGCAAGAGCGCCCGAGATTCGTCTCGAGCGCTCTAGACCTTGTCGTAGGAAGTCTTGTCCTAGGAGTGACAGCCGCACGGCGGTGGCGGAGGTGGAGGCGGACAACCGCAATTGCCGCCGCCGCCACCACCATGGTGGCCCGGACCAGTCGACCCGCCCGAGCCGCCGCCGTGCGGCAGAAGCAGCAATCCCAACAGCGGTAAAAACCTGGTGATGCCGTGGGCAGGCGCTGCGAATGGGATGGGTGCTGCGCCGTATGCGATGGGCGCGGGGCTGGGGGAGACCGCGGCGGCTGCGACCGGTACCGGCGCTGCCGCTTCATGAGACGGGAGAACGCCCCAAGGTGGCCGGCTTGCAATGACCGCTGCAGGCTTTTTGACGACGGCGACGTGGGGAGTGGCCCGTCGGAGGATGGAGAGGTTGCCGCAAGCAGCCGGCATGAACACGGCGAGAGTGTCACCTGGTTCTTGGATGTCGACCTCCCAGCCGCGTGTCCCGGCCGGAATCATGACGTCGTGAATAGCGTGGACGCCGCCCACACCGTACCACGTCATCCCGTCCAGGTGACGTGGGACGACGACCCACGCCGGTTTGGAGACCTGTATCTGCGTGCGGAAGTTTCGGTACTCGGCCGCCGTCATCCCCAGCGCTCCGGCCGCTGCTGCTAAGCGCGGCTCGTTACGGGCGATGTTGACTTTTAGATCGGTGGTTGAAGCGCTAGATCCGAGCAGCGGCGCGCTGCCGAGTTCGGCGATCGTTGTGGTCGCCGCCAGCACTGGAGAGGCGGTAAGAAGCGCGACCGTGGTCGCGGCAAGGAGACGAAGAAACATAATGAAGAAGGCCTTTCGTGATCCGGTCGCCGCAGGGTGTTCCCAGCGTGCTGCAGATCTATGACATGGGCGTAACGCCGCTTGTGTTGCCTGCATCACGGAACTCAACCTAACGGCCCCTCGAATAGGGACTAAAGGAGCATACGGGTGAGCTAGGCCATGATTGCCCGCAATACGAGCGGTAGGAGCAACGGTGAACGCCCGCCCCGCGTTAATCACTCGTGACTACATCACCGTCTATGCGATGTTCTGAACGAAGATGGCCGACCCAAGCCTTGTCGGCGTTCGTCCTGTGCTTAATTTTTTTACTGACTGCAGTCGCGGCCTCCGCGCCGGCCAGCGCGGCGACCCGAGCCCACGGGCACCACTCGCGCATGGCGTACGATCCCGAAGCAGGACCATCGGACGAATCGGCATTTACGATGTCCGGCACGGTCGCGTCGGTTGATTACGACGCCAACGTCATCGTTCTGGCGGCGCACGGGGATAAGATCTCCATAGCTGTGACCCCGACCACTGCCATCGAAGACCGTGGTCAGGCCGGAAGTTTCGCAGACATACGGCGCGGCAGCCACGTGACGATTTCCGGTACCGTGAACGCGAACGAACGTATCGCTCACACCATCGTCATCAAGTAAGAGGCGGAAGGACCGGAAACGTCGCCGCCGTGGCGAAGCCGTCGCTCTGGCGATTGCTGGATCCGTCATGCCCGCCGCTGGAGCTGGAATGCTCTCCGACATGCAAGAACAGCCGGCGTTTTTGCGTTCCGCGGTCGTGCGTTTCGGATTGCTCGGTCCGCTACGGGACAGCTTGCGGTTAAACCATCGCATCATCCTGACGGGCAGCGGCAGCGCCTACTATGCTGCCTTGGCAGGAGCAGCATTGTACTCAGCCCGCGGCGTTCCAGCGCAGGCCATTCCGGCTTCCGAGTTCGGCAAATTCACGACGTCCGATCTGGAAAACGTCGCTGTGATCGCCTTGTCGCAAAGCGGAGGTTCGTCGGACGTCCTCAACGCGGCGCGCACGGCGAGACGGCGAGGCGCGGAGCTTATAGCGGTGACGAACACGCGCCGTTCTCCGCTCGATTCCCTCGCCGGGGTGAGCTTGTTTTTGGACGCCGGGATCGAACGGGCCGTTCCGGCGACCAAGAGTGTGATCGCCATGTTGGCTGCGATCGCGGTCCTGGCCGGAGGGTCTGGCGCTCGCGCCCTGCAGTTGGCGGCAAGCGAAGTCCAGAACGCATTGCGGGTCAGCAAAGCGCGCCTGCGGGCACGCGTGCGATCGCTCGATGACGCCGAGCGCATTTTCGTTCTCGGCTCCGGGTTGGGGAAAGCGTGCGCTCTCGAAGGAGCGCTGAAACTAAAGGAAGCGGCGGAGCTGCCCGCGGAGGCCTATGTCCTTGGAGAATTCAAGCACGGTGCGACGGTGATGATCGGCCCCAAAGCCGTTGCGATCGCGCTTGAAGTCGACGGAGATGCCCGTGAGACGGCCAAGGCGATGCTCTCGCTTCGCCGTTTAGGAGCACGGGTTATAAGAATCGGGATGTATGGGCCCGAGTCAACGCGCGGTTCTGCGGAAGCGCGGCGGTTCGCCGCTGCCTGCAAGGCGATCGTCGAACTCCAAGGCTTGGCGTTGCACGCCGGCCTTGCCCGCGGACTAAACCCGGACGCACCGCGCACGCTAAAGAAGCGGGTCCTGGGGTGGACTTGAGGGCGGGAAATCCGCTCAAGCGCGCGTCTACTGCTCACGGCACGCCCAGCCCGGCGCGGCTGCGCGCCCTAGCAGACCGCGCCGGCGGTCTTCTCATGGTCGGATTCGACGGGACGACCTCGCAGGACGCTCCGCTTGAGTTCGTGGAGGGCATCGCCGGCGCGATTCTCTTCAAGCGCAACCTTCGGGATGCAAGACAAACTTTAGACCTGACAGAGGCTTTGCAGGCCGCGGGTCGCGCCGGCGGCGCGCGGCCGCTGCTGATCGCCATCGATCAGGAAGGCGGCAGCGTCTCACGGCTTTCCGCATTCGGAACGACCACGCCATCGGCGATGGCTTTGGGAGCGGCAGGGGATCCCGCATTGACCGAGCTCGTGTATCGAGCGGTTGGGACAGAGTTACGCGCGTTGGGCGTGAACTTCGACTTCGCGCCGGTTGCGGACATCAACAGCGACCCCGCGAACCCCGTGATCGGTGTCCGCTCGTTTGGCGACGATCCGGAAGCGGTGGCCCTTCACGTGGCGGCGGCGGTGCGCGGACTGCGGTCCGCGCGGGTGGCCGCGACCGCGAAGCACTTTCCCGGACATGGCGACACGAAGGTAGACTCGCATCTCGATCTGCCGGTCTTGCAACACGATCTGGCCCGTCTGCTGTCTCGTGAAGCGGTTCCCTTCCGCGCCGCCGCGGCGGCCGGCGTCGAGGCAATTATGACGGCGCACATCTCGTTCCCGGAAGTTGAAGCAAGCGGGTTGCCGGCCACGATGTCGCCGGCGATCCTGACGGGCCTTCTCCGGCAGCAACTCGGCTATCGAGGTGTCATCTGCACCGACTGCATGGAGATGAGCGCGGTGGCGGCGCGCTACGGAGCCGGAGAGGCCGCATGCGCCGCGGTGTCTGCCGGCGCCGATCTGGTGCTTTTCTCCCACTCGGGGACGCTTGCGCGTGAGGCTGTGAACGGACTGCGCGCGGCGATTTTCGAAGGCCGGTTGGATGCCGACCAAATCGAGCTCAGCCTATCGCGCATCGAAGCCTTGCGCGACCACCTAGGGGCTTTCGCTTCCGGCGACCTGGACCAAGTGGGGAGCAGCTATCATAGGCGCGTCGCTATCGAGGCGGCGCTGCGGTGCGTCACGTGCGTGCGCGACCCTCAACGAGTACTGCCCTTGCGGTGCGCGCACGGGGACCGAATTCTGGTCGTCCAATTTGTCGGCGATGCGATGAGCCCGGTCGAAGGAAGTCGCGCCGCCGGAACGTCACTGGGCAAGCGGTTAGAGTCAAAAGCGGCGCGCGTCCACGAGCAGTTCCGCAGCCTCGACCCTGCCGGCCATGAATACAAACAGCTCTTGATGGCGGCAGGAACGGCGACGGCCGTGGTCGCGGTGACGCGCCGCGCCGCTCAGCATCCGCTGCAGGCGCGCGCGGTGGCCGATTTGGCGATGTTGGGCAAGCCGCTTGTCGTCGTAGCGGCACGGGAACCGTACGATGCATGCCGGGTACCGCCGGAGGTCACGGTGCTCGCGGCTTACGGCGACGACGACGTCACCATGGAAGCCGTTGCGGAATTTCTCTTGGGCCCCGCCAAGCCGGTCGGCCGACTTCCGGTCAGGCTGCCGCCGGTTGCCGTCTCCACGTGAGGCGCGGTATTCTCAATCATGCGCGTGGCGAAAAACTCGATTCCACGCTGGCGCTCATACAAGAGAAGCTGGGCGATGTGTATACCGCGGCGTCCCTCGAGGTTCGCTCGCATGGCGAGGTCGTGTGCCGCGCGGCGTTCGGCACACACGCGCCGGGGGCAACGCGCGTCAAGATCAACTCACTTTTCGATCTGGCGTCGCTGACCAAGCTCTTCGTGGGCACCGCGTTGCTCGCTTTGTTCGACCGCCGAGCATTCGCTTTGGACGACCCAGTGGTCTCCGTCATGCCCGAGTTCGGCGGGCTCGACGCCCGCCGCGCAGACGTCACTTTCCGCCACTTGCTCAGCCACACGTCGGGCCTACCGGCTCACGTCAGCTTTCGCGACGAGGCGACCTATGAAGCGGTCCTGGATCGGGTATGCTCGATTCCTCTGGCGAACGCGCCTGGACGTGAGGTGGTCTACAGCGATTTGGGATTCATGCTGGCAGGAGAAGCCGTTGCGCGCTTTTCGGGCCTGTCCCTGGCCAGCGCCATCCAGAGCTACGTGACGCAACCTCTTGACTTGCATAGCGTGCGATATCGCCCGCCACCGGAGATGCGGCATAGTATCGTCGCGACCGAGCATGATGCTCGCCGCGGCGGGTTGCTCCGTGGAGACGTCCACGACGAGAACTGCTGGGCTATGGGAGGCGTCGCAGGCCATGCCGGTCTCTTCGGGAGCGCGCATGACGCCGCATCCTTCGCGGAGATGTTCCGCCTCGGCGGCCTGATCGAAGGGCGGCGCGTTCTGACTCGACCGACTGCGCTGAGCGCGGTGCGCGAACAAGCGCGATCGGCCGACGAACGGAGAGGCTTCGCTTGGGCACTCAAAGCCACGGATGCTCATTCATGCGGCCGGCTGTTTTCCTACGAGTCGTTCGGCCACACCGGCTATACGGGGACGTCGGTGTGGGTGGATCCTGATCGTGGGCTGACCGTGGCGTTGCTGACCAACCGCGTCCAGAGGTCACGCGATCCGGAACCCATCCGCGCGCTTCGCGCGGCGGTTCACGATTCGATCGTCGACGAATTGGACGCATCGCCGCTCGGCGACTGACGACGTGCGCGCCATCGGCCTGATTTCGGGCACATCCTGCGATGGAATCGATGCGGCGCTCGTCGATATCGTCCGCTCCCAGGACGGTTTACTGGTGCGGCTGGAGGCGTTTGAGACCGTCGACTACAGCCCCCCGCTGCGCAGCGCAATCTTTGCCGCCTTTGGCCCCCCGGGCACAAGCGCGCGCGAAATCTGTGCGCTGAATTTCGCCATCGGGGAAGAGTTCGCCGACGCCGCGTTCGCGGTCGCCGGGGGGGCCGGGATTGCGATGGACTCAATCGGCCTCATCGGTTCTCACGGTCAAACTCTTTACCACGATCCCCATTCCCCCGACGCTCTTGCCGCCGGTTCGACCCTGCAGGTGGGCGAGGCGGCAGTGATCGCCCAACGGACCGGCGTGCCGTGCGTCGCCAATTTCAGAGCCGCAGACGTGGCGGCCGGAGGCGAGGGCGCTCCCCTTGTGCCATATCTCGACTTTGCGCTGTTGCGCAGCGAGTCGGAATCGCGCGCCGCGGTCAATATCGGAGGCATTGCGAATATCACTCTGCTGCCGGCTGCCTGCGGCGCGTCCGAGGTGCGCGCATTTGACACCGGTCCGGGCAATATGGTCATCGATGAATGCGTAAAAATCGCGACGTCCGGCGATCGCCAATACGACGAGGCAGGGGCTTTTGCAGCACGCGGCGCGGTGGACCCCGACCTTTTGCTTTGGTTGCTTTCCCATCCTTACTTCGCCCGGGTGCCGCCGAAGTCGACCGGCCGGGAAGAGTTCGGAAGATCTTACGCCGCGAGCGTCTGGCGGCATGCCGTCGAGCAAGGGCGCAGTGCTGAGGAGATCGTCGCAACAGTCACTGCGCTGACCGCCCGAACCATCGCGGAAGCGGTCCCCGACGACTACGCGCAGGTCATCGTGTCCGGCGGCGGCACCCACAACACCACGCTGCTGGGCATGCTTGCGGACGAGCTGGGAACGCACAGGCTGCAACCATCGGACGCGTTCGGCATCGATGTCGACGCCAAGGAAGCCATAGCCTTTGCCGTCTTGGCGTACGATGCAGTCGCCGGCAGACCCAACAATTTACCGTCCTGCACTGGGGCGCTCCGCCAGGTCGTCATGGGCAGCCTCGCGCTGAACGGCGCGGCGGCGGGACGAATGCAAGAGCTGATTTCCGCGGTGACGCGTGGGCGATAGCAGCGAAGCCGGCATCGCCGTCGGAATCGATGCGGGCGCGAGCAAAACCCTCGGGCTGCTCGTGGACCGCAGCGGCGCGGTTGTCGACCGAGCGGTCTCCGGCGGCGCGAATATCAGGTCCGTCGGCCTCGCTTCTGCAGAAAGAAACCTGAGCGAGGTCCTCGGGCGCCTATTGAGCGGCGGTCACGTTCGCGCGCTGTGCGTCGGCGCTGCTGGGATCGATCGGCCCAGCGATCGCGATTCCTTCGAGCGGCTGTTGGCAACGAGCATCCCCGCGCACGTGACCGTGGCATTACGTCACGATGCGCAAATAGCCTTACGCGCGGCGACCGCAGTGCGACCCGCGGTCATCGTCGTCGCGGGAACGGGCAGCTTAGTGTGGGGCGAACGGCGCGACGGAACGGGAATACGCGCCGGCGGATACGGAGCCTTGATCGGCGATGACGGCAGCGCGTACACGATGGGCTTGGCTGCGGTTCACCACGCGGCGCGGGTATTGGATGGAGCGGAGAGCGCGGGTGCTCTTTCCGCTGCGGTCATCGAATCTCTCGGCACGCGAACCGTCAACGATATCATCGCGAAGGTCCATCGCTGGCCTCCCGATGTCGCGCGCATCGCGTCCCTGGCCGCTTTGGTCCATGATGCGTACGTCACGCGGGACGTCACGGCCACTCACATCGTCGACGGGCAAGGTCATCTGCTGGCTGACTGCCTGGAAGCCGCCGTCCGTTCTATCCAAGGCGTCGCGCAAACGCCGCTGCCCATCGTCCTTTCCGGCGGTGCTTTTACGGCGGTTCCGGAGCTCGCAAACGTGCTAACCGCGAGAGCCGAGCGCATCGGCGGGTGCGAGGTCTGTCACCTGCGCGATGAACCGGTGGTGGGGGCGGTCTTATGCGCGCTGGAGCTCGCGGCCGGTGAAGACTAGCCTGAAGCAGCTTGTTCAACGCCCCGCGCCCAGGGGACGGAGATGGCGGATCAGTTCATAGCGGGCGGGCGAATGAGGCGTCGTGCGCGCATGTCCTCCGCTTCAACGCTCGGAGGAGTCACCGATTCGCACGGCGCAGACCGGCTGTCGATGCATCCGAGCAGTGCTTTTTATCGTTATGCGCTACGGATGCACTTTGTTTTCACGCGACGTTGGAGGATTTGATGAATTTTTACCGTTTTGCGCTCGCCTGCGCCGTGGCCCTCGGCTTGACCGCCAGCGCGGCGTTGGCGATGCCCACCGACATGGGCCACGACATGATGATGGGGTCCGCGATGCACGGTCGTTTCGGCGGCCCTGTCTATAACGGACCACCAGCATTGACGGTGACCGCCTCGCTGGTCGCCGCCGGTCTCGGCGTGTCCAATATGCGGTTGCACGCTATGATGGCCGATCACGACAAAATGATGGGTCATGGCAACATGATGATGCGCGATAAGATGAAGATGCAGCGCGGCATGAGTCATCCGATGTTCTCGACCGCACGCGCGCTGACGTCGATGGTGGGCGCCAAGCTGGTCAGCGCCGAGGTCACAAAGCTGACGAACCAATACGGCTCGGACGGGGTGAACACGTGGCTGAAGGCCTTCGATTTCGCGATGAACGACGCCGGCAACATCGCCGCTCGCAAAGGCTACAAGCTTCCGATGGGCAACCTAGCGGGAAAAGAGCTGGCCGCGACGCTGGTCAAAGCCGGAACCGCGCCCGGCGGCGCTTTCCAGATAGAGTACTTGCTCGACAAAGCAGTCTCGCACCAGATGCACGTGCAGATCATGAACGACATCGACGCCAAGCTCGGGAAGAAAGCCGATTACGATTATCATCGCATCAGCAATCAAGCGTTCTACGACGTGGCGCAGGCGCTGGGCATGACGACCGTCAAATTGGCGTCCTTTCACTAAGCTGATTCAGCGCTCATCGGCAGCCCGGCGCGCCCGGGCTTTTCTTTCGCGCCAAAGCGGCCCATGAGGCGCAGAATGAGATCAGCACAAGGGTGGTCGGCTCTAAGAGAGAGCGTAGTCGCCTCGTGAACCGCTATGGCTGAGCCCCTGACCGAGCAGCCCAACGCCTCCAGCGCGGATCTCGACCAGCTGGGGACGCGGGAGATGCTGCACCGCATCAACGACGAAGACCGGCGCGCGGCATGGGCTGTGGAACGTGAGATAGACGTCATCGCGGCCGTCGTCGACCAAATAGCAGAGCGCCTGCAAAAGGGCGGCCGCCTGCACTATTTCGGCGCCGGCACGAGCGGCCGCCTCGCCGTGCTGGATGCCGCCGAGATCCCGCCTACTTTTTCGACCGCTGCCGACAGCATCGTCGCCCACATCGCCGGAGGAGTCAAAGCTGTTGTCCAGGCGGTCGAAGGCGCCGAAGACGATACGGCTGCCGGGGCGAATGAAGCCGAACGAGTTCGAGCGACGGACGCCGTGATCTGCATCTCCGCAAGTGGAACGGCACCGTACGTTCTTGGAGCGCTGCGCGCCGCGCGTGCTCGCGGCGCTCTCACGATCGGGATGACCAACAGCCCCGGGTCGCCGCTGGCCTTGGAGTCCGAGATCGCGGTCGTCTTGTTGACGGGGCCGGAGGTAATCGCGGGATCGACTCGCATGAAAGCGGGGTCGGCGCAAAAGATGGCGCTGAACATGATCAGCACGGCCGCCATGGTCAAGCTCGGAAAGGTCTACGCAAACCTCATGGTCGACGTGAAAGCGACGAACCGCAAGCTTCGTTCGCGGGCGCAACGCCTGACCTGCGTTTTGACAGGAGTTCCCGCCGACGAAGCGGAGCGGACGCTGGACGCTTGCGGCTGGCAGGTGAAGACGGCCGTCGTGATGCTGCACAAGGGCTGCGACGCCGCAACAGCCCGCGCGTTGCTCGACGAGGCGTCAGGCTTTCTTCGCGAGGTCGTCGGACCGCCCGACATCGCCGCCTTGCCTCCTTCGCCGTAGATCTACGGCAGCCGTAAAGCGCCGGCTGCGTATTCCGCGATCGCCCGGTGCCCCCGGTCGTTGGGATGGAAGTTGTCCGAAGCCAGGTCCCGCCGCGCATCCATAGCCGCGCGGCTAAACGTGAATAGGTCGATGAAGGTGCCGCCGTATTCCGCCGCGACTGCGTGCATCGCCGTATTATCGACCCCGGCCTCTCGGCTCAAGTCCGCTCGCCCAGAGCCGGCAAAAAGCGGTGATCGGGAGACGTCCGGAATGCCGAAGATGACGAGGCGCGCCTGCGGCCAGTGCCGGCGGATGGAGCGCAACAGTTTTTGCAAATCCTGGCGAAAGCGCTTGGGCGGGGTCCCATGAGTGACGTCGTTTGCGCCCACGCAGACCCAGACGTCGGTCGCGACGTGACCGGCGGCCTGCGGCAACTCCTCGTCTATCAGGTCGGCGACGCGCGCGCCCCCGATGGCGTAGCTCGTGATGAGCGCGCTGGGAGTGCGGGCTAGGATGCGTCCATACAAAACGAAAGCGAAACCTCGTGAAGCATCTGAGGCGCCGGTGCCGAGCGCCAGGCTGTCGCCGAACACGACGATCGAGCGGCCGGGAGGCACTTCATGGATGCGCGCAGCCGTTGCGTGACCGCATGCGGTCAGGCATACGACGCTGCATGCCGCAAGGTACGCGAGGCAGGGTCTACCCAACGACGCGCCCATCCCTCAGCCGGATAACAGGGTCACAGCGTTGCGCTAGTTCGTGGTTGTGGGTGACGACGATCATGGTGACCCCATACCGCTCGTTCGCCGCCTGCAGCAAGCTGATGATGCGCTCCGCCGTCGTTGAATCGAGCTCACCGGTCGGCTCGTCCGCCAGCACGATCGTCGGCCGGTTCGCGAGCGCGCGAGCGATGGCGACTCGCTGCTGCTGCCCGCCGCTGAGTTGACCGGGAAGATGGTCCATACGTCCATCCAAGCCCACGTCGGCAAGCAACTCCTTCGCTCGCCGACGCGCTTCATGGGCCGGCGTGCCCGCGTACCGCATGGCGAGGGCGACGTTTTCCCACGCGGTCAGCGACGATATGAGGTCGAATCCTTGGAAGATGAAGCCGAAGCGGCGCGCGCGCAGCTGCGCCATCCGGCGGCGGGAGCCCGTGTGGAGAAGCGCCCCATCCACGAGCACGGTTCCGCTCGTCGCAGTGTCGAGGGCGCCTATGATCGTCAACAGCGTTGGCGTGCCCGCGCCGCATTCACCGACCACCGCGGCGAACGCGGCCCTTGGAATCGTTAAACTCACTCCGTCCAGAGCGCGCACCTCGCGCGGGCTCTTCGGAGCGTGTACTTTGACGACGTCGCGAAACTCGATCATAGGCGGCGCAGCGCCTCTGTCGGGTTGAGGCGAGCCGCTCCCCATGCCGGAGCGATGCCCGAGGCCGCCCCGAGAAGTGTCGAAAACGCAAGCGCGCCGAGACTCAGCGAGGGCGTCAGATCGAAGAGCTGCAACGAGCCGGCGGCCGCGGCTCGCGCATCAAGGTAAGCGCACAGCACTGCGCCCCCCAGCAATCCCACCATGCCGCCGAGAAGGCCGATGGCCGCCGACTCTAGCATGACCTCGGCCAAGACCGCTGCATCCGACGCGCCGAGAGCCTTACGTATTCCGATTTCTCTGGTCCTTTCGCGGACGGCCGTCGCCATCGTATTGACGACGGACAACGCGCCGATGATCAAAGCAACCAGCGCCGCGCCGAAGATTATAGAGTCGAAAAGCCGCGCCGTCGTTTCAAGGCCTGCGTTAAGCCGATGCGGATCGGTGGCATGGAACCCGTCGATCAGATTAATCCGGTCCGCCACCAGTGACGGGTCCGTGCCGGGCTTTAGGATGAGGACGAAGTCGGTGGCGATGTCCCGAGCGCGGATTCGTCGCCGAGCCGCTGCGGGGACGGCTTGCCCGACCATGCGTTGGGCTTCTTCGAACGGGGCGAACACGGCGGAATCGAACACCGTAAAAGATTGCCCGTAGATTCCGGACACCCGATACGAAGAGCCGTAGAGCGAGACGACGTCTCCCACGCCGACGTCCTCGCTACGGGCAAAATCCGAACCGACTTGCACGAGCCGTTCATCGCCGGAGGCTGGTCCCGACCCCGTGGAGATACTCAGAGTCGAATTCAGCAGCCCGGCACGACGGTCGGGAAGGCCGATGATCAACTGCGGCGGGCCGAATCGTTCCCGTTGCGCCGGTCCGAAGTGGAACGGCAGCACCACTTCCGGAACGGCGCCCTCGACGCCCGGGATCCTGCTCAGTTGCTTTGACAAGCGGGGGAGCTGCGCTTCGATGCGCGGGAAGGCTTCGGGAGCGACGAAGGCGAGGACCACTCCTTGGCTCGCTGCCTCGCTGCGGCTCACGACGCGGCGTAGCTGCGCGGCCAGAGCGCCGACCGTCACCAGCGCCATAACTCCGATTGCGATTCCAAGAATCGTCAGGAGCGTCCGACTGGGGCGACGCAGCAGGCTTCTGACGGTCGCGCTGCTTAGCATGCGGTACGATTCGTCGCGCGATTCAAGTCTCTTGGGACGCAAGCTCGGCGCCGGACCTGCTCGTCGGTGCTAGTGCGACCGCGGCGCCGGTCGCAAAAAGACAATTTAGGGAAAAGCGCCCTCTGATGGCGGCTGTTCGGCCGAGTACGTCGCGCGCCACTGCTTGAAATCATCCGGCGGGAGCGGACGCCCGAACAAAAATCCTTGGGCCATGTCGCAGCCCTCCGCGTTCAGCCAGTGCGCTTGTTCGACGGTTTCGACCCCTTCGGCACGCACCTGCCGACCGGTGCACAGCGTGAATGCGATAATCGCACGGACGATGGCCGTGTCATCGTTGTCGATCGGGACTCCGGCGATAAACGCGCGGTCTATCTTTATGATGTTGACAGGCAGGCTCTTGAGGTAGGCAAGCGATGAATAGCCGGTTCCGAAATCGTCCAGCGCGATGCGTATTCCCAAGGTTTTTAGTTCTGAAAGCACTGAGGACACGATCGCGGCATGCTGCATCGCGACGCTCTCGGTTATCTCAACCTCCATCAAAGAGGCATCCACACCGCTGCGGCCGATCGCCGCCGCGACCTGCTTCGTGAAGGCGGGAGCCTGGAAATGCTTCGCGGAGACGTTCACCGAGACGCGCAACCGCATGCCTTCCTCGCACCAACGGCGACACTGGCGCATGGCGCGCTCTATGACCCATGCTCCGATGGGCAGCATCAGTCCGGCCTCTTCTGCGTCCGGCACGAAATCCAAAGGACCGATGAGACCGCGCTCGGGATGGTTCCATCGGATCAGCGCTTCGGCGCCCTGGACGTTGCCGGTCGCCAGATCGACCACCGGCTGGTAAAACAGGCAAAATTCTTCGCGCCGCAACGCTCGCCGCAAATCGGCTTGCATCGCCTGCCGCCGCTGTAACCGTTCGCTGACTTCGCTCCCGAAAAAGCGGAGACGCTCCCGATCCGATGCCTTCGCTTCGTCCAGAGCTGCGTGCGCGTCTTCAAATAGCTGCTCGTGCTCCAGCGCTTGTGTTCCGCCGAGCGCGATGCCGACGCTGGCGGTGAGCCAAATGGTGTGTCCGTTCACCTCCAACGGCGCGGAGAACGCATCCAGTATACGACGTCCCACCACGTCGATATCCGATTCATCCGCCGCCCGAGACGCCACGCAAAACTCCGCACCGCCGATACGGCCCAGGAGGTCCGCATCGGGCGTGGCCGCGCGCAGCAGCCGGGTCGCTTCGATGAGAACGCTGTCGCCGGTTGCGTGCCCGAATGATGCATTGACATCAGTGAGCCGGTCAAGAGCGACGATCATAAGGGCCAACTGCTTCTTGCCGGATTCGACGGTCGATCGTTGCTTGCGTACCCAATCCTCGCAGAAAGCGCCATTGGGAAGCCGCGTGAGCGTATCCTCACACGCTAGGCGCGAGACGCGCTTTTCGCTGCGCTCGCGATGCGCGGCGTGCGAAAAGAAAGAAACGAGCTGAGCGACGTAGGGCACATCACCGGCGGCCAGTTGACCCTGCCCGGCCAGCAGGAGAGCGTGGCGGATTCCGTCGACTTCGAACGGCGCCAAAAAGTCGGTGTCTCGCGAGCCGACCTGGAGATCAGCGTCATCGCCGCCCGACGAATAGTCGCAGACGATGCCGCTGCCTTCCAGCGGCCCGACTGCCGCAAAGTTCAGCCCCAGCGCCTGCCTTGCGCCGTCAAGGACGGCCTGGACCTGGTCCGGCAGGTCGAGCTTCGAATCGGTGGCCAACGCGAACAGTCGCTCCAAGCGATCGGCTGCAAGCGCTCGGGGACGGCTTGTCAAAGATGAAGAGCTCATATCACTAGTATGAGTATCGGCAACGCCGGTTCGTTGCCGACGGCACACCGAAGTATGATCGGCGTCCGCCTGATGTCGCGCCTGCCGCTTTAGTGGCGGACCCGTCGTCGGGGGGACGGACCTAGAGGTCCGTGGCTAAATACGCTGTCTGGGACGGTTGGCAAACCTCGATCAGCACTCCGCCGGTGGCGGAAGGGTGTATGAAAGCGATCAGGTTGCCATGCGCACCGCGCCGTGGAGATTCATCGATCAGGCGGATGTCCGCGTGTTTGAGGCGCCTCAACTCGGCCGCGATGTCGTCAACGCGATAGGCGAAGTGATGGAGCTTTGAAGATTTATCTCCCAAGAAGCGCTCCAGCGGCGAATCGGGCGAAAGCGGCTTGAGCAGCTCGATGGTGTTCCCTCCGGCCCGCATGCCGACGATTTCCACTCCCTGGTCGACCACTCGCTCCCTGTAGCGCACTTGGAAGCCCAGGCGAGCGTAAATGCGTTCGCCCGCATTCAGGTCGGCCACCACCAGGGCGATGTGATCGATGGGATGGCCGGCGATCAAACGGCCGCCCTGGGGCGATGCACCGAAAAGACGGTTCGCAGCGCATCGCATACCTCGCCGAGCGTGCAGCCTTTATCCACCGCATCGATCAAGCGGGCCATAAGCGGCGCTCCGGAGGCGGCCGATTCTTTCAGATCCTGTAGGTGCTCGGCGACGACTGCATCGTCTCGCGCGGCGCGTAAGGCCCGAAGGCGTTCGCATTGACCCCGTTCGAAAACCGGATCGGCGCGATGCAGGCGGACTGGATTGGTCGACTCGCCGGGGTCCCTAAAGCGATTGACTCCCACCACAACCGCCGTCCCGGCTTCGCTTCGCTGCTGCGCGCCGTACGCGCTGTCGGCTATTTGGGCTTGCATCCAGCCGCTTTCGATGGCCGCAACCGCACCTCCATGAGCGTCGACTTCCGCCATGAGTGCTGTCGCCGCCTTGACCAGGTCTGCCGTGAGCCGCTCGATATAGTACGAGCCGCCTAAAGGGTCCGCGACGTCCGGCACGCCGCTTTCGTACGCGATGATCTGCTGCGTCCGCAGGGCGGTCTTGGCGGCGTCTTGCGTCGGAAGCGCCAGCGCTTCGTCTTTGCCGTTGGTGTGCAGCGATTGGGTGCCGCCGAGCACGGCCGCCAGCGCCTGGAGCGAAACTCGAACGATGTTGTTCTCTGGCTCTTGGGCGGTCAGAGTCGAGCCGGCGGTCTGGGCGTGAAAGCGCATGAGCCAAGCGCGCTCGAAGCGGCTGCCGAACTCGTGGCGCACGATGTGCGCCCACATGGCGCGCGCGGCGCGGAACTTGCAGATCTCCTCGAAGAAGTTGTTGTGCGCGTTCCAGAAAAAAGACATCCGCGCGGCGACGGAGTCGATATCGAGCCCCGCGCCGGCTGCGGAGCGCAAGTATGCGCGCGCGTTGCAAAGCGTGAAGGCGAGTTCTTGAACGGCCGTCGCTCCGGCCTCGCGGATGTGGTAACCGCTGACGCTGATCGTGTTCCAAGCAGGCACGCGCTCCTGGCAATAGCGCATCAGGTCGACCACCAGAGCCAAGGACGGTGCGGGCGGGAAGATGTAGGTTCCGCGGGCGGCATATTCCTTAAGGATGTCGTTTTGCGACGTGCCCGCCAACTTGTCGAACGGGATGCCCCGTCGTCGCGCGATCGCGAGGTAAAAGGCGAGCAAGATAGACGCAGGCGCGTTGATCGTCATGGACACGCTGACGTCTTGAAGCGGAATGTCTTGGAAAAGCGCTTCCATGTCTTCGATCGTGTCGATCGCGACCCCGGTGCGGCCCACCTCGCCTGCGGCGAGCGGAGCGTCGGAGTCGTACCCCATCTGAGTCGGGAGATCGAAGGCGACCGACAAGCCGGTTTGGCCCTGCGAGAGCAAGTAACGATAGCGCGCATTCGACTCGTGTGCGCTGCCGAAGCCGGCATACTGGCGCATCGTCCACGGCCTGTTCCGGTACATTTCACGCTTGATGCCGCGCGTGTACGGATAGTCGCCGGGCGCGGGCTGAGCGTCCAGCTCCAAATCGCGGACGTCCGCAGCCGTATAGACGGTTTGCAGCGCAATGCCGCTTTCCGTGGGCCTCTTTTGCGCACTCATTTAAGCGGCCGCACCGAGATCGCCATTAGGATGCGGAGACGCTGACGTCCGCCTTCAAAGCTTTGGCACGGATGCCGACTGTCAGCCTCGAGGTGCCCGTGGAGTGCAACGTCATCGTCCATTTGCCGCCTGCGCCGTCAAGGGGCACGACTTGAAGCTCTATGCGGCGGCTGGCGCCGGAAGCCAGCGTGACCGTGCTCTTGTACGGATTGCAGACGGTCCCGTAACAAAAAGACAGCATCCAGTGTGCCGGCAGCCCGCCCGAAAGCAGGCGAACCTGCCGGGCTGAAACGGACGGATTACGAACCGTTATGAACAAAGCGGCCGGGCTTGCCGACGTCGATTTGGCGGTGCGGGCACCGCTGATGACGATTGGGATCGGCGCGGCGGTGAGCGCGCTGAACTGCTCCTGCGCTTGCTGCGCCACGATCGTATCCGGAGCCGTCGTGGCTGCGTCGCGCAAGAGCGGTTTAGCTGCGGCGGGATTGCCTGCGGCGAGCTCGATGCGCGCTATCTTGAGCCAAACGCGACCGAGCTCGTAAGCGGGTCCGGCTTTGCTGGCATCCTTGGAATATGCCGAGGTGGCCAGCGCCAGAGCCCGGCGTGCCTGCTCCAAAGCGTCATCGTAACGATGTGTTGCCATGGCGGCGGAGGCGGCCGTAAGCCAACTCTCGGGGTCTGACGGAGCTACCTCAGCTCGCGCGTGGGCGACCGCGGCAGCTTTTGCGTCGTCGTGCATCTCGTAGGCCGCAAGATATTCGCCGTCGTAGCCGGCGACATCGCGTGGCGCCAGGGCGACGGCTCGCAAATACCATCGTTCCGCCTCTGCGAAGCGTTCTCGATCCTGAGCGATCTGGCCGCGCAATAGCGCAGCCTGCTCCGCGTCACCGCTTTGGTTTCGGGAGCCGGCATGAGCGCGGACATCATAGACGTCCGCCAGGGCGGCATTCAAAGCGTCTCTCTCATGGGTGCTCTTGAAGTAGTCGATGCTGGCTGCCTCGGGGCCGGCCTGCAGGCTGTCAAGACGCCTTCCGGCCGCGGTCGCTATCTTGATGGCGTCGTCGGCATCGGTCTGCGCGACCCCGGCGTTTCGTGCGGCAAGGGCACTGGCTGCCGTCGCGGCGATGGCGCGCACCTGACGCGCGGCCGTGACGGCCGTCGACTCGAAGCGGCGGGCGGCTTCGCTTTGCGGCACGGCGCGGCCCGTCAGGGCGGCGTCCAGAGCGGCGCTCAAAGTCGCGCGGTCCAGTTGATCGACCTGTCGGTAACGCACGACCCCCAGGCGATCGATGACGTATGTGGTCGGAATAGCCCGCACGTCGTATCGCTTCGAGATCGCTCCGTCCGCGTCCAATGCCACCGGATAGCGAATGTCCTTGCGCCGGACGAACGCTTCGACGAGAGCCGGGTTCTCACGGTCGTCAACCCCTAAAAAGGCGACGCCATTGCGGCCGTATCGCTTTTCGGCGCTGTTCAGATCGGGTGTCTCAGCCCGGCACGGCGGGCACCAAGTGGCAAAGAAGTTGACCACGACGACGCGGCCGTGCAGCCGGCTTAGGTCGACGGACGACCCGCCCAAAAGCGGCAGGCGAAAAACCGGCGCGACGGCGTTGACGATCGGCGCGGTCCGCGTCGGCGCGGGCAATACGGACTGGCTTGTTAGCCCAAGGGCGAAAACGATAGCCAGCATCGCGGCCTACAGCTCGGCGAAATTCAGCAGCGACGCGCCCGCGTTAACCGTGTCGCCGAGCTTGACCACCACCGATCCAACGATGCCTGCCTGATGTGCGACCACTTCGTTCATCATCTTCATCGCTTCGATGATAGCAACCACTTGTCCGTCGACGACCGCATCCCCGGGGCCGACTCGTATTTCTGCGACCAGGCCGTGCATCGGAGCGGGCACCGACGTCCCGCTTTGGGCCGCTTTTTTCGGTGATTTGAACCTGGAATTCGCCTTTTGGGCCGGTCCGCTAGAGGCCTGGGCGCCGTAAACCCGCACGGTAAAACGCCTGCCGTCGACCTCGACAGTCAACGGCTCTGGCCCGGCGCCATCGCCGCTCCGCGGCGCCTGCAGCGCAGCATCGGGGGTTTCCGCAAACGCCGCTGCGACGGCGCCGCTCCGAGCGCGGACCAGCTCTTCGACCGTCGACGTATCGTAGTGGCCGCTGACGAACGCCGGCTGCTCCAACAGCCAGCGGGAGAAGGGAATCGTCGTCTCGACGCCCGTGACCACCGACTCATCCAGTGCGCGCAGCATGCGCTGCCGCGCTTCTTGCCGGTTCTCTCCCCAGACGCATAGCTTGGAGATCAGCGAGTCGTAATCCGGCGGAATCGTCGCGCCGGCGAAGGCTGCGGAATCGACGCGTACTCCCGGGCCGCCTGCCGCGCGGTAGTGGGTTATGGTACCCGCGCTGGGGCGGAATTCATGCGCCGGAGATTCCGCATTGATGCGGCACTCGATCGCATGGCCGCGCGAGCTCAACTCGTCTTGGCTCATCCAGAGCGCCTCGCCGGCCGCGATGCGGATTTGAGCTTTTACTAAGTCGACACCCCAAGTCATCTCGGTGATCGTATGCTCCACTTGAATGCGGGTGTTCATCTCAAGGAAGAAATAGCGATCGCCCTCGACAAGGCATTCGATGGTTCCAGCGCTGTCGTAGTTGATGGCCGCAGCCAGTTTGCACGCCGCGCTTTGCAGCGTGTGACGCAACGTCCCGTCGATCGCGGCGGGAGTCTCTTCGATAAGTTTTTGATGCCGTCGCTGCAGCGAACAGTCCCTTTCTCCTAGATAGAGCACATGCCCGAACTTGTCGCCGAGGATCTGCACTTCCACATGCTTGGGACGTTGGAGGTAACGCTCGACGTACACGGTGTCGTCATGGAAATAGGCGCCGGCTTCTTTGACGGCCAGCGAGAGCGCTTGCTCCACCCCCGCGTCGTCCAGCACGACTTTAAGCCCCTTGCCGCCTCCGCCCGCCGCGGCTTTGATCACTAGCGGGTACCCGAACTCCGATGCCAGCCTCCGGATGTCGTCGCCACGGCGAACCGATGCCATCGTCCCAGGCACCACGGCGACGTCGGCGGCGCGGGCAGTTTCCCGCGCCGCGAGCTTGTCGCCCATGCGGTCCATCGCTTCCGCAGAAGGCCCGACGAAAACGCAGCCTCTCGCGGCGCAGCGGCGCGCGAAGTCGGCGTTCTCAGCTAAAAAGCCATATCCGGGGTGGATCGCGTCGCACCTGGCGGCGATCGCAAGATCCAATAAACGGTCGCCATTGAGGTACGATGCGGCGGGGGGAGCCGGTCCGAGGCGATACGCTTCATCCGCAGCGGCGACGTGCGCCGCGTCCCGATCGGGATCAGAGTAGACCGCCACCGTTGAGATGTCGAGCTCGCGGCAAGCACGGATGACGCGCACGGCGATCTCACCACGATTGGCGATCAGGACCTTCTTAAACAACGTCGCCGAGCGCTTCTCGGCGCGCCACCGCTGCCCATCCCAACCGGCGCCCGTCGCCGAGCCCCTCGACACCGGTCGAGCGATACGTCAGCACGCGTGGCGCGGACGGTGGGCCGGTGCCGGAGCTGTTGGCCACTGCCAGCCCCGCCAGGATCGCGGCAGCTATTTCCCGGCTTGGCGGCTCGCTATTCACAGAGGGATGTTGCCGTGTCGCCGCGCCGGTCGTCCGACCCGCTTGGTGCGCAGCGACGCCAGCGCATCGATGACGACGGCTCGCGTCCGAGCCGGATCGATGACGTCGTCGACATAACCGCGCTCGGCAGCCACGTATGGGTTGGCGAATCGATCGATGTAGTCGTTGACCAGCTCTTCGGTTCGGCGCTCCGGGTCGTCGGCGCGTAAGATCTCATCGCGAAAGATTATCTTCACCGCCGCCCGCGGCCCCATGACGGCGATCTCCGCCGTCGGCCATGCGAAGTTGAAATCCGCGCGGATGTGTTTGCTGCACATGACGTCGTAGGCGCCGCCGTACGCCTTGCGCGTGATGATCGTGACCTTCGGCACCGTCGCTTCAGCGAACGCGTATAACAGCTTGGCTCCATGTTTTATGATTCCGCCGAACTCCTGATTCGTTCCAGGCAAGAAGCCTGGAACATCCACGAAGGTGACCAACGGGATGTTGAAAGCATCGCAGAAACGCACGAAGCGCGCGCCCTTGGTCGACGACGCGATGTCGAGCACGCCGGCGAGGACGTTGGGCTGATTGGCGACGATGCCGACCGGGGCGCCGGCCATGCGCGCGAGACCGACGACGAGCGAACAGCCATAGAGCGCTTGAACCTCGAAGAATTCCTCATCGTCGACGACCCGGTGGATTATCTCGGTCATGTCGTACGGCAGGTTCGGGCTGGGCGGGATGACGCCGATCAGGTCGTCGTCCGGACTTGCGGAATCATCGGCATCGGGGTCCATCGGTGGATCATCGACGTTGTTGGCCGGTAAGAACGAGAGCAAGTGGCGAACTTGTTCGAAACAATCATCCTCGTCTGCGCACAGGAACTGAGCCACTCCGCTTATTGCGTTGTGCGTGTTCGCTCCGCCGAGCTCCTCAAACGTCACTTCTTCCCCGGTCACCGTCTTGATGATTTCAGGGCCGGTGATGAACATCTGCGAGATCTTGTCGACCATGAAGATGAAATCGGTGATTGCCGGACTATAGACCGCTCCGCCGGCGCATGGTCCGGCGATGATGGAGAGCTGGGGAATCACGCCCGACGCCTGAACGTTGCGCCAAAATATTTCGGCGTAACCGCCCAGGCTGACGACGCCCTCTTGGATGCGCGCGCCTCCCGAATCGTTGATGCCGATGATGGGACAGCCCGTCTTGAGGGCCAGGTCCATCACCTTGCAGATCTTCTCCGCAAAGACCTCACCCAGCGAGCCCCCAAGAACGGTAGCGTCCTGGGAAAAGACGCACACGCGGCGTCCGTTGACGGTCGCATGGCCTGTGATGACGCCGTCGCCGACGAAACGCCTGGCGGCCAGACCGAACGCATCGCTGCGGTGGACCGCAAAGGCGTCTAACTCGTGCAGGCTTCCTGGGTCGACCAGCCGCTCGATGCGCTCGCGAGCGGTCAGTTTTCCGCGCTCGTGCTGGCGGGTTATCGAACCCGCTCCGGCCGGCTGCGCCGCAAGCTCGCGTTTGGCCGCCAAAGCATCGAGCTTTGATTGATGCTCCATTCGGGCTTCGGGTTCCCCGCAAGGGCTGTGGCTACCCGCCGCCCGAAGATGCGTTGATGGCGAGGGTTCTTCTGCTGCAATTCGATACGGATCCGAAGTGCGTCCCCATCAGAACCGCGCTGGAACAAGTAGACGCTGAGATCGTCGAAGATGAGCCGCGCTGGCCGGGGTTCTTCCAGACGGTCACGCGCGAGCGCCCGGATACGATCATCATCGCGTGCAGCAAAATTCCGTCGCACGGCCGGGAAGCCGCTCGTTATCTCAGCGAGGGATTCAACACCCGGAACATCCCGTTGATCCTCGTCGGCGTGGCCGATCGAGACCTGGTGAAGACGCGGGAATACGCGCCCAGGGCGCAGATCGTGACGGCTGGGGACCTGGCTGCAGCCGTATCGCAACGGCTGCAGATTAACGTTTGAGCAGGTTCACCGCCGTGCGCACTTGAGCGCGGGGATCCGCGACTACGACATCCGGCTGCACCCCGCCGCCTTCCAAACGCGCTCCGTCAGCCGCTCGCATGTCAAGCGTCGCGACCCGCAGCAATCCTCCGTCCGGCAACCTTTCCTGCACGTCGACGCCGAGGACCTTGCCCGCCGTCCGCGTGCCCACGATTAGGCCCCGATGATAGAATTGCAAAGCGCGCGCCAACGTTTCGGCGCCGCTTTGGGTGGTGGGGTCGGTCAGCACCACGAGCTTGCCGCCGTAACTCACGCCGGCCTCATCCGTCGCGCGGAAAATGCTGCTTCCGAACCAGCGATAGTGATAACGCCTCGTGCCGGTGGCGACGAGCGTGCCCGCGGGCAAGAAAATGCCCGCGACGGCATCCACCGTATCGACGGTGCCTCCGCCGTTGTGGCGCAGATCCAGGATCATCATCGGTGCCGAACCCAAATCGCCGAACGCCGAGCGAAGCACCAAGTCGAATCTGTCAGGAAAGCCCCGGATGTGGAGATATGCGACCCGGGGCGCCGCAATTTTCCAGGTCAGAGCGTCGTCGGGGGGCTGCTCGGCCAAGCGCCGTAATTGCGCCGGCGAATAGATGACCGTGTGGCTGTCCTTCAGCGGCGCCAGCATGCGCCGAAGCAAGGAGTAGCGGTCGGCTTCCGTGGCGGTGTCGAAGGATTGCGCGCGGTACAGTTCCACACGCCGGTGCCACGGCACGCCGTTGTAGACCCGATCGTAGTAGCGCAGCCCGACGGTCGTCGCGACGTCGTCTAGGACCCTCACGCTCATAGGCCGTGTCCTCGTGGTATGGCGAGCGATGCCGTACGGCGCGACGAGGGCGAGGCACAGCGCCGCGCCGATCAAGCGGCGGCGCAGCACGATGCGGCTGCGGATGGAGCGGTACGGCATGACGGCAAGTTCGAAGTTCACCCGCGCCTACTCTCGGCTCGGCTCCTGAGCATACAGCCACTGCTCTAGAGTCGTGTGGGGCACGGCGAGCTCGCCGCGTAGTTCCCGGCGCAATTCGCCAAGCGTCGCCCACGACTCAGCGATCGCGTCGTGCTTGTGGATGCTCTCGTAGTTGGTCTGGCGGGCGAAGACGAACGTCTCGTCGGGGTAGTCCGCCAACGCATCGTTCGCGTAGCGCAGCATCTCGCGAACGGCGTCTTCCACGAATCGCGGCGCATGGTGCGCTTTATTGACGACGAACAGTTCGTCCGGCCGCTTTAGAAGGTCGTAGGTTTCCGACGACATCGACTGCTCGACGATCTCGATCATCGTTTCGATGTCGGGTTGACGGTCCGTCCCCACCAAAAGCGTGCCCAGGCTGCGCTGGTTGTGCGTGGCGACGGGAATCGTCGTCAGTATGCGATCGATCTGGAGCTCGCTAAAGCCCTCGTCCGCGAGGCGCCCGCGAGCGTTCTCGGCGACCATCTGCTGCGCGCAAGGACACGCGGTGATGCCCAACGCCTCGATGCCAAGCAGACGCCGCTCCCGCTCGGCCGTGACGGCCGAGCGAGCGACGACCGTGTAGAACTCTTGCGTCGGCAGCGCGCTTGCCGGCGTATGCCGAGGCAGCGCGATCTCGGCGCGCACGCTGACCTCCGCGCGTTCGGCTTTTTGGCTTTCGACCACTTTGCGCGCGACGGCAAGAGCGAGAGCGTCGACTCCGATCGCCTCATCGCAGCCGATATCGACGAGCACGTCCTCTATGTCTTGCGAGAAACGAGACATATGGACCCCGCTGCGGCTGGCATCGAGATCTGCGAAGACGTCGAAGGCCGCAATAGTCGACCTCTGGCGCCCGCCGGCCGCGACGGCGATGACGGTCTTCACTCCCGTGACGCCCGCGCGCTGCAATGCCAGCGGCACTTGCGGCCGCGACTCTTGGACGTCTCGCTGGATACGAGCGACCAGTCCACCGGCTTTGCGCCGGACTCCGGAGCTTTCCGCGCCAGCCGCCAGCTCGCCGATCGTGCGGCCTTCGACCGGGTGCCTAAGGGCCGGCGCTATCTCCGCGAGCGGGATTAAGACGAAGGGCCGGGACGCGAGACCGTGGTGGGGGACGACGAGGTCAGGTTGATCGATGCGGGTATCGTCGTACAGCAGCAGGTCCAAGTCGACGGCGCGCGGTCCCAAGCGCTGCGTGGTTCGTCTGCCGATCCTCTTCTCGACGGCCTGCAACGCTCGATGAAGGTCCTGCGCCGAGATGTCGGTCGTGCCGGTGCATGCCAGATTGAGGAAGTCGGGCTGATCCGCAAAGCCGACGGGTTTGGTCTCGTAGGCGGACGAAATGCGCTCGATTTGAATGAAGCGGCGCAACTGCTGGAGTGCGGCGGTCACGTTTCCCTGCCGGTCCCCGACGTTGGATCCGATACCGATCGCGACTCGATGTGCCATATCTTTATGTCCGGCCGCTTCGTAAACGCCCCGGCTGATTCCGCCAGGCATCTTGACGGACCAAACGCGCCGGCGGTATGATTGGGCCAAGCCTCAAGGGGTGTCGCTCCAAGGCGTGCTGATCGGCGAGCGGGTTGAAATTCAACCCGCATCCGAGTTGTGAAACTCGGGCGTAGCGATGGAGTTTCGACTCAATCGACCGAAAGCCGATAACTTTCCCTCCATGGGCACCAGCACAGCAAGGACCGGCGTTGCTTGAGGCTTTTCCATCGGCCGGCCTCGCGACGACGGCACGCCGTCCCGTCTCGCCGGGCGTGCTTCTCCTTAGAAGGATGCAGCCGAGTCGAAACTGTCGAATACTAGACAAGAGAGTTTTGGCCGGTGAATGCCGGCTTCGCCGAATCGGCATCGTCAAAGGAGTCGCAGTCTTTCATGAGCATGTGGGAGCCATTTACCGAGCGGGCGCGCCGCAGCATCGTGCTGGCGCAAGAAGAAGCGCAGCGCCTCGGCAACAACTACATCGGGACGGAACACATTCTGCTGGGAATCATCAGCGAAGGCGAGAGCCTGGCCGCCAAAGTGTTGGAAACTCTCGGAGTCAACCTGGCGAAGGTTCGGGCCGAAGTGGAAGCCATCGTGGGCCGCGGCGGTCAGACGGTCCAGCAGGAAATGGTTTTCACACCGCGAGCGAAGCGCGTCATCGAGCTGGCGATCGAAGAGGCTCGTCAGCTCAATCA
>JACRUD010000017.1 GCA_014304875.1 Vulcanimicrobiota bacterium
GTTATGTCCATTGGCTGGCGGAACTGCAGCCGTCTATTTTTTGCGAAGTCGATCCCGAGGTTGCCGTGCGCAAGGGAATCCGCAACGGCCACTGGTGCACGATTACGGCTCCCATGGGCAGCATTGAAGCTCGGGCGCTGGTGACCGGCCGCCTGCCGCCGCTTCGCATCGGCAAGGGGCAGCGATTGCATCAAATCGGCGTTCCCTACAATTACGGATGGCTCGGCCTCGCCACCGGTGACAGCGCCGGCGTTTTGGTGCCGCTCGCGATGGATCCCAACGTTTCGATCCACGAAGCAAAAACGTTGACCTGCGATATACGGCGGGGGCGCCGGGACTTTTGCAAAGAACCGGTCGGCGGCCTTTGCGTTCCGCACGAGGAGCAAAATCCTGACGGGCAGCCGACGGTGCACGGCCTGGACGGGGAAAGGGAAATGTAGCTTCGGACCTCTAGGTCCGTCCGGCGGCGACCGGGCCGCGCACGAAAGTCGCGGCACGACGTTGGGGCTGTATCGGCGAACAGTGGCGCGAAAGAGAGATCGTCTTGGCAAAGGGATTTTTCACCGATACGACGCTGTGCATCGGCTGCAAGGCATGCGAAGTCGCGTGCAAGCAATGGAATCAGTTGCCGGCGGAGGAGTACGAGTTCAGCGCCAAATCGTACGACAACACCATGCAGTTGTCCGGCACGACATGGCGACATGTCAAATTTATCGAGCGCACGACGGCAGAGGACGGCGTCCCCGCATCGCGCTGGCTGATGATGAGCGATGTCTGCAAGCACTGCACGCACGCAGGCTGTCTGGAGGCGTGTCCGACCGGAGCCATCATCCGGAACGAGTTCGACGACGTGTACGTTCAGCCGGATGTCTGCAACGGCTGCGGCTATTGCGTGCCTTCGTGCCCGTTCGGCGTCATCGACATGGTCGCGCAGGCAGCGGTCCCGTCGGTCGGGCCGGCCGCAGGCGATCGAGATTGCGGTTCGCTTGCCAGCGGCGGCGTAGAAGGCGACGAATCGGTCCTGCAGCGTCCTTCAGGCATCGCCGCCAAGTGCACCCTCTGCTACGACCGCCAGAACATCGCCATGACGCCGGCCTGCGCCAAAGCATGCCCGACGGAATCGATCCAGTTCGGTGACGTCGACGACTTGAAGGCGCGAGCCAAAGAGCGGGTAACCGAGCTGCGGACGCGCGGAGTCAAAGGCTACCTGTACGGCGTGGACGAGACGACGTCCGTCGGAGACCTCAACGCGTTTTTCTTGCTGACCGAGCCGTCCGAAGCGTACAATTTGCCTGCCAAGCCGGTGCTGCCGTCAACGCACCAACCCGCGGGGTATGCCGCCGCAGCAGCCGCTGCGGCCGTGCTGGCTTTAGCCGGCATCGCCATTTTCTGGGTCGCACCGAGCGGCCCCGGAGCAGCGTGAAGCCCGTCTCGCCGGACGAGTCGATGCGTGGAGCTGCGGCCGGCGGGGATCTGACGGCTGCCCACCAGTCATATTTCGGGCAGCCGGTTTTGAAACGACCGCACTGGGACTGGAAGGTCGTCGCCTATCTCTTCATCGGCGGAATCATGGGTGGCAGCGGCATCCTGGCGGCCCTGGCCGACGGCTCCCGTGACAAGGCAGATAGAACGCTGGCGCGCAGCAGCCGCTACTTGTCGCTTTCGCTGGCGGCGATCTCACCCGTCATGCTCATCGCGCATCTCGGCCGGCCGGAGCGTTTTCATCATATGCTCCGCATTTTCAAGCTGAAGTCGGTCATGTCGATGGGTGTGTGGGGACTACTTTTATTTTCCAACGTCGCGCTGGTCAATGCCGCGCATCAACTGGCCGAAGACGGGAAAGCGCCGCGAGCGTTTCGCGCCTTGCCGCGCGCAGCGGTCGGCCTGATGCAAGCCGGGTTGGGGGCTTTTATGGCCGGCTACACCGGGGTTCTACTCAGCGCGACAGCGATTCCGCTTTGGGCCAAAGGGAAGCGCCACATTCCTGCGATCTCGGTCTGCTCGTCCGTCGCAAGCGCCTGTGCCGCCAATGCCATCGTCCTGGCGTTGGTCGGCGGTCCTGCGCGGACCATCTCGAAGCTGGAACGCTTGGAATTCGTCGCGGCTTGTGCCGAAGCCGTTCTGCTCCTTCACTTCCGGCGGCATGCCGGCGAGTCCGGTGAGGCCATGTTCTCAGGGCATCTCGGCCAATCGTTGCGGAACTTCACTTTGATCGGCGGCCTCGCGCTCCCGATGGCCCACAACGGCATGGCCTTTGCGCCGTTACGCCCGACGCAGCACGGTCTCAGGACTATTTTGGTGTCCGCTTTGACGCTGATGGGCGGCTACGTCTTTCGCTACGTTTTGATCGAAGCGGGCAAAGCGTCAGCCGATGACCCCCAACTCGCCCTCCGGCCACCTCAATAACCGAAATAGCGCTAACGAGCAGTCGAACGGCTATCTCCGCAGGTATGCCTTGGAGGTGGGCGCCTGGCCGCCATAGCGTTGCGCCGTCGCGATGGATGCGCCCGAGGGCATGGTCAGCGCGAGAGCTGTACCGCACTCGGCGAGGCGATGGGTGATGCGCTGACCGAGGCGGACGGGGAGCATCGCTGTGACGCGCACTCCTCCCAGCGGCCTGTGCGCGACTTCCAATCCGCGTCCGATCGTCGAAACTATGTATAGCCCGCGCCCGTGCTCGCTAAGAGCATTTGTCGGGAGGTCGGCCTTTAGCTCGAATCCCGAACCGCGGTCGGCGATGATCAAAGTGGGCTCCGGGCGATCCCACAGGAGCCGGATTTCAATGGGCGCCTTACCGTGTTCCATCGCATTTGACAGCAATTCGCCGAAAATGACTTCCGCGTCGTCGATGCCGCGCGAATCCGCAGCGTGCGCATGTAAAAAGCGACAAAATTCGCGGCGCAATTTGAACGCGTCGTCTATGTTGATGGTCGCAAGCGTCCAGCTTATCTGCATATGAATCTGATACCATCCTCTGCGCCAGCGTTACACCGGGCGCCGTCAGAGCCGGTAAACGTGTGTGCCGTCACTATGGAGCCGCGCCCGGCGAGACGCATGGCCCTTATTCGCGTTCCGGAAAGAATTGGGGGCAACAAGCATGCTCCCAAGATTACGACGCTGCATGAAAGAACAACGCCCAACCGCCTTCCATGCCGTGCCCATCATGATGGGCGCCAAGCAATGGGATACGCGCACTCTGCCTGGGAGAACTGGCCATGCACGACGACAACGAGAAGTTACGATGCGCCGCGCTCGGGCGTCTTGATGCCGTACGGGACCAATTGGTCGGTTTAAGCCACCGCATCCACGCCCACCCGGAACTTGGCTTTGGGGAGGCGCGCGCGTGCGCGTGGCTGACGGAACTGCTGTCGGATGCCGGAATGGCCGTACAGACCGGTATCTGCGAACTGCCGACGGCATTCGTTGCGCGATGCGGGGGCGGACCGCTGCACGTCGCTATCTGCGCTGAGTACGATGCCCTGCCCGGGATCGGCCATGCCTGCGGCCACAACCTCATCGCGGCGATGGCGGCGGGCGCGGGGATGGCCGTAGCGGGTCTGGCGGACGATCTCGGGCTGACGGTGAGCATCATCGGCACGCCGGCCGAAGAGGTCGGAGACGCGAGCGGCAAGATATTGCTGCTCGAGCGAGGCGCGTTCGACGGCATCCATGCCGCCATGATGGTGCATCCGAGCCCGGTCGACGCAGTCGCTCCGAAGGCCCTTGCGGCGTCGGCCTTCTCCGTCCGTTACACCGGCCGTGACTCCCACGCGTCGGCATTTCCCGAGCTTGGAATAAACGCGCTCGACGCCTTGACGGTTGCACAGGTCGCGCTGGGACTGATCCGTCAGCACATCCCCCCGGCCGCCCGTTTTCACGGCATCGTCACGCAAGGCGGCGATGCGCCGAACATCGTGCCTGCGCACACCGAAGCACGATACATCGTTCGCGCCGAGACGCTGGCCGGGCTTGCAGATGTGCGAGAAAAAGTGCTCCGCTGTTTCCAAGCCGGCGCACTGGCGACCGGCGCTTCTCTGGAGATCGTGGGCGGCTCCAAACCGTACGCAGAGCTGCACCACGACGCTCAGCTCGCGGCGGCTTATCGACGCAATGCGCAGTCGCTGGGGCGGGTGTTCCCGGACGTGGAAGAGATGTTGAACAAGGCGGCCGGATCGACCGACATGGGCAACGTCTCGCTGAAGCTGCCGTCGATCCATCCCTTCATCGGGATCGACTCTTTGCCGGCCGTCAATCATCAGCCGGGATTCGCCGCTTGCTGCGTGCGGCCGGCGGCCGACCGCGCCGTCTATGACGGCGCCGCGGCCATGGCCTTGACGTTAATCGACGCCGCGACGGACTCCCGGATGCGCGAGCGCCTGCTGGTCGCGCGGTCGTGAGCCTTGACGACTGCGTCGGGCGGGGACTGGACCGACAGCGTCGCAGTCACCTGTCAGCTGCCCCGCGTGCTGCCCGCGCCCGCGGCACGCTCTTGGAGCGCTACCGCGCTGTGGCTTCGGCCGTACGCCGCGTACAGCACCAGCCCGATGATGAGCCAGATGACGAAACTGATCCAAGTGAACGGCCTGAGTTGGGTGATGAGGAAGAACGAAGCGAGGGCGGAGAGGACGGGAACGGCGGGCGAGAAGGGCACTCGAAAACCGCGTCTCATGGCGGGGTAAGTGCGCCTGAGGATGACCACCGCGATCGCAGTCAGGATGAACGCGGCCAGGGTGCCGATGTTGGTCAGCTCGGTCACGATGCCGATCGGCGTGAATGCCGCGATGACGGCGAAGACGATGCCGATGGTCAGCGTCGAGACAAAAGGAGTTCGCCAGACGGGATGCAGCGCGGCGAAGCCTCTGGGAAGCAGGCCGTCGCGAGACATCGCGTAGAGAATGCGGCTTTGTCCGTACATCAGCGTGAGGAGGACCGTCGTCAGACCGCAGATAGCGCCCACGGAAATGATGGCCCCCGCCCAGTTGAGGTGGCCGAGCGATATGATCGCATAGGACACGGGCGATGGAACGCTGAGGTGCGTGTACTTCGTGATGCCCGTCAGCACGGCGACGACGGCGATGTATAAAACGGTGCAGAGAGCCAAGCTAAACAGGATTCCGATCGGCAGGTCACGCTGCGGAT
>JACRUD010000118.1 GCA_014304875.1 Vulcanimicrobiota bacterium
CAATGCGACCGGGGCGCTCGACACGGCAAGCGGAAAGGACGCCGGCTCGCGGCCCGATTTCAGCAACATCCTCGCCTCGGTGACCCGCAACACCGGACGCTTCCGGTTTGGCGCGACCGTCGGGGAGTATGCGTTTCCCGTCGTCGGCCTATCGATCAATCCGACGTTTAAGACGGGCGCGAACACCGATCTGTTTGGTTTCGTGCCCGTCGCGTACGTGGCATATGCCCCTAGCGAAGAACTCACGATCAGCGTTGGGAAGCAGGCGACGCTGCTGGGTCAGGAGAGCAACTTCACATTTCAAAACGTGGACATTCAGCGCGGTCTGGCCTTTGCCGTCGAACCGAACTTTAGCCGCGGCCTGCGAGCCGCATACGCGAACGGCAAACTCAGCGGCGACTTGGAAGTCAACGACGGTTACTATTCGGGCAGCCATCGTGCCGTCGAGGGTTTAGCCGGTTTCGCACCGACCGGCAATACGAGCGTCCAGTTCGCGTTCATCGTTCCGGGCAAGGACACGCCGGCCGACCCGACGACCGGCATCGCGAACAAAGCCGAGTACGATCTCATGCTGACGCAGCAGCTCGGTAAGTTGCAGCTGACCCCGTATCTGCTGTTCATCGACTCGCCGCAATCAAACGCCGCAGGTTTCGTCAATGGCGAGACGGCTTTTGCGGGCGCCGTCCTCGGCTCGTATGCCTTCAGCAGGACGTTATCGCTCGGAGCCCGCTACGAGGACATAGGAAATCACAGCGCGCCGCACGATCCGAGTTTGAATGCCGATTTCGTCGGCTACGGCGCCGGCAGCGGAGCGAGCACGTTGACTCTAACGCCGGCGTACAAGAGAAATCAGCTTTTGCTACGTGCTGAGTACTCAGTCGTCGGTGTACGCAACCCGGCCCCAGGCGCGGCATTTGGGGCAACCGGTACCGCGACGAGTCAAACCCGGCTCGGCATTGAGATTGGAGCTCAGTTCTGATAGTCGAGCCGCGCGAGTGCAGTTGAATCGAGTGCGAGACGACAGCTGTGGTTTTCAGCGGCGACCGGGCGGTCGGCGGGACGAACGCTTTGGCTGGTTGAATCCAGCGCGCCAAAACGATCGCGGCGTGGGTCGGAGCAGCACCCCGAGTCCTCAGGAGCCTCCGGTGCTCTCCGCGACGTCGGTTCCGCGATTGCTGTGTCATCGGAGGCTGCGCTCGATGGAAAAGCTCGCTTCGATCACCCGAGTGTGGTCATGCTTTTTCTTTGTCCTAGTAGCAACGTAACTTTCCAGCCGCGCTGCGGATGCCCTTAGCTCGGGTGTGCCAAACCAAGGAAAGGCGCCGGTGCACTTCACGAAATGCGACTCGGTGCCCATGGAGCCCGCCCAATACCGCTACGACGACAATGGCCGCCGCATCCAGCAGTCGCCGGCGGAAAAGCCTTACATCAAGTATAGCTTCGTCAACGTCTCGCCGCTGACCATAACTCGCGTTATCGTGGGAATCGAATCACGCGGCTATTTGATCGAGCGGGTCACGGACGTCGGTACCTTTTCCCACAACGTTGCGATACAGAATCACAAACATGAGTTTCCATTCGGTCGTTTCCGCGGCGGCATGCCGATCGTACGATGCGTTCCGTTGGAGGTCGACTTTCAAGGTGCCAATCCGTGGCACAATCCTAGTCCGCCGCCGATTTAGCGGCCGATGACGACAGGTCACGGCCGAGTCGGCAGATTCCCGAGGACCTACTCATGATCGGTACGCCGGTATGCTTCGCACGGGTGACGTCATTGGTGGCCGTTGTCGCGAGTCTGTGCTCGATGAGCGTTGCTGAGGCTTCAGCGACGCCCAATGACTTGGCCGGGTTCAAAGTGAGCCTCCGACGTGACCTTGACGCCTACCTGAAGGACCGCTCGCTGGCAGAACATCTGTCCTCGCTGTCGCTCTCCGTCAGTTTAGGCAGATCGCAGCCCACGATCAATGTCATGGCGGGGACGACGAAATACCGTGGGGGTCGTCCGGTGGCGCCCACGGATTTGTACCAAATCGGGAGCAACACCAAAGCGTTTACCGCCGTTGCGATCCTGCAGCTCGAGGCTCAAGGGCGCCTATCGATCGATGCTCCGCTCGGTGACTACCTTCCGCAATATCCCGCGTACCGGAAATTGACGCTGCGCAGGTTGCTCGACATGACAAGCGGTCTCGAATCATACGACAACACGGCAGCGTGGGGGCGCTCGTACGCGCGCGCCCCGGCCGCTAACGTTTCATCGGACGCGCTCATCCGGCTCGTTTATCCGAAAATGAAATACGCGCCGGGCTCCAAGTACTCGTACTCGAATACCGGATACCTTCTGGCCCAAGAGGTCGTCGCCGCGCGCAGCAAGAGCAAGAGCTACGACGCGGAGATCGCCCGCATCATCGCAAGCGTCGGGCTCCGCAATACGTTCTACACCTCGCATCTTTATCCACCGGCCATCGCTCGGCGCGTGGTTGCCGGCTACTACGAAAACGACGATGCGGGCTTTGGAAAATGTCTCGGTCAGGATATGAGCGGTTACAGCTTATCGTGGGCCCAAGGTGCAGGTTCGATCGTCTCAACGCCTGAGGACTTGATCGCCTGGGCTCGTGCGCTCTATCAAGGGACGTCGCTTTTGCCGCCAAGGCAGAAAAAAGAATTGCTAAGCCTGATCTCCGTGAAGACGGCAAAACCGCTGGCCGCCCCGACGGCGGACGACCCGGCGGGTTTCGGACTCGGTGTCGCGGCTCGCAAGGACCAGCTTGGTTCTTACTGGTTTTATCAGGGCGAGACTCTTGGGTTTCGCGCCGCTCATCTTTACTTTCCGGACTTCGATCTTGTCGTGTCGCTCTTCGCAAACAGCCGGCCGGTGGAATCGAAAAGCGACCTGCACAAGCTGTTCATTCGGATATACTCCACGATCAAAGCACGCGGAAAAAGCTAGCCGCAGGACGCGAGTAAGGCGTAAACGTGACGCGGGCTCACGAGTTCCAGTCTTTGTCCTCACGTTTTACTTACTGGACCGGTCATGGGCTGTGCCCGAAACGTCTGGTTTAATTGGCGGCAAATCCTCGACCGCTCGCTGAATCGCCCTTTGCGCATGTGGGCTCCTTTCAAAGGCGCTTGCCTTGGAGTCCACCAAGTAACGGCGAGAGTCACGGGGATACCGTCAGTGGCGCGGTCGATTTCCTCGAGCTGCGACGACATAACCCCCGATATGATAGTCGAGGTGCTACCCCACGAGGGCAGAAAGGAGAAGGTTGCTATAACGGTGCCAAGTTCTATTGGTGTCTCTTTCGAGAACCGAACTAATGGTGTTGGCACAAGCTTGCCGTCGACTATCCCAAAGCTGCCGCGTGCATGGGCGACGATCAAGGGCGGATGCTCACGTACTTCGAATTCCCCCAACGCGAGCTGGAAGAGCTTGCGCACGACCAATCGGTCGAGTCGACGTTCGGGGGGGTACGCTTGCGCACCAACGTGGCGAAACGATCCGCTCGGGCGAGTCCGCGCTCTAGCTGGTCTTCAAGCCGATCGAACGGCTCTCGAAAACTTGGAGACGAATCGACGGCTGTCAGACGATTATACCTGTTGCACAAGCACAAGCTGCGTGAGATAATGCATCCCACGGATTACGCCACTCCGAAAAGTTTACACGAAACTCGACGCGAGCTCGGCCGCCGTTAAAGCGCCTAGCTAACGGCCGCCTGGGTTGCTAAAGGCCGTCAGCGCTAGAAGACCGATATCCCGTTCGGATCAAAGAGCCTCGTCTTTTGCCCGCCGATTCTCGTCAGTGGGGCCACATTGCCGTTCGCGCCCGCGGCATACGTTTCGATGTCGTTGGCGCTAGAGTTGGCGACAAATATCGTTCCATTCGTCGCCACTTTCAAGCCTGTGGGCCGCGACAATCCCGTTTTTGTCCCCGAAATCTTGCGAATCGGCTTAGCGTTGCCGTTGGCGGTCGGCTTGAACTCCACAATGCTGTTGCCGCTAAAGTTGGTAGCGTAGATATTGCCGGCGCTGTCGACCGCGATGAATACCGGCTCCAATAGTCCCGTCGCCGTACCGGAGATAGTCTGGATCGGGGTGGCGTTTCCCGTTGAGTTCGCGGCGTAAACCGTGATCCTGTTGGCGTTAAAGTCCGCCACGATCAGTTGATCGTTCGGGCGTAGTGCGATGCCCTTGGGGTTCGACAGCCCGGTGCTTGAACCGGCGATCGTGCGGATCGGCTTAGCGTTGCCATTTGCGTTGTTTGCGAAAACTTCGATCGTATTCGTCTGCGCACTGGCTACGAAAATGTCACCGTTAGAGTCGAGCGTGATGCCGCCCGGGCCGTTAAGCCCGGTGTTGTGCCCGAAGATATGCTGCGACGGCGCTTTGTTGCCGCTCGAGCCCGCCGGAAAGGCTTCAACCGAGTTTGAGAGCGGGCTGGTCACGTAGATCTCGCCGCTCGTCGAGACAAAGGGGACCGCCGGGTCGTCGAGGTGAGTGTTAGAGCCGCTGAGGGTGGCTGACGGCGGGACGTCGCCGTTGCCGGCTTTGGGATACATCGTTATCGCGTTGGAGAACCCGTCAGCGACGTAGATCAGTCCCGAACCCAGGCTGGCGAGGGTACCGGCGTTGCGCTGAGCGATAGTCTCGAGCGAATTAGGGGGCAGCGCAGGGGATGGAGCGACGGCACCTGCGTGGCAACCCCAAAGCATTGCGGCTGCGAAGGCGGCTACGAGGAAGGGTAAACGTTGCGTCGACACAGTTGGTTGCCTCCACGTCGCGACCGCTATGTCCGGCGACCGAAAAACGCCGAATTCCGCCGGCATTAACGAGCGACATTGAGCCGGTTTCTGCACGCCGCAAAGGTCAACCTTGGGACGGATTGGCCGTCATTGCAAAGACGTATTTCATATGAGCGGCGAAAGGATCACCTCGATGCGGAAACCTATCAGAGCGCGTAAAGTTCCGGGTAGTCTTGACCGTTTGTTTTACTTGTTGCGGGTTGCAAGCGGCGGCTGCGGCTGGGCGAGATGCGGCGGCTTCCACCAGTTCGGTGCCTCAAAGTCGATGCCATTATGCCGATTTTGCAACTCCTCGTGAGGGCTTGCAGAGAACGTGGGGCGGTCGGGTCGGAATGCACTTC